>JAEETX010000038.1 GCA_016286665.1 Oscillospiraceae bacterium
AGGCAAACGAAGCCATTTTCGAGGACCTGAAGGCCGCTTCCGCGCTGCTGGGAAGCAAGGAAATCCTCCATCAGTACGCCCATTGCTGGCGCTGCAAGAACCCCATCCTCTACCGGGCCACCGACCAGTGGTTCTGCTCCGTGGACGCCTTCAAGGAGGCGGCGGTGGCTGCTGCCAACGGCGTCAAGTGGCTGCCCGAATGGGGCAAGGGCCGCATGGAGGGCATGATCCGGGAGCGGGCCGACTGGTGCATCTCCCGCCAGCGCCACTGGGGCCTGCCCATCCCCGTGTTCTACTGCGACAGCTGCCATAAGCCCGTCTGCACCCCCGAGACCATCGCCAGGGTCTCCGAGGAATTCAAGGCCGCCGGCTCCAACGTCTGGTTCCTGAAGGACGCCGCCGACCTGCTGCCCGCGGGCTTCACCTGCCCCATCTGCGGCGAGGGGAAGACCTTCACCAAGGAGACCGACACCCTGGACGGCTGGTTCGATTCCGGCAGCACCCATGTGGCCTCCATGGCCCTGGACAGCCCCGGCGTCTGGCCCGCGGACCTCTATCTGGAGGGGGGCGACCAATATCGCGGCTGGTTCCAGTCCAGCCTGCTCACCGCTGTGGCCACCAAGGGACAGGCCCCCTACCGCCAGGTCCTCACCCACGGCTGGACCGTGGACGGCCAGGGCAGGGCCATGCACAAGTCCCTGGGCAACACCGTCGCCCCTGACGAGCTGATCCCCAAATACGGCGCGGAGCTGCTGCGTCTCTGGGCCGCCTCCGCCGACTACCGGCTGGATATGCGCTGCTCCGACCCCATCTTCAAGCAGCTCAGCGACAAATACCTCAAAATCCGCAACACCGCCCGCTATATCCTGGGCAATCTGGACGGCTTCGACCCTGAAACGGGGCTGCTGCCCTATGAGGAGCTGGAGAGCCTGGACCGCTGGGCCCTGAGCCGCCTGAACGCCCTCATCGAGCGCTGCCGGGAGGCCTACGATAACTATGAATTCTTCGCCGTGACCTATGCCATCCACAATTTCTGCGTCACGGACATGTCCAACTTCTATCTGGACATCATCAAGGACCGGCTCTACTGCGAGGCAAGGGACGGAAAGCTGCGCCGCAGCGCCCAGACCGCCATCTGGCACATTCTGGACGCCATGACCCGGCTGCTGGCCCCCATCCTCAGCTTCACGGCAGAGGAGATCTGGGGCTTCCTGCCTCACCGGGAGCGGGACGACGCCGAGAGCGTCATGTATAACGACATGCCGGAGGCCGACGACGCCCGGAAGCTCTCCGACGGGGAAGCCGAAAAGTGGGAAACCGTCATGAAGGTGCGCTCCGACGTGCTGAAGGCCCTGGAGCTTGCCCGCGGGGAAAAGATCATCGGCAAGCCCCTGGACGCGGAGGTCACGCTCCGCCTGGGAGACGCCCTGCCGCCGGAGGCCCTGGCGGACGTCGACCTGAAAACCGTCTGCATCGTCTCCAAGGTGACGGTGCTGCCCGACTTCGCCGAGGGGCTGGAGAAGGGCGCCGCCGCCGGCATCCAGGTGGAGGTGCAGGCTTCCCAAGCGCCCAAGTGCGAGCGCTGCTGGGCTCATGACGAGCATGTGGGCGAAAACCCGGATCATCCCGGCCTCTGCCCGAGGTGCGCGGGCGTTATCAAAGGATAATCAGATTTCAGATTACTCTGCGGCAGCGGCTCATTTGCCGCTGCCGCAATTGAAAGGTCAGAAGCTTATGCCCTATGTCCTTCTCAGCGCCCTGATCGTAGTCCTGGATCAGTGGTACAAGGGGTTCATTTCCCGGCAGCTGGTGCGGGTGGGTTCCTCCGCCGCGTTCCTGCCGGGCGTCCTGCAGCTGACGCTGGTGCACAACTACGGCGCCAGCTGGGGCATCCTTGCGGGCAAAACCACCCTGCTGCTGGCGGTGACGGCCCTTGTGTGCGCGGCGATCCTCTGCGTCATCCTGCTGGGAAAGCCCGCAGCGGTCCTGGGCAGGATCAGCCTTGCCTTCATCCTGGGCGGCGCGGTGGGCAACGCGCTCGACCGCTTCCTGCAGGGCTATGTGATCGACATGTTCGAGACGCAGTTCATGGATTTCCCCGTCTTCAACGTGGCCGACTGCTTCATCACCGTGGGGGCGGTGCTGATGTGCCTCTGGGTGCTGGGGGACGAGAAGAAGAACCGCCTGGAACGGCAGGAGGCCAGCCGCCGGCGCTGGGAAAAGAGCCGGGAGGCTGCAAAAAAGGACGCCGCCCTGGCGGAACAGACCCGCCGGGAATTTGACGAAAATGACGACGTATCTGACCGCTGAGGCGGAGGACGCCGGGGCGCGGCTGGACGCCTTTCTGGCGGACAGTCTGGAGGACATGAGCCGCAGCCGGGCCCAGCAGCTCATCGAAGAAGGACTGGTGACCCTGGAGGGCGCGGCGGTGAAGAAGAACCGCCGGGTCAGCCCCGGGGAGCGCTACCGGGCGGAGGTGCCGGAGCCGGAAGCTCTGGAGCTGACGCCGGAGGACATTCCCCTGGATATCGTCTATGAGGACGCCGACCTGATCGTGCTCAACAAGCCCAAGGGCCTGGTGGTGCACCCCGCGCCGGGGCATCCCTCCGGCACGCTGGTGAACGCCCTTTTGTGGCACTGCGGCGACACGCTTTCCGGCATCGGCGGGGTGAGCCGCCCCGGCATCGTCCACCGGCTGGATATGGACACCTCCGGCCTGATGCTCTGCGCCAAGAACGACCGGGCCCACCGGCTCCTCTCGGCCCAGCTCAGTGACCGCAGCCTCAGCCGGGAATACGAGGCCATCCTGCGGGGCACCCCCCGGGAGGCGGAGGGAACCGTGGACGCCCCCATCGGCCGCAGCCCCAGGGACTGGAAGAAGATGGCGGTGACGGCCCAGGGCTCCCGCCGGGCGGTGACCCGATACCGGGTGCTGGAAGCCTACCCCGGCTACAGCTATGTCCGCTGCGCCCTGGAGACGGGGCGCACCCATCAGATCCGGGTCCACATGGCCTATATCGGCCATCCCGTGGCGGGGGACCCCCTCTACGGGGGCGGCAAGCCGGAGCTGGGACTCACCAGCCAGTGCCTCCACGCCCGCAGCATCCGCTTCATCCACCCCTCCACAGGGGAGGTCATGTCCTTCGACAGCGAGCTGCCGGAGGAATTCACGCGGGCGCTTGCAATTCTTCGCGGGCGCTGACGCCCTCCCGCCGGGGGATGCGGATGGTCAGCACCAGCTCGCTGTCCGTGTCGGCGCGCTCGCACACCGCCCGGACCCCGCTGCGGTTCATCAGGCTCAGGCCCCTCGTCACCGTGTTGAGGAAGATGCGCACATCCTTCAGCACCACGACGGGGGCTTTTCGTTTCTTCTTCTGCATCGCCTCCGCGCCGCGGCGCAGGAGGCTTTCCACGTATTCCTCCGTCTTCGCCACGGTGAGGTCGCCGGCAATGACGGCCTCCAGGGCCGCCCACTGGGCTTCCGGCGTTTCCAGCCGCAGCAGGGCTCTTGCGTGGCGCTCCGTATAGCCCGCGCTGCGGAGCTTTTCCAGCAGCTCCGGGGGCAGCTTCAGAATGCGCAGCTTGTTCGCCACGGCGGACTGGGATTTTGAGACGCAGCGGGCGGCCTCCTCCTGGCTCATGCTGTAGGTGCGAATGAGGCTCCGCAGGCCCTCCGCCTCCTCGATGAAATCCAGGTCCTTCCTTTGCAGGTTTTCCACCAGGGCCAGCAGGCCGGACTGCTCCGCGTCCACATTCAGCAGGAGGCAGGGCACGGTCTCCATGCCCGCCAGCATCGCGGCCCGCAGCCGCCGTTCCCCCGCCACCAGCTCGAAATTGGTGGGTCCCGTCTTCCGCACGGTCAGGGGCTGGAGGATGCCGTAGAGCCGGATGCTCTCCCCCAGCTCCCGCAGCTCCTCCGCAGCAAATTGCCGCCGGGGCTGGTGGGGATTGGGCTTGATGGCTCCCACGGGCAGGCTCACGATCTTGCGGCTGTCCAAAAGCGACGGTGTTTTCATGGGAAATCCCTCCTTTCCCGTCAAGCTTACCCATTTCCCGCGAAAAAGGAACGCGAAAGCTGTCGGGAAAGCGGCAGAGCAGGTAATATTTTCCATTGGATGGCACAGACAGCATCGGCGCCTGCGTTTTTCCTCTATTTTGGAACTTCCGGCGGGAAACAAGCGTCTAACAGGCATTACAAATCAAAAGGAGGAGCCGGGATGAAACGGTGGATCGTACGATTGTGCCTGCTGGTCCTGGGTCTGCTGGCCGCCTGCGGGGGCACGGCGGAGGCTTCCCCCGGCGGCGATGCCCGAGAAGCGTTCGCGTTTGTGCTGGGCGACCTCACACTGACCCTTCCTGAGACAGCAGAGAAGCCCCGCTGGTCCGGGCTGAAGGGTGGCGTCGCACAGGCAGAGTTCTGTTGGGGCGGGGAAAACTATGTCTATCGGGTGAAGAAGTCCCCGAGGGCGGACAATCTCTCCGACATACCCGAGACGCCCTACGATGGCCCGGAGGGCGGCGAGCCGGCGGCAAATGCCACCCGCTGCGTCGTTGAAGATGGGTCCAAAGGCTTCATCGCCTGGAATGTCCGCGGGCACGCCTTCACCCTCTCCATGGAAGCTAACGCAAGCGACCGCAAGCTGCTTGCCCTGTACCGTCTTCTCCTGGATGAGCTTCTTTCGGACTGCTCCCAGCCGCCGCTGCTTTCGGTCCGCTGCGGTGATCGGGACATTCCGGCAGTCCGGACCGTCTGCGCCTGGAAGCGCAGGAAAAACCTCGGCGACGGCGGCAAATCCCTCGTTCTCACCGACGAAATCCACCCGCTGCAAATGCTGGACGAGGAAGGCCGCGTCCGCCTGACGCCCCTCCCGGTCCCGCCGGGGTCCGGGATCGAGCTGAACTTCCGGCGGACGCCCGACGAGCTTGCCGTCCGCTGCTGGCCCGAGGAAGCGGCCCGCGCCGTTTTTGAGGACCCGGACCTGTTCTCCGCTTATGAGGAGCAGGGAACGGCGCTGATCGTGACGGAGGGCCGCGTCGATCCGCCGGGGCCGGGCAATTATATCTACGAGGTCCGCGCCGAATGGTCCGACGACAGCGGATACGGCGGCACGGCCAGTTACGGATTCTATACTGCAGGCGGTCAGGCAGAGTAGAGCAGAAAACACCCCGGGGCGAGTCCCCGGGGTGTTTTCTGAAAGGAGGATGAAACGAATCTCAAGCCGGTTGCTTGGAGGCGGTAAGCTTTTTGATGACGAACAGGACCAACACCGTCAGCACCACGCCGATGGGCAGGCAAATGGCCACGCTCTGGATGAAGCCCGCCAGGATGAAGCAGACGAAGCTGATGGCCGCCACGGTGATGGCATAGGGCAGCTGGGAAGAAACGTGGGTCACATGCTCCACCTGCGCGCCCGCCGAGGCCATGATGGTGGTGTCGGAGATGGGGGAGCAGTGGTCGCCGCAGACGGCGCCCGCGCAGCAGGCGGAAATGCCGATGATCATCAGGGGGCTTTCCGCCGGGAAGATGGCGGTGACGATGGGGATCAGGATGCCGAAGGTGCCCCAGCTGGTGCCGGAGGCGAAGGCCAGCACGCAGGCCACGGCAAAGATGATGGCCGGCAGCATCTTATACAGGCCGGAGGCCGCGCCCTCCATCAGGTCGTGGACGAAGACGCTGAGGCCAAGGTAGCTGTTGGTCATGGTCTTCAGGGAGATCGCCAGGCTCAGGATCAGGATGGGGGCCACCATGGCGTTGAAGCCCTTGGGGATGCACTCCATGGCCTGCTTGAAGGTGACCACCCGGCGGCAGAGCAGGTAGATGACGACGATGATCAGGCTGATGATCGCGCCCCAGGGCAGACCCACATAGCTGTCCGTGTTGCCGAAAGCGCCGAT
This sequence comes from Oscillospiraceae bacterium, assembly GCA_016286665.1. Lineage (GTDB taxonomy): Bacteria > Bacillota > Clostridia > Oscillospirales > Oscillospiraceae > UBA1774. The sequence goes on from JAEETX010000038.1 coordinate 5,896, forward strand.
GAAGTCGCCGCCCAGGCCGGTGTCGCCCCACCAGTCGGTGCCGAAGAAGCCGCCCACATAGAGCATGCCGAGGGTGCAGAAAACGATCAGGACCACCACGGGAAGGACCAGGTCCAGCACCCGGCCCTTGGGATTGCCCTGTTCCTCCTCCTTGGCGTCGAGGCCGGTGTCCTCTCCGTCCCTGGCCCGCTTCTCATAGGCGATCATGGGGCCGTAGTCGAATTTCATCAGGATGATGACGATGATGAAGACGAAGGTCAGCAGAGAATAGAAGTTGTAGGGAATGGCCTTGATGAACAGCTGGATGCCGGTGATGCCGGTGTCCAGGCCCTCCGCCGTGCCGGCGACCGCCGCGGCCCAGGAGGACACGGGGGCGATCATGCAGACCGGGGCGGCAGTGGCGTCGATCAGATAGGCCAGCTTCTGACGGCTCAGCTTGTGGCTGTCCGTCACGGGGCGCATGACGCTGCCCACGGTGAGACAGTTGAAGTAGTCGTCGATGAAGATCAGCACGCCCAGGATGAAGGTGGCGAGAGAAGCCCCCGCGCGGGTCTTGATGTTCTTCTCCGCCCAGCGGCCGAAGGCGGCCGAGCCGCCCGCCGCATTCACCAATGCCACCAGGATGCCCAGCAGCACCAGGAACAGGAAGATGCCCGCATTGTCCGCCAGGGCGGTGATGAGGCCGTCGCTGATGACCAGGTCCACGGTCTTCACCGGGGCGAAATCCGCTGCGAACAGCGCGCCCAGCACCACGCCCACAAAGAGCGCGCTGTAGGCCTCCTTGGTGATCAGCGCCAGGACGATGGCGACCAGGGGCGGGATCAGGGCCCAGAAGGTTCCGAACATGCGGGGCCCGTCCCCTTCTCCGTCGGCGGCCAGCACGCTCACGGTCAGGAGCCCGCAGAGCAGCACCACCAGCAGAAGGATGCGCAGGATGCGCCTTGTCTTTTTCATATTGTCCCCTCCTATTTTCCCGGCCCGGAAAAGCAAAACGCCATGAGACTGACGCTGCCTCATGACGGGGGACGCGGCGGCTCCTGGCTCGCCGGGGCCTTCGGCACGGACAGCGCTCCGCATGCGGGTGGGCCGCCCGTCGCCCATGCATCGCATGGGTCCTGCGGCGCTCCCCAGCGGCAGTCCGCCGGATGTTCTCCGGCGGCCCGGGCGGCGGAACACGGGCCTTTCCGTCCCCTCGGCGGTCTCCCCTTTCGCTCCCCCTCTGCCCGGAGGGTTCCCGGAAGCTACTCATGTCGGCCGCGCCTCTATCCAGACCTGTGGAATATGGCACTATCATAAGCTAATGCGCTAAATTTGTCAAGTTTCGGCAGGGAATGTTTAGAAGAAAATGGAGGGAAAGGCAAAGGGCAGTCTTTATGTCCGCCACATACCAGGATAAAACATCCCTTTGTCTGCTGATGAAAGGTTTTGCTACCATTATCCGGGGAAACATGATAGAATCAGAAAAACATCAGTGATAAGGAGCATACGCCATGAATCAGCAGATGCCGCCCCTGGCCGTGGAGCCCCTGGACCGGGAATGGGGCGTGGGGGTCAGCGGCCTGACGAAGGAGCCCTCCCCCTTCCCCCGCATCAACCGGATGCTGGAATGGGTGAACAATCTGGACTCCACCGCCGACGATCAGCGGGCAAGGATCGTCACCGAATGCTACGGCAAATACGCCGCCTATACCCCCGCCCTCCGCTGGGCCCTGACCCTGCGGGAGCTGTATGAAAAGGTGGATATCCACATCTGGCCGGAGGAGCTGATCGTGGGCGAGCTGGCGGCGAAGCCCAACAGCGCCCCCCTCTACCCGGAATTCAGCGTGGACTGGCTGGCGGACGAATTTCTCTACCGGCCCATGGAGGAGCGCACGAATGACCGCTATGTGATCTCCGAGGAGGTCAAGCGCACGGTCTTCGACCTGCTGCAGCCCTTCTGGAAGGGGAAGACCGTCTCCGAGGCCATCATCGCCGACTACACGGAAAAGGAAAAGCAGGGCAACCACCTGGGCAAGGGCGTGGTGCTGGACGGGCTTTACGTCTATGCCGGGGTGGGCCATGTCTGCGCCGACTATGCCAAGCTCTTCCGCCTGGGCTGGAAGGGCATCCGGGCCCAGGTCCGGGAAAAGCTGGCGGCCCTGGACACGTCGGACCCGGAGGACACGAAGAAGCGGGACTTCTACCTGGCGGAGGACGTGGCCCTGGACGGGGCGAGCACCTATATCCGCCGCTACGGGGAGCTGGCGGCGCGCATGGCCGCGGAGGAACAGGACATACAGCGCCGGAAGGAGCTGGAGCGGGTCAGCGCCAACTGCCTCTGGGTGGCGGAAAACCCGCCCCGGGATTTCTGGGAGGCCATCCAGCTCTGGCATATCGCCACCAATATGATCATCATCGAAAGTAACGGCCACAGCGTCACCTACGGGCGCTTCGACCAGCTCTTTTACCCCTTCTACAAGAAGGATACGGAGACCGGGAACCTCAGCCGGGAGCTGATGCAGGAGCTGATCGAGCACGCCTTTGTGAAGATGCACCAGCTGCGCAAGATCCGGGACACGGGGGCCATCATCTTCTCCAGCGGCACCATCATGGGCGGCACGGCCCTGGACGTGGGAGGCGTGGACGCCGAGGGAAACGACGCCGTCAACGACCTGAGCTATATGGTGCTGGACGCCCACGCCCACACCCGCATCCCCAACCCCTGGATGGGGGTGCGCCTCAGCGAAAAGAACCCCAAAGCCTTCTGGGAAAAGACCTTCAACGTCATCCGCATCGGCACCGGGGAGCCCAAAATCTTCAACGACGACATGATGATCAAGGCCCTCATGAATTACGGTAAGCCCATCGAAGTCGCCCGGCAGTACGTGGGGGTAGGGTGCGTGGAGCCCTGCATCCCCGGCAAGACCTACGGCTGGCACGACTCCGCCTCCTTCAATCTGGCGAAGGTGCTGCAGCTGGCCATCAACGGCGGAAGATGCATCGACTGCTCCGAAAGCTGCCCCTACCACGGCAAATGCACGGGCCTGGGGCCGGACACCGGCAGCCTGGCAACGGCGGAGAGCTTTGCGGACGTGGTCGCCTCCTTCAAGGCGCAGATGAAATACTGGTGCGACCTGATGATCTCCTGCATCAACAAGATCGACCTTGCCCAGCAGCGCCTCAAGCCCCTGCCCTATCTGAGCCTGCTCATGGACGACTGCATCGAAAAGGGGCTGGACATCACCGCCGGCGGGGCCAGATACAACCACAGCGGGCCGCAGGCCGTGGGCCTGGGCACCACTGCGGACAGCCTCAGCAGCATCAAGCAGCTGGTTTTCGACGAAAAGAAGGTCACGGGCGCGGAGCTGCTGGAAGCGCTCCGGAAGGACTGGGCAGGATATGAGACCCTCTATGCCTATGTCAACAGTCCCAAGGTCCACCACTACGGCAACGACGACGACTACGCCGACGAGCTGGCGAAGCTGGTGATCTCCGAATACTGCGCGAATGTGGAGCACCGGCCGACCCCCCACGGAGGCGAATACATGCCGGGGGTCTACAGCGTCACCAACAACGTGATGCACGGTTCCGTGGACGCCGCCACCCCCGATGGGCGCAGGGCGTATGAGCCGGTGAGCGACTGTATGGGCCCCGTCCACACCCGCGCAGCCAGCCACGACGTCAGCGGCCCCACGGCGGTGGCCTCCAGCGTGGCAAAAATGGACCATGCAAGGATCGGCAACGGCATCATCCTCAATTGGAAGTTCTCCCCCGGCACCGTGGCCGGTCCGGAGGGACGGGAAAAGCTGATCGCCCTCATGAAGACCTATTTTGCCCAGGGAGGCATGCAGAGCCAGTTTTCCATCGTGGGAAGGGACACGCTGCTGGCCGCCCAGGCAAAGCCAGCGGATTACAAGGGTCTGCTGGTGCGCATCGCGGGTTACAGCGCCTATTTCGTGGAGCTGAGCGAAGGCCTGCAGAACGACCTGATCGGAAGAACGGAGTTTTGAGTTTTGAGATATCCCGCCGCCGGGGCGCAGAAGCGCTCCGGCGGCTCCTTTTTGCAAAAAAGTTGGGGGTATCGTGAAAAAAGGCTTGACTGTAAAGTTGGTTCATGCTTTAGAATCGGAATGTGGCGGTGGGGCGAAGGGATGGGAAAACGCCGTCAGCCCGGTTTTTCCGGCGCTTTGCGCCGGCGCCTGCTTCGCGGGCAGCCCTCATCCGTCGCCTGCGGCGACAGCTTCCCCCCCAGGGGAAGCCGGGGTGCTTGCCGCTGCCCTGCCCCGTTTTGCCGTTATACCCGGTTGATCGTTTTTCCGTTTCCGCCGCAACGGCTGTCCGACGGACGGCGTCGACGCACACGGGACCGTGCGCATTCCGTGCGGATGCGACACACTCCGGCGAATAAGGGCGGGCCAGATACCAAAACGGAGCCCGGTGGCTCCGTTTTGGAGAGGACGTTTCGCCGGAATCTTCGAGCATTCGCGCGGGACATTCTCCGCGCGGATGCGACACATTCCGGCGAATAAGGACGAAAGGAGTGTCCGGCATGAAGATCAGCGAGCTGGAGCAGGCTTCGGGACTGCCCCGGGCCAGCATCCGCTTTTATGAAAAGGAAGGTCTGCTGGAGCCGGAGCGGCGGGAGAACGGCTACCGGGAATACTCGGAGGCGGACCTGGAGACGCTGAAAAAGGTCCTGCTGCTGCGTTCCCTGCAGGTGCCCCTGAAGGACATCCGCGCCCTGCAGGCCGGGGAGGACAGCCTGGGGGCGGTGCTGGACCGGCAGACGGCGGTGCTGGAAAGCGGGCGGGACGAGCTGGACAAGGCGCTGCGCCTCTGCCGGGCGCTGCGGGAGGCAAAGGTGGATTACCGGGACCTGCCCGCTCAGGAATATCTGGATTCCTTCGATCGGGAACCGCAGGCAGCCGTGGCGAAGGAGGACCGCATCCCCCGCCTCCAGGCGCCCGTGCGCCGCTTCTTCGCCCGGGAGCTGGATCTTTTCCTCTATATTGCCCTCTGGATCTCCCTTCTGGCCCTGGCAGGGGGCGTGGGCGTGCGCGGCCACAGCGGATTTGTGCGCATCCTGGATATCGCCGTGCCTCTGGTGATGATGCTCCTTCTGGAACCGCTGATGCTGCACTTTTGGGGGACGACCCCCGGCAAGTGGGTGCTGGGCCTGGGGGTGACGGACCCGGAGGGCGGGCGCCTGCGTTATACGGACGGCCTCAGCCGCACGGGGCGGGTGATCGTCCGGGGCATGGGGCTGCACCTTCCCTTCATCGAACTTATCCGCTTTTGGAAAAGCTACCGCGCCTGCGACAGCGGGGAGGAGCTTCCCTGGGAGGAGGAAAGCCAGCTGATCCTCCGGGACGAAAAGCCCTGGCGGATCGGGGCATACGCCGCGCTGACCGCCGCGATCTGCGGGCTGCTGGGCCTCTCCTTCGCCTTGGCCGGGATGCCCCTGCACCGGGGCGAACTCACGGTGGCGGAGTTCAGCGACAATTTCAACCGTCTGGCCCGCTTTCACGGCTGCAGCTTCAGCTACGGCGGCCATGAAGCGGTGCTGGATAAAAACGGTCTCTGGACGAAGCGCGACGGGAGCGAAAACATTTTTGTCCTGGATATCCTGGACGGGGGACCCGCCCCGATCCTGTCCTTCCGAGAGGATGGCGCCGGGGTGGCGGAGGTGTCCTTCCGCTATGAATGCATTAGCCCGGTCCCCTCCTCCTGTCAGGACGAAATGACCCTGAGCGCCCTCTCCTTCGCCTGCGCGCAAAAGGGCTTCGGCCTCTTTTCCCGTGCCAGAAAGGAGCTGCTGGCCGTCATCCGGGACCATCCCTTCGAGAGCTTCCGCTTCGAGCATGGCGGGATCGAAGCGGTCTGCGAGGTGGCGTATTCCGGCTACCGGCGGATCCGAAGCGATTCCCTTTTCGCCGATTTCCAGGAAACGGAGGCGCGCAGCTATGCCATGGAATTTACCATCCGACGCTCTGCATAGAATCACCGCCGGGACGCGAAATCGCGTCCCGGCGGCTCTTTTTGTACGAATCAGTAATTCCCGATATACTTCTGGACTTCCCAGGAGCTGACGCGGGTGCGGTATTCCTCCCACTCCGTCTCCTTACCGTTGAGGTACTGGCGGTAGACGTGGTCCCCCAGGGTCTTGCGGATCAGAGGATCGGCCTTGAAGGCGGCGATGGCCTCCTCCAGGCTGCCGGGGAGATTGCGGATGCCCTTCTCCTCCCGCTGGCGCTTGGTCATGCCGTAGATGTTCTCCGCCACCTCCGCGGGGGGCTCCAGCTTCCGCTCCACCCCGTCCAGCCCCGCGGCCAGGCAGAGGGCCAGGCTGAGATAGGGGTTGCAGGCGGGGTCGGGGCTGCGCAGCTCCACCCGGGTGCTCTTGCCCCGGGCCGCGGGGACGCGCACCAGGGCGCTGCGGTTCTGGGTGCTCCAGGCCAGGTAGCAGGGGGCTTCGAAACCGGGCACCAGGCGCTTGTAGGAATTGACCAGGGGATTCGTCACGGCGCACATGGCCGGGACATGCTCCAGCAGGCCGCCGATGAAATGCCGGGCGGTGTCGGAGAGCTTCTGGGGGGCGGCGGGGTCGAAGAAGACGTTTTCCCCGTCCTTGAACAGGGACATGTTGGTGTGCATGCCGCTGCCCGCCATACCGAAGATCGGCTTGGGCATGAAGGTGGCGTGGAAGCCGTTGAGGCCCGCCACGGTCTTCACCGCCAGCTTGAAGGTGAGGATATCGTCCGCCGCCTCCAGGGCTTCGGCATATTTGAAGTCGATCTCATGCTGCCCGTGGCCGCACTCGTGATGGCTGGCCTCGATCTCGAAGCCCAGCTCCTCCAGGGTCAGGCAGATTTCGCTCCTGGTCTTCTCCCCGTTGTCCAGGGGCCCCATGTCAAAATAGGCACCCTCGTCGTTGGGCTCCAGGGTGGGACGGCCCTTTTCATCGGTCTTGAACAGGTAGAATTCGCACTCGGGACCCACGTTGAAGGTGTAGCCCAGTTCGGCGGCCTTTGCCAGCTGCTGCTTCAAAACAAAGCGGGGGTCCCCCACGAAGGGCGTCCCGTCGGGATTGTGCACGTCGCAGATGAGCCGGGCCACGGCCCCCAGGCCCCGGTCCCAGGGCAGAAGCTGAAAGGTCTCCGGGTCGGGCCAGAGATACTGGTCGCTCTCATGGATGCGGACGAAGCCCTCGATGGAAGAACCGTCAAAGGCGATCTGGTTGTCCATGGCCTTCTCGATCTGAGAGGCGGTGATGGCCACGTTCTTCAGCTGCCCGAAGATGTCCGTGACCTGCAGGCGGATGAAGCGCACATTCTGCTCCCGCACCACGCGGATGATCTCGTTTCGGTCCATTGTCCGGCCTCCTCTGTTGGATAAAAGACAGTATATCATAAGCGGAGAAAAAAGGAAGCCCCATTTTCGCGGGACACAAAGGGTGCATTTTCGCAGGACGCAAAGGGTGCATTTTCGCAGGACGCAAAGGGTGCATTTTCGCAGGACGCAAAGGGTGCATTTTCGCAGGACGCAAAGGGTGCGTTGCAGTTAGCAACGCACCCAGTGATATGCCCGCTTCGCGGGCGTGATATCCCGCTTCGCGGGGTGATATACGGCCTGAGGCCGTGTGATATCGTGCCCTTTGGGCACGGTTAAGGTATCCCCTCCGGGGATGATTGGAATTTACGGCCAGTGTGGCTTTATTCGCTGGCAACCCCGTTTGCTCGTTCTTTATCTCACTTCGCCAGCTGCCGGCAGAGGAACAGCACCACGTCGCAGCGGGGGCAGTCCACCTTCGGCGCGACCTCGATCTCCAGCCCGTCCAGCAGCCCGGCGCCCTTGGCCCAGGCTTCCGCCACCGCATACCAGCCGTCGTCGCCGACGCCCATGGTCCGGTAGAGGAAGGTGAGGATGTGGGCCGTGGAGCAGGTCTGGTTCGGCGTGAAATGGGTGGCGTCCGTGCCGATGGTGATGCCCTTTTCATTCGCCCAGAGGACGGCCTTGTAGTAATACTTGCTCTCCGTCACGTCCTCAAAGGGATTCTCCGCGGTTTCCGGCTCCGGGCAGCCCATGGCGCGCCAGAGGAAGGTCACGGCCTGGCCGCGGGTGACGGTGTTGGCGGGGCCGAAATGGGTGGCGTCCATGCCGTTGGTCACCTGGGGCTCCGCGTAGTAAGCCCACAGCACCGCGTCATAGAAGTAATCTGTCTCCTGAACATCATCGAAGGGATTGACCAGGACGGCTTCCTTGTCCTTCCACTGCGCCTTCACGGCGACGTCGCCGGTGATCTCGACCTCGGAGCCGGGGCCGCCCAGGTCCCAGGCATCGAATTGTTTGCCCTCCGGGGCATCGAAGGTGCAGTCCGGCAGGGCGAGGGTCTTGCCTTTTTCCACCTGGATGTCTGCCATTTCGCCACTGCCGCCGTTTGCATCAAAGCTGACGGTCCAGCATTCCGCGGGCTTGTCCTTCCAGAGGGCTTGGATCGTCAGGTCCCCGCCGATGAAGAATTCCGACCCGGCCTCGCCCTGATCCCACTTTTCGAATTCCTTGCCCTCCGGGGCTTCAAACAGGCACTCCGGCAGGGCATAGGACGTGCCGTCCTCCACCTTGACCGGTTCCATTTCGCCGCTGCCGCCGTTCGCGTCAAAGCTGATGGTCCAGTAGACCTTGTCCTTCCAGAGTGCGGTGATCAACGTATCCGTGTCGATCTCGATCTCTTTCCCGGCTTCGCCCAGGTCCCAGCGCTCGAATTCCTGGCCCTCCGGCGGGGTGAAGCTGCACTCCGGCAGGGTGTACTTTTCGCCCTTTTCCACCTTGACCGACGCCATCTCGCCGCTGCCTTCGCTAGCCCAGAAGCTGACGATCCAGTATCTGTCCCGCCATTTGGCTTGGATCGTCCAATTGTCGGCGATATCCACCTCTTCGCCGGGCAGGCCCAAGCTCCACGAATCGAACACCTGATCCTCCGGCGGGGTGAAGCTGCACTCCGGCAGGATGTACTTTTCGCCCCGCTTCACCTCATCTGCAGGCATTTCGCCGCTGCCGCCGCCGGCTTCAAAGCTGATGACCCAAACGAGCTCCGGGAAAATGAACTTCATGCTCTCATAATAAGCAGGAGCCAGCTCGGCCTTGAGGCAATCCAGCGCTGCCTCATTCAGGCTCATGGCCCACTCGCCCTCGATGGAGCGGGTGTCCAGCAGCTTGATGTATTCCTTGCTGAGGTCCCCCTCGGTGGGGCCGATGCGGATATCCTCCGTGCCGTCCTTGTCCAAATCGTAGTAGCACTCCAGCAGAACCACGCGCTCCGTGATCAGCCCCGCTTCTCCCAGAGCCCGCAGGGTAGCCCTTTCCGCGGTATAGTCGCCGATGCCGGCGCCCGTGGTCAGGTCAAAGACGCCCTCGGCGGTCACGCTGGGATGCCAGGAGGAAACGCTGAAAGTCTTCGCGACGGTCCGCTCCCGTCCGTCCGCAGTCACGGCGGCTTCTTCGCCGTTGATGCGGAACACGGCGTCATCCGCAAACACATAGGACATCTCCGGCGCCAGGGTGAATTTCAGGGTGTAGGTCTTCCCGTCCTCGAAATCGAAGTGGTAAATATCGTTTCCTTCTCCGTCGTACCACACCGCAGTCACGAGCTCATAGTGCCCGTCCTCCGGCACTTCCGCCCAATCCACGGCCTCAAGGCCCACGTCCACCGGCGCTGTATAGGTCAGGTCGACCTCATGGATCTCCTCGGCGTCCTTCACCGGGCCGCTCGCCCGAACGGTGACAAAGTCGCCGTGATCCTCCACAAGGCCGCAGTCCACGCCGTTCAGCGTGGCGGTGGCGGTGGCGGACAGGGTGTGGCCCTCGGCGGGGTAGACGTCGATTTCGATATTGTATTCGTGGCCCTTCGTGAGGATATCCTCGCTGGTGATGAAGTGAAGCCACTCAATGTCGAACCACTGGGTTTCCTCCACCCAGTAATTCGCATCCGGCTCCGTCCAGGCATAGTTGTTGGGGTGTTCCCCGTAAGCCTGCACGGCGGTAAAGAGCGTGAGACTGTCGATGGGTTCGGGAACGGTCCAGGTAAAGTCCAGCTCTGCGGCGTCGTCCCCGAGGATGCGGATGGCGGAGGGATGCATGCCCCTGCCCAGCCAGTCCGGATTGAGATTGCAGTTTTCCTCCGGAAGGTCCTCGGCGGTGAACTTCGCGTAATCCTTCGCCTTGAGGGACACGGTCAGGGTATAGGTTTCCCCCGCCAGGAAGGAGTCCGCAGCGGTCAGGAGCATGTCGCTGCTGTCATACCAGGCCGCCTGGTCGATGGTATAGGGGTAATGATAGGGGCAATCCACGGTTTCATCGATGTGTTTGCCGTAGAGCGGCGCAGTCGCCGTCAGTTCCACCTTTTCGACGGGGGTCAGCGGTGCCGTGGGGGGATAGGTCTTCTTGATGGTCAGGACCCAGGGCTGCACCGGGTCCCAGCTTTCGACCTCCACCGGCTCCTGCATGAGGGTGAACTGGGTGAGATCGCCGAAGACATAACCGCTCACGAGGATCAGCTTGATATGGGCCGTGTACTCCGTTTCCGGCTTCATGAGCTCCTCGGCGGCGACGGTACAGGTCACGTCGGCTTCATTCACATAGGTCCAGGTCGTTTCCGCAGAATAGACGTGCAGGGAACTCCAGGGCGTGGAGTAGCTGTACTCATCCTTGGCCGCGTAGGCTTCGCCGGGGGTATAGCCGGTTTCGGGCGCACGCAGCACCAGATTGAACGGTTCGATCTCCGTGTCCGCCAGCGCCGTCATGGGCAGCAGGCAGGTCAGCATGACCGCGGCAAGGAGCATTGTCAGGATCCGCTTTTTCATGGCGATTGCTTCCTCTCTTATGATTTTTCGTCCGCCGGGGCGCTTGGGTTCCCGGCATGCCGGTCACGGATATTATAGCGAACAGGGCTTCTCTTTGCAACGTCCTTTTTGGCACATGCCGACTGTCAGCCGCCGTGCCGGACGGCAGGACGCAAAAACGGATTGCAACCGATATACCCGTCTGTTATAATAGGCGCGTTACAAGATATGTGAGCAAAGAAGGCTTTCGCGCTTCATGAAATTTCACTTCATCGTCAGGGACAAGGCCTTTTATCGGAAGGTGCTGCACATCGCCATCCCCATCGCCCTGCAGAGCCTCATCACCATCGGCGTCAACATGATGGATACGGTCATGCTGGGCAGCATGGGAGAGACCCAGCTTTCCGCCTCCTCCCTTGCCAACCAGTTCGTTCAGGTTTTTCAGATCTTCTGCATGGGGCTGGGCATGGGCGCCAGCGTATTGATCGCCCGCTTCTGGGGCATGGGGGACAAGGAGAATCTCCGCAAAAGCATCACCCTCATGCTCCGCCTGACGCTGCTGCTGGGCACGCTCTTCACTCTGGCAACGATCCTTGTGCCCCGGAGCATCATGCGGCTGTACACGCCGGACCCGGGGATCATCGACGCCGGGAGAAGGTATATGCGATGGATCGTCGCCTGCTACTATTTCCAGGGTCTTGCCCTGACCTTGACGCTGGTGCTGCGCAACGTGGGACTGATGAAGATCCCCCTCTACACCTCCATCGGGGCTTTCTTCGTCAACATTTTCTTCAATTGGGTCTTCATCTTCGGCAAGCTGGGCATGCCGAGAATGGAGATCGAGGGGGCCGCCCTGGGCACCCTCATCTCCCGGGCATTTGAGTTTTCCATTATCGGCGGCTACTTCTTCCTGAAAGACAAAAGCATCGGCTACCGGATCCGGCACATCTTCCTGAAATGCGCCGACCTGGTAGGGGACTATATCAAAATCAGCATCCCCGTGCTGATCTCCGACGGGCTCCTGGCCCTGGGCAACAACGCCGTGGGCATGGTCTTCGGGCGGCTGGGGGAAAATTTCGTTTCCGCCCAGGCCATCACCGCTGTGGTCCAGTCCTGCAGCACCGTGGTGATCCAGGGGGTGGCGCAGGCGGCGACCATCGTCACCGGCAACACCCTCGGCCAGGGCGACGTGGCGCGCACCCAGCGGCAGGGAGAGGCCTTCATCGGTCTGGGCATGGCCCTGGGGCTCCTGGCGGGGGGCATCATTCTGGCCATCGGCCACCCCGTGGTGGATTTCTACAAGCTCACGGAGGACACCAACCGAATCGCCTATTCCCTCATGTACGCCCAGGCTTTCATTGTATTCTTCCAGGCCACCAACAACGTCATGACCAAAGGCGTGCTGCGTGGCGGCGGAGACACCCGCTTTCTCATGGTGGCGGACATTCTGTTCCTCTGGATCGCCTCCATCCCCTTGGGCTGGCTGGCCGGTCTCGTGTGGCGCCTCCCCCCCTTCTGGACCTACTGCTGCATCCGCATCGACAACGTGATCAAGGCCGTGTGGTGCATCTTCCGCCTGCGCAGCGGCAAATGGATCAAGAGGGTCAGCCATGTGGAGAAACTGGAGCTGAAGAAAAGCTGAACCTGTGATTATGATGAAATAACATAGAAAAGGAGACTGAGCATCATGGCAAACTATCTGTTCAAGGGTCTGTGCCACGTGGGCATCATGACCGACAACGCGGAGGAAAGCGTCAAGTGGTACTGCGAAAAGCTGGGCTTCCGCCCCTGGTATGCGGGCAAGATGGGCCCCATGCCCCTCACCTTCGTGGAGGGCTACGGCCTGGTGATCGAGTTCATCGCTGCCGGGAAAATGGCCCCCGGCGGCCCCATCGCCCACATCGCCCTGGAGGTCATCAACATCGAGGACGCGGTGGCGGACCTGCGGGCCAAGGGCGTGAACGTGCCCGACCCCGGCTGCGCGCCCGATTTCTTCCCCTCCGGCATGAAGAACGTGTTCTTCACCGGCCCCAACGGGGAGACCCTGGAATACGTGGAATACGCGAAATAAACCATCCGAAGCGGTCCGGGCGGCTCTGCCGCCCGGACCGCGAATTCAGGAGGAAATGCCATGAAGATCAAAGAGGGCGGCAGCTGGAAGGCAGGCTGCAACGAGGCCAAGGGCCTTTACGGCGCGGAGATCGTCTTTCAGGGGGACTGGGATTATTATGAGATCAGCGCCGGCGTCTACAACAGCCTCACCAAGGGCATGAGCGACTCTGCCGCGGAGGAGCTGATCCGCACCGGGCGGCACCTTTACAGCCACGTCAACGACCGCATGGGTCCGGCCTATACCGTCGTGCTGGACGAGGATTATGCCGACTATTGCCCCTGGTTAAAGGCGCACGGCAAGCCCGCGGGCAAGGAATGGCCGAAGGAGCTGACCGACGCGGCGGTGGAGCTTTTCGAAAGTGAAAAGGCCAACCGGGAGCAGCGGCGGAAAAAGCGGGAAGCGCGGGAAAAGAAAGGGAAATGATTCTTCCCTATTGACAATAAGTGAATGATCGTTTATTATAGGTGCAGGTGAACGCATCATGAGGACCAGAGACTATGACAAGCAGCAGCGGATCAAGGAGGCCATGGTGCACCTGATCCTGCGGGAGGGCATCAACGGCGCTTCCGTCTCCAAGATCGCGCGGGAGGCGGGGGTTTCCCCAGCCACCATCTACATTTATTATGAAAGCAAGGAAGACCTGCTCTCCGCGGCTTTCCGGGAATACGCCCACCAGTCCTACCAGTACCTGGGCCGCCAGATACGCCCCGGCATGGGGGCCGCAGAGCTGATCGAGGCCATCGTGCGGGGCTACTACGCCTACACCGTGGAGCATGAGGAGATTTTCAGCTTCGTGGAGCAGTGCGCCCACTGCCCCACCCTGGCGGAATACGTCTCCCAGCAGGAATGCTGCTGCGGCATCTTCGACCTAATGCACCAGTACCAGGCCAGGGGGCTCCTGCGGCGGTGCAGCGACGCGAACCTGGCGGCGGTGCTTTTCGCCCCGGTGCGCTTCCTCGCCATGAACCGCAAGAGCGGCCCCGCGGAGCCCCAGCTGCGGGAGCTGGTGGCCATGCTCCAGCGGCTGCTGCTGCCCTGACGCCGAAGCGCAGGACCCCTTCCCCGCCCGAAGGCGGGGAAACAAAAGCCCAATTTGTAAATGAACATTCACTTATTCCAAGGAGGAATGCAGAATGATCGTCGTACCGACCTATAACATGATCCTGAGCCCGGACGCCACCCTCTACCTGCCCCTGGACATGCTGCGCCGCAGCGCCGGGCACCGGGAGCTGAATCCGGGAGAAAAGCTGATCCTCATCGTGGCGAAGGAGAATATCTCCCTGGCGGACATGGCGGAGGACAGCTTCTACCCCATCGGCGTCTCCGCCGTCGTCACGGAGCTGAACCGGAGCTTCGCCGTGGTGAACACCCAGTACCGGGTGGACCTGCAGAGCGTGGGCATCAATCCGGACCGGACGGTGCAGCTCACCATCGCCCGCCGCAGCGACGTCGAGGACCTGGACAGCGCCGTGGAAGCGGAAAAGCTGAAGGACCTGGTGGCGGAAATGCGGAAATATGCCTCCGGCTTCGAGTGGAACCAGGCGGCGGAGGGCATTCTGGGGCAGATCCGCTCCATCGGCATGGCTGCCTGCGTCATGTCCCCCTGGCTGAATATCTCCAATGAGGAGCGCTACGCCATCCTGGCGGAGGACTCCAAGCTGAAGCGCGCCGAGCTGGTGGAAAAGACCCTCTATGAATTTCTGGAGGTAGGGAGGATCACCAACGAGGCGGTGTCCTCCCAGCAGAAGGAGAGCCAGCAGCGCTACAAGGAGGCCGCCATCAAGCGGCAGATCGAGCATCTGCAGCGGGAGCTGGACGAGATGCACCCGGAGAACGTGACCGACGTGCAGAAATTCGAGCGGAAGATCGCGGAGTCCGGCATGAACGAGACCGCCCGCCGGGAGGCGGAGAAGGTACTGAACCGTCTCAAGCAGGAGGGGCGGGAGAGCGTGGAATCCGGCATGCTCTATGACTGGCTGGATTTCATGACCAGCCTGAGCTGGAAGAAGGAGGAGGCCCACCCCATCGACCTGGCCGCCGCCCGGAGGATCCTGGACGAGGACCACTACGGGCTGAAAAAGGTCAAGGAACGGATCATCCAGCAGATCGCCGTGATGAACCTGAAAAAGCAGCAGTCCGGCTCCATCCTGCTGTTCGTGGGCGCGCCGGGCACGGGCAAGACCAGCATCGGCAAGAGCATCGCCCGGGCTCTGGGCCGGGCCTACAGCCGGGTGAGCCTGGGCGGCGTCCACGACGAATCGGACATCCGGGGCCACCGGCGCACCTATATCGGGGCCATGCCGGGGCGCATCATGGACGGCATTCAGAAAAGCGGCGTGTCCAACCCCGTCATGGTGCTGGACGAGGTGGATAAGCTCTCCGCCTCCTACAACGGCAGCCCTGCCTCCGCCCTGCTGGAGGTGCTGGACCCGGAGCAGAACAACACCTTCACCGACCACTACATGAACGTGCCCTACGACCTGTCCGACGTGCTGTTCATCTGCACCGCCAATTCCACCGACGGCATCCCCGAGCCGCTGCTGAACCGCATGGAGGTGATCCAATTCACAGGCTACAGCCCCCTGGAGAAGCTGCAGATCGCCAGGCATCACCTGCTGCCCCGGAGCATGGAGGCCATGGGCATCCCCGAAGGGAAGCTGACCCTGACGGACGAGACCCTGGAAGCCCTGATCGCCGGCTATACCATGGAGGCCGGGGTGCGGGGCCTGCGGAAGCACATCGACACTCTCTGCCGCGGTCTGGCGGTGAAGGTGGCGGAAGCGCCGGAGGAATGCTTCACCGTAACGCCGGAAACCCTGCGGGAAACCCTGGAGGAACGGCCCACGGAGCACAATGAGATTTTGCCGGAGCCCAGGGCCGGGGTGGTGACGGGTCTGGCCTGGACCCAGGCAGGGGGCGAGATCCTCTATATCGAGACGCTCTTTACCCCCGGCCGGGGAGAGCTCACCATCACCGGCCAGCTGGGGGACGTGATGAAGGAATCGGCCCGCATCGCCCTGAGCCTGGTGAAGGCTGCCTTCCCCGAAAAGGCGGAGCTGTTCCGGGAGAACGACCTGCACATCCATGTGCCTGCCGGGGCGGTTCCCAAGGACGGACCCAGCGCGGGGGTGACCCTCACCACGGCTCTGGCCTCCCTGGTGACGGGGCGGGTGGCGGACCCCCACATCGCCATGACCGGAGAAGTCTCCCTGCGGGGGGCGGTGAGCCCCATCGGCGGCCTGCCGGAAAAGCTCATGGCCGCCCAGCGGGCAGGGGTGACCAGGGTGTTCATCCCCAAGGCCAACCTCTACGACCTGAAGGACGTGGCGAAGGAAGTGAAGGAGAAGCTGGAGATCGTCCCCGTCAGCACCGTGACGGACCTGCTGGCAGAGACCGGGGTGCTGCCCCTGGCGGTCCTGTCGGCGTAACATCGGATATACGAAGGTCCCGGCGCGGTTTCGCGCCGGGGCCTTTTCACCGGCAGGGACCTGTGTTATGATTGCGAAAACCACGGGAAAGGAGCGATGGGGCGAAATGGCATATACGGTAAAGCCCATGACCACAGAAGCGGAGATGAGAGGGAAAGCCTATGTCCACTATGCCGCGTGGCTGGAGACCTATCCCGGCCTCATGCCGCGGGAATACCTGGAGAAGCGGAGCCTTCGGAAATGTGAGGAGACCGCCCGGGCCTTCCCGGAAAACACCCTGATTGCCCTGGAAGGAGACAAGGTCGTGGGATTCCTGAGCTACGCGCCCCGGGCCAGGGATTTCATCAGCGTCCGCCCTTCCTCGGAGATCGTCGCCCTGTATGTGCTGAGGGAGCATCAGGGAAAGGGCGTGGGCAGCGCGCTGCTGGATCGCGCCCTGGAAGTGCTGCCGGAAAAGAAGGCGGCGCTGTTCGTGCTCAAGAGGAATGAGCGCGCCATCGGCTTCTACCGGCACAGGGGCTTCCGCTTCACGGGCAGGGAGCTCACCCAAACGGTGACGGGCGGGGAGCTGACGGAGCTGGAAATGGTGCTGGAACGGTGATCGGACATCGTGGATCGAGCCTCCCTCACCGGGGGAGGCTGATTCATTCCTTCTCCTCCCGCCGGGGAAACCGGGCATACATCTCCTTCAGGGCGTCGTTCATTTTTAC
>JAEETX010000039.1 GCA_016286665.1 Oscillospiraceae bacterium
GCTCCGCTCCGCTGCCCCTGGGCAGCCGGGACGCCGCGGCCGGGAATGCCCAAGCCCGCACCTGCCGGGTGGAGCCGGGCTGGACGCTGGTTTACCGTGTGAAGGAAGGGGAGGTCATCTTGCTGCGCTTGCAATACAGCCGAAAAGACCGGCCCAAGGCGGCCCCGCCCATGGGCCTCTGGTTCCGCACGCTGCTGCGCAGCCCGGTCAAAACGGCCCTGACCGTGCTGCTGCTAGCAGCGGCAGCCTTCCTGCTGCTGGATAATCTCTCCAGCTACGCCATGCAGACGGAGGCGATCAAGCAGGCGGAAGCGGCGGTGGAGGGCGTGCTGACCGTAGAACGCAGCCCGGTGAGCGAGCCCGCCGAAGGGAAATGGAACCGTTTTCTGCTGACGGAGCTTGGGGAAAGCTACCGTTGGATGACATATGAAAGCATGCACCACGAGGCCCTCAGCGCGGCGGACCTGGAAGCTCTGGAAAGCCTGCCCTATATCGACGCCGTAGACAAGCGATATATGACCGCCGGGGTCTCGGAGGAATATCTGCGGAACGACTGTTCCATCGAACAGTACAATTACACGGACCGCCTGGTTATAGAGGCCACTGTGTCGGGGATCTACCCCAGCGAAGCCATGGCCGTGTATAACAGCATGAAGGAGATCAGGCTGAAGGACGTGACCCTTCTGGCGGGGAATCGGCGATACATCGACGAGCAGCTGGCTTTCCTCGGTGACATGGTCCGGCTGATCTACTACCCGGTTTCGGAAACGAGCGAGGATTACGGCAGCTTTGTTTTTATGGGCGGAAGCGGCTACACCGCGCAAAGCCTGGACTACGACATCACTGAGGATATGGTTGGCCCCCTTGAAAAGGGGCGGCGCTATGTCTTCGTGGTCCGTGCGCCTCGGAACAAGGCAAACGACAGCGATTCCTATGGGTTCTATCTGGGGGACGACAGCCTCCGGGGCTGGTGGCCCTACGTCACGGACGTGACCGATCTCCCGGAAAACTATCTGGAAACGGCGGACTTCGCTCCCCTGCGGCAGCTGATGCAGGTGACAAACGACGACATTCATACCTTCGACGTGGTCTACACCGATGATATGGCCTCCATCCGCAGGGTCACGCGGCAGCAGCTCACGGCGGTACAGGGCCGTCTGCTGGGGCCGGAGGACGCGGGAAAAAACGTCTGTGTGGTGAACGAAACCTTTTTGAACAACAACGGCCTGCAGCTGGGGGACAGCGTCACCCTCAAGCTGGGGAACGTCCTTGTGGAGCAATACCTTTACTTGGGGGCCGTGGCCGTCGCCCGGGACCGGCACGCCGACGAGTGGATCGAGCAAAGCTTTACCATCGTGGGCGTCTGGTACGACAGCTCTGACCGGGGCTGGCGGGACCACGAATATTATAGGTACTATTCCGTCGGCTCCTGGCAGGGGCAGGACCCCTATTGGGCTTATTCGGACAACGCGATCTTCGTTCCCACCGCATTCCTTCCGGCGAGCAGCGACACGAAAAATCATCTATTCCGTCCGGCGGAGGTGAGTTTTGTTGTGCGGGATGCGGCTAACATCGGCGCTTTCGCGGAGGAAAGTCTGCCCCTTGTGGAGGAAATGGGGCTGAGCTATTCCTGGAACGACGCGAACTGGCCCATCGTGGCGGAGAAAATGGGCGAAACCCGGAACCTGACGCTGCTGAAGCTCCTGATCTTCACCGCCGCCTCTGTGCTGTCGGTGGGGCTGACCCTCTATCTGTTTCTGCATCGGCGGCGGAAGGAATACGCTGTCCTCCGCGCTCTGGGTACGCCCCGGCGGGCGGCGGCTCGGGCCCTTTGGCTGCCCCTCATGGCTCTGGCGGTCCTCTCCGCCTTCATGGGACTGAGCGGTGCATGGCTGCGGTCCGACGCGGCGGCAGCGCGCAGCGCTGCCGAATTCGCCGAAGCGGGATTGGAGGCCATGCCTCAGGCCCATTTCACGGTCTATCTCCTGGGGACGCTGGGCATCCTGGCGATAACGGCTCTGCTTTCCCTCCTCTATCTCCGGGGCCTGGGGAAACGCAGCCCTCTCCAGCTCCTTCAGGACAGCGAGCGCCGGAAGGAAAAAACCGCCGAAGCCGCTGCGGAGATCAGCCAGGAGGCGATGGCCCATGCCGCTGCGGTGCTGGCCGTTCCCGTCACCGCCACGGGAAAGCCCATCAAGGGCTTCCTGCGGCGCTATGTCCTGCGGCATATCCGACGGGCCGGGGCAAAGACCCTGCTGGCCCTCCTGCTGGCGGCCCTGCTGGTGGGGGCTGTGGGGCAGCTGACGGTAATGCGCAGCCGCTACGCCGAGCTGGCGGCTACGGTACAGGTGAACGCCTGCTTCTACGACGGCCTCACCTACAACAAAGCAAAAACCCTGATGAAATCCGGCCTTCTCCATGATCCTGTCTGCCGGAAGCTGTATCAGGAATCGGAGGCGGAGCTGGAGTTCTCTCCCGCCCGGGTCGTGTTCACCAACCGGCTGGAGCTTGAAATCACCGCGCCCGTGTCCTGGCTGGAGGGCTGGGATGCGGAGAGGGCCGACGATGCCTGCGAAATGATCTGCATCCTTCCCGCCCCGGTCATGGAAGAATTGGGGGTGAAATTGGGGGATAAGGTGCGCGTCGACGAGGCGGCCTGTATCAGCCATCTGGTCACCGGCCACCCGGAGGTCGTCGCCAGGACCTGGGAGGAGATGCTGGCCCTGCGGGACCGCTACCGCAATTTCTATACCGTCGTGGGACAGGTGGAGACGGAGGATACAGACTATGTCGTCTATGCCCCCGCCGAAGCCTTCCAGTATTACAGCTGCCTGGGCTATGTGCTCTATCTGGACAGCGCCGTCTTTACCCTCAACGACTATCACGATGCGGACCGGGTCCGGCAGATGGCGGCGGAAATACAGTACACGGTCAAAAAGCCTCCCGTGTTCAGCATGGACACTTCCGACGCGGACCGCATTTACCGGGTGTACCGGCTCATTGAGACCCTCTATCCCCTCACCGTGGCGGCGGCCCTCATTTTGGGGACCCTGCTGCCGGTGCTGATGATCCTCCAGGAGCAGAAGGAGGCGGCCATCCTCCGCGCCTTGGGCTGGTCGAAGAAGCTGACGATCCGGCGGCTGACCCTGGAACAGGCGGCCCTGTGTCTCGCCGGATTGGTCCTGGCCCTGCTGGCCCTCTTTGCGGTGAACGGCAGCGGTTTCCTGGGGGTGATCGCCGTGCCGCTGGTGTATGTGGCCGCCCACTTCGCCCTCTGCGTGGGGGCCAGCGCCGCCATCTCCGCCTCCATCCTGCAAAAGAGCCCCATGCGGCTCCTGCAGGTAAAGGAATGATACGCTTTCCCCGTCATCCGTGTAATGTCCGCTGCGGCGGGGAGTCCCTCAACCGTCAGCCGCCTTGCGGGGGACGGCGTCTGCCACCTTCACCGCACGCCCACCGCTTCGCGGCGGGTCCCCATTCCGGGCGCGAGGGCCCCAACGCTGGGACGCGCCTGCTGCCCCTCGCGTGCACCGATCCCCAGGGGAAGGTGGGGAAACGCCGCCGCCGTTACTGACGAATATAAGGAGGTACCATCCATGTCCATCCTTTCCATCGACAACCTGAGCTACACCTATCCCGGCGGGCAGAAGGCCGTGCTGCGCCAGGTCAGCGCCGAATTCGAAGCCGGGAAGATGTACGCCATCACCGGCCCCAGCGGCAGCGGCAAGTCTACCCTCCTGAGCCTTCTGGCGGGGATGGAGACCCCCACGGAAGGGGGGATCGTCTGCGAGGGGGAGTCTTTGGCCGACATGGACCTGGACGCCTACCGGCGGGAGAAGATCGCCTTTGTCTTCCAGGCCTACCAGCTGCTGCCCCTGCTGACGGCGCGGGAAAACGTGTGCCTGCCCATGGAGATGCAGGGCGCGCCCACGGCGGAAGCTGCGGAGCGGGCGGACGCCCTCCTGCTGAGCGTAGGCCTGCCGGACACCCTGCACAAGCGCTTTCCGGGGAACCTCTCCGGCGGGGAGCAGCAGCGGGTGGGCATCGCCCGGAGCCTTGCCAGCGGGGCGAAGGTGATCCTGGCGGACGAACCCACGGGAAACCTGGACGACGAGAACACGGCGGCCATCATGGCGCTACTGCGAAAGCAGGTGACGGACAGGGGCTACTGCGTCATCATCGTCACCCACGACCCGGAGGTGGCCGCCGCCTGCGACATCCAGTACCGCATGCTGGGCGGGACGCTGGTGGCGTCGTGACCCGCCCTCTTGTAAACTTCCCCCATTTACGGTAAAATCATTCGGAGCGCACCCGTGTGCGCTCCGAATAAGCAACTATAGCCGCAGAGCTGTCAAACGGCGGCAGGAGAGGTGGAACCTGTGAAAAAGATCGTGAACCCCGACGCGCCCCGCCCCTATTTCCCCGACCCGCGGGAGCTGGATGTGCTGCCGGACGAGCCCGGCCTGCCGGACCTGTTTCGCTTTCTGGACCCGGACAAGGGACGGGTGGAGAAGCCGGAGGAATGGGAGGACCGGCGGCAGGAGCTGCTGGACGAACTGAAATACTATCTCTACGGCAGCCGCCTGGACCCCCTCAAGGAGGATACGGCCGTCACCGCCATCCGGGAAAACTACCGCTGGGATTGGGCGGCGGGCGTCATGCCCGGCAAGCAGAGCTTCTTCGGCTGGGATGCGCCTCCGGCGCTGCCGGAGGGCAGCGTCACCATGCGCGTCATGGACCTGAGCGCTTTCGGCATGGGAAAGCTCTATGCCGATGTGGCTCCGGAGGAGGGCTATGTCCACGCAGGCGCGGACTTCCCCCTGTCCGGCGGCCTGGGGACCTGGAAAGCGGGGGAGGGCTGGGCAGACCACCCGGACCTCGCTTGCAAAACGCTGCTGCCCACGGTGACGGTGGAGATCACCATCCGGGATACGAATCCCCGGAACGCCCCCTGGCGCTCGCCGGCGGCGCAGGAGGGCGTGAAGCATTCCTTCGACATCCGCTTTCCCGCCGAGCCGCCGGTGGTCCGGGGACGCCGCCGCGGTCCCGGGGACAGCCGCGGCGGCCGGGGATACCCGGTGCTGGTGTGCCTGGGCGGCCTGAGCGAGGAGCAGATCGTGACCCTGAATCAAAACGGCTACGTCTATCTCAGCGTCAACGACGCCACGGACCCGGACCGGGGAGAGTGGGCGAAATACGAGCTGCTCTATCCCCCCGCGGACCCGGTGGTGCGCAGGGAAGCCCCCTTCCAGAGCCCCTGGAGCGTGGACAGCGGCAACCTGATGCATTCCGGCTGGATGGCCAGCCGCGCCCTGGACGCGCTGGAAAACTATATGGCCCTCAGCGAGGAGGAGAAGAAAGCCCTCCATCCCAGGGTGATTCTGCCGGCGATCGACGTCTATGCCTCCGCCGTCACCGGCTGCTCCAACAACGGCAAGCGGGCCATCGTGGGCGGCGTTTTCGACACCGGCGACGGCGGGGACACCCGCTTCGACATCATCGCCCCCAGCGATTCCGGGGGCGGCGGGGCCTCCGGCTTCCGCTGCGCCACGGAGGGACAGCTTTTCAGCTATGAGCCCCCGGTGCAGAATTCGCCCGGCGGCGTCGTGGTCCACGATTTCGCTTACGGCTTCAACGAGACCACCCAGCGGGCCGTCCAGAACACCGGGGAGGACCAGTGGTTCTGCGACCGGGCCCAGGTCTTCACCACCCGGCCCGACCTGGCGGACAACGTGCCCATCGACGCCCACAGCCTCCTGGCGGCCTTCTTCACCGCGAAGGAGGACCGGTATTTCCTCACCTGGACCGGGGAAGGGCAGGATGCCTGGCTCAGCAGCCCCGCCACGGTCATGAACACCCAGGCCGCCCGGGAGGTCTGCGACTTCCTGGGGAAGGGGGACGCCGCCGTGATCGTCCGGGACCAGGCCCACGCCAACCAGGACCGGGACCTGCCGGACCTGATCGCCCTCATGGACCGGGTCTTCTACGGGGAAGAAACCCTTGTGCGGCGCTTCCATCCCGCCCTCACCGGCCCCGACGGCCGCCTGGCGGCGGACGGCAGCGGCGCGATCCTGCCGGACAGGGAATTCCGCTCCCTGCGGGAGATGGAGCGCAATCCCTGGTTCCTCCCCAGCGCCTGGCGGAAGTGGAGCCGGCCGGGGAAGTACAGCCTATGGACGGAGGCGAATTCCATCACGGAAGGGGTGGGCGTCGCCCTGCGCTTTCATACCGACGCCTCCCTGCTGCGCCTTATGCTGCCCGACGGGCGGGAAAAGACTGCGCCGGTGACGGCGGGGCTGACGGTCGTGGAGCTGACGGCGGCGGAGGCCCTGCCGGGCCAGTACCTCGCCGCGGCGGAGGGCGAGAAGGCGCGGGCGGTGATCGAGCTGCGGGGCTGGACCCTGTCCGACGCCCTGCGGCACAGCGTCACGGACAACAGCGCCCTGGGCCACGACGTGGGCTCCGGCGTCGCCTTCACCACCCCCGTGCTCAACTGGCTGGATGGGGAGGACGCGCCCCGGCTTTATCTCAACGGGACGCCTCTGCCCGCAGACTGCTATGACTATGATAACCTGGTGACCCTGCCCGACGGCAGCACGGCGCCCCAGAGCGGCTACCTCCAGCCCTACGGGGCCACCGTCACCCTGTTCGAGGGCACGGAGGGCTGGAAGCTGCCCCTGGGGGCGCGGGCGGTGTTCTCCCTCAGGAACGTGCGCCTGGAGGCCCTGCGGGACTATACCGTGAACATCGACGTGGAGCTGGAAAAGTTCGATCCCAACGAAGGAATGCCCGGCGCGAAGAAGCGCATGCGCTTCCGCACCGTCTGCCGCAGCGTCAGCACCCAGACCCCGGTCTGGCCCCCGGAGCGGCGGCAGGATACCCCCCGGCTGGGTCTCCCGGCGGGGGAGGAGCGCTGGCCCATTCTGGGCAACTGGGCCTCGGACTATGACGAGAAGGGGGTCCTGCGGCCTTTGGAGGAGATACGGCCCCGGTTCACGAAGCCGGTCCCCTCGTCCTACGGCGCGGAAGTGCGCCTGCTGTCATCCGACAGGCAGGGATTCACCCTGGGCTTCAGCGAAGAAATGCGCACGGGGGATTTCGCCCTGGCGGTGAACGTTCCCGGCTTTACCTGGACCTGGGCGGCGGATGCTCGCAGCGTCCGGGTGGATTACGGCGAGCCTGCCGGCGGACCGGTGCGCGCCTTCCTTTTCCGCAGCGTGGACGGGGATGGGAATCTGCTGGGCGGCCCCGTGGAATTTGCAATACCGTAAGAGGAAACCGGCAAGGAAAACCGGCCCTCCGGCCCGTTTGGGCGGAAGGGCCGGTTTTTGCGGGTCGAATCCGTTGCGGTTTTTTTCGCCCTGTGGTAGAATCATCGGGATCAGCGCAAGGAAACGGAGACGATGCCAATGAAGATTCTGGTAACGGGCGGGGCCGGTTATATCGGCTCCCATACCATAGTGGAGCTGCTGGCCGCGGGCCATGAGGCGGTGGCTGTGGATGATCTCAGAAACAGCGTCCGGGAAGCCCTCCGGCGGGTGGAGACCATCGCCGGGAAAAAAGTCCCCTTCTATCCCGCGGACATCCGGGACCGGGCTGCCATGGAGCAGGTGTTTTCGGAGCACAGCTTCGACTGCTGCATCCACTTCGCCGGGCTGAAGGCCGTGGGGGAATCCGTGCGGAAGCCCTGGGAGTATTACGAAAACAATATCTATGGCACCCTGGTGCTGACGGACGTGATGCGCCGGCACGGCTGCAAGAACATCATTTTCAGCTCCTCCGCCACGGTCTACGGGGAACCCCCCTGGAGCCCCATCCCGGAAAAGTGCCCCAAGGGAAAGTGCGAGAGCCCCTATGCCCGCACGAAATCCATGCTGGAGGACATCCTGACGGATATGGCCGCCGCCGACGTCCTCAACGGGGACCCCAAGCCCTGGAACGTGGTGCTCCTGCGCTATTTCAATCCCATCGGCGCCCATCCCTCCGGCCTCATCGGGGAGGACCCCAGCGGCATCCCCAACAACCTCATGCCCTATATCACCCGGGTGGCGGTGGGAAAGTTGGAAAAGCTCCATATCTTCGGCAACGACTACGACACGCCGGACGGCACCGGCGTGCGGGACTATATCCATGTGGTGGACCTGGCCCGGGGCCATGTGAAGGCCCTGCAGGCCATCCGGCGAAACTGCGGCACGGCGGTCTACAACCTGGGAACAGGGAAGGGCTGCAGCGTCATGGAGGTGGTGCGCGCCTTTGAAAAGGCCAGCGGCGTCGCCATCCCCTATGTGATCGATCCCCGCCGCCCCGGCGACCTGGCCTCCTACTATTCCGATCCCGGCAAGGCAAACCGGGAGCTGGGCTGGCGCGCGGAATACGACCTGGAGGACATGTGCCGGGACAGCTGGAACTGGCAGCGCCATAACCCCAACGGCTACGGCAGCGATGAAGGAGACGGCAGATGAAGCCATTTATGGACCGGGATTTTCTTTTGGAGACGGAGACGGCCCGGCGTCTCTTTCACGACTGGGCGGAGGGATTGCCCCTCATCGACTACCACTGCCATATCAGCCCCCGGGAGATCTGGGAGGACCGCCGCTTCCGGGACCTGACGGAGGTATGGCTGGGGGGGCGGCAGCCCGACGGCAGCGTTTTCGGGGACCACTACAAATGGCGGCTCATGCGCGCCGACGGGGCGGGGGAGGACTTCGTCACCGGCGGCCAGCCCCCCTTCCGGCGCTTCCTGCGCTTCGTGCAGGCCCTGGAAAAAGCGCCGGGGAATCCCATGGTCCACTGGTGCCATATGGAGCTGCGGCAGTTTTTCGGCTATGAAAAGCCCCTGACCGCGGAGACCGCCGGGGAAGTCTGGGAGTGGTGCGGCGAAAAGCTGCGCACGGATGCGGAATTGTCGGTGCGGGGCATCCTCCGCAAGGCGAAGGTGGCATTCATCGGCACCACCGACGACCCTGCGGACAGCCTGGAATGGCACCGGCTTCTCCGCGCCGACGGCAGCCTGGAAACCCCGGTCTGCCCCTCCTTCCGGCCGGACAAGGCCCTGAACATCCAAAAGGAGGGCTTTGCCGCCTATATTGCCAGACTGGCCGCCAGCGTGGGGAAGGATACGCTGTCGTCGGCGGAGGAAGTGTGCGCCGCCCTCACGGAGCGGCTGGAGGCCTTCTGCGCCCTGGGCTGCCGGGCCAGCGACCACGGACTGGACACGATCCCCTTCCGTCCCGGAAAGCCGGGAGAGGCGGAGGAAGCCTTCCGAAAGGCCCTGCGGGGAGAGAAGGTCAGCCTCGAAGAAGCGGAAGCCTATCAGACAAAGCTGCTGCTGCACCTGGCGACGGCGTATCGCCGCCGGGGCGTGGTGATGCAGCTCCACTATGCCTGCCTGCGGAATGTGAACAAGCCCATGTTCGCCCGCCTGGGGCCGGACACGGGCTATGATATGATCGGGAAGACGGACTGCGGCGGCGCTCTCGCCGCCCTGTTCTCCAGGCTGGAGGAGACGGGGGACTGCCCCAAGACCATCCTCTATTCCCTGGACAGCGGGGACAACGCCATGCTGGCGAGCCTCATCGGCTGCTTCCAGTCCGGCAACGAGCCGGGGAAAATGCAGCTGGGCTCCGCCTGGTGGTTCAACGACACCCGCTCCGGCATGGAGGCGCAGCTGCGCAGCCTGGCGGAAGGGGGACTGCTGGGCAATTTCGTGGGGATGCTGACGGATTCCCGCTCCTTCCTCTCCTATGCCCGGCACGACTATTTCCGCCGCATTTTCTGCAATCTCCTGGGCGCGTGGGTGGAAAACGGGGAATTCCCCGCCGACGAACGCATCTTGAAAAACCTGGTGGAGGGTGTCTGCTATTGGAACGCCCGCCGCTATTTCGCCCTGGACCGGGAAGCGTGAAGGCCATGGGAATCCGACTGACGGCGGCGCTCTATAAGCCCATTCGGGGCCTGGTGCGCCTGGTCTATCCGAAAACGAAGGTGGTGGGGGCGGAAAAGCTGCCGGAGGGGGCGGCGGTCGTCGTAGGCAACCACAGCCAGCTCCACGGCCCCATCGCCTGCGAGCTCTATTTCCCCGGCAGGCACGCCACCTGGTGCGCCGGGGAGATGATGAGCCTGAAGGAAGTACCCGCCTATGCCTACCGGGATTTCTGGAGCGGCAAGCCGAAATGGCAGCGGCCCTTTTTCCGCCTGGCCTCCTATGTCATCGCTCCTCTGGCGGTGATCATCTTCAACAATGCCGACTGCATCGGCGTCTACCGGGACCGGCGGGTGATCTCCACCTTCCGCAGGACAGCGGAGTGCCTGAAGGAAGGGCGGCGGGTCGTCATCTTCCCGGAAAAGTGGGAAAAGGGCGAGGGCTTCCTTTATGCCTTTCAGGAGGGCTTTGTGGACTGCGCCCGGTCCTACTGCCGCCAGACGGGGGAGGGGCTGAGCTTCGTGCCCCTCTATGTGGCGCCGGAGCTCCGCACCCTGTATTTGGGAGACCCGGTGCCCTTTGATCCCAAGGCGCCCATCGCTCAGGAGCGGCAGCGCATCTGCCGGGCAATGACCCAGGGCATCCTTGCCCTGGCCCGCGCCCTGCCGGAGCACCGGGTGGTGCCCTACCGCAACATCCCCAAAAAGGATTATCCGTCCAGCAGAGAGGGGGCAGAGAAATGACCCGGCGGCGAACGCCCGTTTCCTATCGGGACCTGAATTTCCGCACCATCCGGGAGAAGCGCTATGCCCATCTGTGGCTGCTCCTGGGCTGGGTGGGCTATTTCCTGCTCTATGCCCTCACGGAAAATCTGATCCCCCCGGAAAAATGCCATGTGATCCACTGCGCCCTGGACGACGCGATCCCCTTCTGCGAGTGGTTTTTGATTTTCTATGCCTCCTGGTATGTGCTGATCGTCTTATCCCTGGTGTATTTCCTGCGCTGGGATGTTCCCAGCTTCCGGCGTCTCCAGGTCTTCATCATGATCACCCAGGCCGTCGCCATGCTCGTCTACATCCTCTGGCCCAGCCGTCAGGACCTGCGGCCCGAGGTCTTCCCCCGGCAGAACGTCCTCACCTGGGCCATGGGCGTCGTCTACGGCTTCGATACCAGCACCGGCGTCTGCCCCTCCCTCCATGTGGCCTACAGCATCGGCATCGCCTCGGTGTGGCTGCGGCAAAGGGAAGTCAGACCCCTCTGGCGGGGGCTCATCGCGCTCCTCTGCGCCGTCATCTGCATTTCCACCGCCTTTGTCAAGCAGCATTCCGTGCTGGATATCCTGGCCGCCCTGCCCCTGAGCCTGCTGGCGGAACTCCTGGTCTACGGGAAGTGGTGGAAGGAGAAGCTGGGGAGGAAAAAGACGTGAAAGAATTCCTTCGGGTGGTGAAATTCACCCTCTTTTCCATCAGCGCGGGCCTCATCGAAATGGGCGTCTTCGCCCTGCTGAACGAGCTGTGCCATCTGCCCTACTGGGCGAGCTATCTCACGGCCCTGGTGCTCTCCGTCCTGTGGAATTTCACCCTGAATCGGAAGTTCACCTTCCAGAGCGCGGCCAATGTGCCCGTGGCCATGCTGAAGGTGGCGGCCTACTATGCCGTGTTCACCCCTCTGTCCACCTGGCTGGAGCACTGGCTCGCCTCCGGCCTGGGCTGGAACGAATACCTGGTCACCGCCATCAACATGCTGCTGAATTTCGCCACGGAGTTCCTCTACCAGCGCTTCTTCGTCTTCGGCAAGACCATCGACACGAAAAAATGAATGATGAAGAATGAAGAATTGAGGTATCGCCTCCGGCGATGATTCCGATCTCGCCGCCGGAGGCAGCGCTCCGCAGTTTTTCGGTCTTCATTAGAAAAAAGAAGGAAGCCCCGGCCGCCGCCGGGGCTTCCCTTATTTCCGCTCGATCAGGTCGCTGAGCTTTTTCCCATAAAAATAATCGTGGGTCAGCCGGTCGTATTCCGCCCAGAGGGGCAGCGTCTCGCATTCCTCCGCCCGGGGGCAGGGCTGGGAATCGCAGCTCGTGCACGCCACCGAGTTGAGAGAACCCTCCATGCGCTCGATGATCTCCCCGATCGTGTATTCCTCCGGCCGGCGGCAGAGACGGTAGCCGCCCCCCTTGCCGCTGACGCCGGTCACCAGATCGCCGCTGACCAGGTCCCGCACGATGATTTCCAGATACTTTTTGGAAATCTCCTGCCTGGCCGCGATGTCCTTCAGGGGGACATAGCCGCCGCCGTCGTTCCTCGCCAGGTCCAGCATCACCCGCAGAGCATAGCGCCCTTTTGTGGAGATCATTGTATCACCGCCTTTTTACCTACTATACCACCGGGTAAGTGGAAATTCAAGGACAAAATTTCATAAAAACCTATTGACACAGTAGGCGAATAGGCGTATAGTCGGAGGCAGTACAGACGAGGGGAGACCCACCCATGAAAATCTATGCTGACAACGCGGCCACCACGAAAATGAGCCCGGCGGCCATCCGGGCCATGATGTCCTGTCTGGAGGAAACCTACGGCAACCCCTCCAGCCTCTATGCCCTGGGGCAGGAGGCCAAGGAGACCCTGGAGAAGGCAAGAGCGGCAATCGCCGCCGTCATCAACGCCGAGCCGCAGGAGATCATCATCACCTCCGGCGGCAGCGAGGCGGACAACCAGGCCCTCCGTAGCGCCGCCCTGGCGGGGAAGAAGAAAGGAAAGACCCACCTGATTTCCACCGCCTTTGAGCACCACGCCGTCCTCCACACCCTGAAAAAGCTGGAGGACGAGGGCTTTGCGGTGACGCTCCTGCCCGTCCACGAAAACGGTCTCGTGCGGCTGGAAGAAGTGGCGGCAGCCATCCGGGAGGACACCTGCCTGGTGAGCGTCATGACCGCCAACAATGAGATCGGCACCGTGCAGCCCATCGGGGAGATCGGGGCCCTGTGCCGGGAAAAGGGCGTCACCTTCCACACCGACGCGGTGCAGGCGGTGGGGCACCTGCCCCTGGATGTGAAGGCCCAGCAGATCGACATGCTCTCCGCCTCCGCCCACAAGTTCCACGGGCCCAAGGGTGTCGGCTTCCTCTATGTCCGGAAGGGCGTTCCCCTGACGAATCTCATCGAGGGCGGCGCGCAGGAGCGGGGAAAGCGGGCCGGGACGGAAAACGTGGCCGCCGCCGTCAGCATGGCCGCCGCTCTGAAGGAGACCGCCGGGAGCATGGCGGAGACGGAAGCCCGCCTGCGCCCCCTGCGGGACCGGCTGATCGCCGGCCTGGGGGAGATCCCCCACAGCGCCCTCAACGGGGACGCCGTTCATCGCCTGCCGGGGAACGTGAATTTCTGTTTTGAGGGCATCGAGGGGGAATCCCTGCTCCTCCTGCTGGACGACCGGGGCATCTGCGCCTCCTCCGGCAGCGCCTGCACCTCCGGTTCCCTGGACCCCAGCCATGTGCTCCTGGCCATCGGGCGGGTGCACGACGTGGCCCACGGCTCCCTGCGCCTGACCCTGGGGGAGGACGCCACGGAGGAGCAGGTGGATTATATCATTCAAAATGTGAAGGAAGTCGTGGAATACCTGCGCAGCTTCTCTCCCATCTGGCGGGATCTGACGAGCGGGAAAGCGGCATTTATTCTTTGATACTTGAGCGGAGGAAAAGAAAATGGCACTGTACAGCGAAAAAGTCATGGAGCATTTCCGCCATCCCCGGAACGTGGGCGTCATCGAGGACGCCTCCGGCGTGGGAGAGGTGGGCAACGCCAAATGCGGCGATATCATGAAGATGTATCTCAAGATCGAGGACGACACGGTGGTGGACGCGAAATTCGAGACCTTCGGCTGCGGCAGCGCCATCGCCTCCAGCTCCATGGCCACGGAACTCATCATCGGCAAGCCCCTCAGCGATGTGGCGAAGCTGACCAACAAGGCCGTGGCGGAGGCCCTGGACGGGCTGCCCGCCTATAAGATGCACTGCTCCGTTCTGGCGGAGGAGGCGATCCAGTCCGCCCTGGAGGACTATTACGGGAAGCACCCGGAGAAGCGCCCCCAGGCATAAAGGGAAGACCGGCCCGGTTTCCGTCCTGCCGGGTTCTGTCGATAAAGGGACTCCCCGCCGCTTTTGCTGCGGGGAGTCCCTTTGCATCGTTTCTTTCCTATACCGCCGCCCGGCAGGAACGCGGGGTTTTCGCTGCTTTTCCGCCGCGTTCCCGGCGCAGGGGCGCGGTCCGCGGGCGTTTCCGGGAGAAATGCTTTCAGCAATTGCCGGTATAGACGAAGCGCAGCCTTTCCCGCGCGATCTCCGCCAGGGCGTAAACCGTGCGGACAGAGGTGGGTCCCCGGTCCGTCATATGAAAGCGGGGGAAGAAGCGGGAGACGTGGAGGGGGATATCCGGCCCGATGGGTTTCCCGGCGCTGTCCCGCAGCGCCGCGACCCAGGCGCTCAGGGCGCGCATTTCCTCCGGGCTGTCGTTCTCTCCCGGCACGATCAGGGTGGTGAGCTCCACATGGCAGAGCTGCGCCGCCCGGGCGATGAAGGTTTTCACCGCCGTAAGGCTGCCCCCCAGTACCTTTCGGTAGTATTCCTCCGTAAAGCCCTTGAGGTCGATGTTCATGGCGTCGATATAAGGCCCCAGCTCCTCCAGAACGGTGAGTTCCGCCGTACCGTTGGTGACCAGCACGTTTTTGAGTCCGGCTTTGTGGGTCAGCTTTGCCGTGTCCCGCACGAATTCCCAGCCGATCAGGGGCTCGTTGTAGGTGAAGGCAAGACCGATGCTCCCCCTGTCCGCGGCCTGCAGGGCCGCTTCCGCCAGGGCTTCCGGCGTCACCCGCCGGGCTTTTTCTCCCAGGTCCAGGGCCTCTGGGGACCAGCTGATCTCGTGATTCTGGCAGAAGGGGCAGCGGAGATTGCAGCCCCAGGAGCCCACGGAGAGGATGCTGCTGCCGGGGTGAAAGCGCATGAGGGGCTTTTTCTCGATGGGGTCCAGAGCCAGAGCGGTGACGCAGCCATAGTTCAGGGGCACGACCCGCCCCTCCCGGCAGCCCCGCGCGCCGCAGAAGCCCGCCAACCCCTCCGGTATCTCACAGTGCCGGAAGCACACCGCGCATTTTGCCATGCTGCGCTCCCCTCAGTGATGCCGGACGACCTGAAAGCGCTGGAGCTTGACCGGCTCGTCGGGGCGGATGCCCGCCTTCTGCCGGGCGATGGCCACCTGCCGGGCGGGGGTGTCCACCCCCTCCAGGTCCGGCAGCAGCAGCCCCCGGCGGGAACCCCTGGTCACGATGACGCCGTAGCGCTTCACATCCAGTTCCTCCTCCGAGAGAATGTCCTCCGGCGCGCCCAGCACGTCCACGCTGATCTCCAGCAGGGGCAGCTCCTCGGGACGAATGGGGTCGAAGCGTGGGTCCCGGCTGGCGGCGCTGACGGCGTTTTGCATGATCTCCTCTCCCAGGCAGGGGCAGGTGGGGCCGATGGTGCCGATGCAGCCCCGCAGCCGCCCTTCCTTGTGGACGGAGACGAAGGCTCCGGCCCTGGTCCCGGTCAGCTCCGGCGGCAGCCCCGCCGGCAGGGAGATGGTCTTCCCGCTGCGCACGTACGCTTCCAGGGAAGCCCTGGCAAGCTTCACCCAGGGGTCCTCCGCCCCTCGCTTCTCCGCAGCCAGAGCCGCCTGCTTTTGCCGGTAAGCCTCCAAAAACCGGCGGCCGGGATCCTCTCCCTTGGGGTAGAAGGTGCAGACACCGTAGCCAACGCCGGTCACGTCCTGGTGGCTGAGCTGCTTCGCCTCCACCTCAAGGCCGTCGAAGGCCCCCGCCATCATGACGAAGGAGCGGTGGCCGCATTCCGCCGCCTTTTCGCAGAAGTCCTCGTCAAAATCGAAGAGCTCCCCGAAGGCCGCGCGGGCGCACACATCCATGATGCGCGCATCATATGCCGGCCCCTCCGGGGCAAAGCCGTAGGGCCCGTGGGGCTGGAGCTTGTGGCTCAGGTCGCCGCTGGCGATCCACACCGCCCGCCTGCCCAGCCGGTTCACCGCCTGCGCGGCGAGCTGCCCCAGGACGTAGTGCTCCGTCAGGGGCAGACCGCTGAGGCCGATGCGCACCAGCCGGTAGTCCGTCCAGAACTGCCGCAGGAACCAGAGAGGCACCATGACCCCGTGGTCCAGGGCCTTGTCCCGCTCTCCCAGAGTCCCGGCGGGGAAGTCCCGCCGCCCGGCCAGCATCTCGATCTCCGACGTAAGCTCTGTGTCATATTCCTCCCGGAAGCGCACCTCCGGCGCACGGAAGGAGGCGAAGGAACCCTCCGCCCGTTTGCCGGGGGAAATGTGGAAATAATCGGAATACATGACGGCGTGGGGGCTGGAGATGATGACCGTCT
This sequence comes from Oscillospiraceae bacterium, assembly GCA_016286665.1. Lineage (GTDB taxonomy): Bacteria > Bacillota > Clostridia > Oscillospirales > Oscillospiraceae > UBA1774. Next base: position 16,331 of record JAEETX010000039.1, read on the forward strand.
CCGGCTGCAAAGCCGCGATCTCCCGCCCCACCTGTTCATAGGCGGCTTTCGTCTCATCGATCTCCTTTTCCCCGCCCCGGCCCACCTGGGGCACGATCAGGGGCGGGTGGGGGACCATGAACCCTGCCAGAATGGGCATGGCTTCTCCCTCCTTTATGCCTTGAACGCCGGATTACGGCTGTTCATCAGATCCGGCAGCTCCACCTCGTAGAGGTGGCGGAGCCGGAAGCCGTTTGCCTTGTATTCCGCATAGTCAAAGGCCTCCAGCTCCTCAAAAGCCAGCTTGTGATACTCGTAGAAATTGGGCCACCACTCGTAGCCGGAGCCCAGGTCGTTGGACAGAAAGGCCTCCGCGATCTCGATGCCCATCTGGGGGGAGACGTAGAAGCCGCCCATTGCCAGCACGTTGCAGTTGTTGCCGGTGATGCACCGGAGCCCGGCGGGCACGGATTCCACCACCGCCGCGTGGACGTGGGGGCACTTGCTGGCGGCGATGTGGATGCCCATGCCGGTGCCGCAGAAGAGAAGGGCCCGCTCGTATTCCCCCTCGGAAATCTTCGCGCCCACCCGAAGCCCCACCCGATGGAACATATTTTCCGGGTCGGCGTCGGATTCGCTGCGGACGCCCAGATCCTCGATCTCCCAGCCCCGCGCCCGCAGATGGGCGCAGACGGCCTCCTTCAGGGCGAAGCCGGCGAAATCGGCCCCCACCACCAGCTTCTTGTCCTTGATCTTCTTCATTTTCGGATTGTCGACGACGGTCATAAGAATCCCTCCCCAAAAGATTTGCTTTCCTTATACGACAGATATCCTGCGGAAACGGCTGTCCTGCGGAAAGCGCGCAGGAAGCCCGATTTGGACTTGCAAGCCCATACCCGACATGGTATAATCCGGGCGACAGATACGGCGGGCCAGCGCCGGAAAACGAATTTGAACAGGAGGCAGAGGAATGACACAGTGTATGGACAGCGACAAGCTCCACGCCCGGCTGAAAAAGATCGCCGGACAGGTGAACGCCATTGACCGCATGATCGACGAGGATGTGCCCTGCGAGGATGTGCTCGCCCTCATCAACGCCGCCAAGTCCGCCCTGCACAAGGCGGGCCAGGTGATCCTGGAGGGCCACATCCGCCACTGCGTTCTGGAAGGGCTCCAGAACGGCGACGTGGACGAGACCCTTGCCAAATTCACCAAGACCATCGAGCGTTTTGCCAACATGGGCTGACGGAGCCTGCGGGGCGGTCACCAGAATCAGATGATATAGTCGTCTCCGTCCCCGCCCGTCTGCATCATGTCCGCGATCGTGCAACTGCGGGCGTAATCGTCGATCACATCCCGCAGCCCCCGCCAGAAATCCAGCGTTCGGCATTGGGCGGCCTTCCGACAGGGGGCCGCCCCTTCCGTCAGGCAGGCCACCGGGGCCAGGCTCCCCTCCATGATGCGCAGCACCTCCGCCGCGGTGATCTGCTCCGGGCTGCGGCATAGGCGGTAGCCGCCGCCCTTGCCCCGCTGACCGGCGACGATGCCCTTCTTCACCAGCTCCCGGACGATGCTTTCCAGGTATTTTTCGGAAATGTCCTGCCGCTGGGCGATCTCCTGGAGGGTGATGCACCCCGCGGTCTGATGCTCCGCCATATCGATGAGGATGCGCAGGGCATAGCGCCCCTTCGTGGATATCAGCATACGTTTCACCTCTTATTCCTACTATACTCGTAGGAAAGTAGAAAATCAATGAAAATTTCTCTTGACAAAGGAAAACCTTTGGTGTATCCTATGCCCAGATGAAAAACATACCACACCACTAGGTAAATATGAATTTAATGGAGGAAACGAAAATGCGCAAGATATACACATCCGCGGACCAGCTGATCGGGAATACCCCTCTGCTGGAGCTGACCCATCTGGAGAAGGAACTGGGCCTGGAGGCGAAGATTCTGGCGAAGCTGGAATACTTCAACCCCGCCGGCAGCGTGAAGGACCGCATTGCCAAGGCCATGATCGAGGACGCGGAAGCCCGTGGCGTCCTGAAGCCCGGCGCGACCCTCATCGAGCCCACCTCCGGCAACACCGGCATCGGCCTTGCCTCCGTGGCCGCCGCCAAGGGCTATAAGCTCATCATCACCATGCCGGAGACCATGAGCGTGGAGCGGCGGCAGCTGATGAAGGCCTACGGAGCGGAGCTGGTGCTGACCGAGGGCGCCAAGGGCATGAAGGGAGCCATCGCCAAGGCAGAGGAGCTGGCGAAGGAGATTCCGAACAGCTTCATCCCCGGCCAGTTCGTGAACCCCGCCAACCCCGCCGTGCACCGGGCGACCACCGGCCCGGAAATCTGGGCGGACGCCGGCGAAAATGTGGATTATTTCGTGGCGGGCGTGGGCACCGGCGGCACCATCACCGGCGTGGGCGAATATCTCAAGGAGCAGAAGCCCGATGTGAAGGTCGTGGCGGTGGAACCGGCGGATTCCCCCGTGCTCAGCGAGGGCAGGTCCGGCAGCCATAAGATCCAGGGCATCGGCGCGGGCTTCGTGCCGGACGTGCTGAATACCAAGATCTATGACGAGATCATCCCCGTCGCTAATGAGGACGCCTTTGCCACCGGCAGGCTGATCGGGAAGACGGAGGGCGTCCTGGTTGGCATTTCCTCCGGCGCGGCGGCCTTCGCGGCCATCCAGCTGGCGAAAAGGCCGGAGAACAAGGGCAAGACCATCGTGGTCCTCCTGCCGGACACCGGCGACCGCTATCTCTCCACCCCTCTTTTCGCAGAATAAAGACGAAACATGGCGCAGCAGGCGCGGCCAGGCCGTGCCTGCTGCGCCGCAGCGCATTTTTCGCTTGCCCATCCGCCGCCGCCGTGGTATCATGAATTAGTTTTCGCTAACGATTAACGGCTTTCCTGAATGTTTCCTGTTTCGACAGGCCCCCTTGAAGGAACGGAAACGGGGCCAAGTTGACATTTCTTATCCGGGCTGTTAATTGTTAATTAAGGCAATACCGCATAATTCTGGTGCGCAGATTGCGCAGTCAGAATTTTCGTCAGATTGTCTGAAAATCGCGGGGAATACTTCCTGTATTGGCCAAGATTTTCGGGCAATATGACGGAACATTATGCAAGCAAGATGCGTGCTGAGAACTAACGCGGTATTGCCTTAAGGCTGAGAGGGACGAAAAGACCCCGGGAGAGACGGTCGGAGATCCGACGAGGGGAGGCGTTGCGGGTGACAAGCTCACAGGTGGAGTGCTTTTTCGCTGCGGCGGAATACAAGAGCTTTACCAAGGCGGCACAGCATCTTTATATGACCACCGCCGCGGTGAGCAAGAATATCCAGGCCCTGGAGCGGGAGCTGGATGTGACCCTGTTCTGGCGGGGGCGGCAGTCCCTGTCCCTCACGCCCTCGGGAGCGGTGCTGCTGGAGACCATGAAGCGCAGCCGCCTGAGCTTTTCCCGCGCATTGGAGGAGGCGAAGGCCCTGGCGAGGGACCTGAGCGGCACCCTCAGCTTCGGTTTCCTCAAGGGCCAGATGCTGGACGACCGCATCCGCAGCCTCATCATGAAATTCGAGCGGGATTATCCCCGGGCGGAGGTCCGCGTGGTGTGGGAGGACTACCGCTGGCTCAACGAAGCCGTGGCGGACAGCCGTCTGGACTTCGTGGAGCTCATGGAATCGGCGGTGAAGCGCAATCCCCGGGTCCACTATATGCCCATCATCAAGCAGGATACGCTGCTGGTGATGCCCAGGAGCCACCCCTGCGCGGGGAAGGAGGGCCTGACTCTGGCGGACTTCAAGGATGATCCCTTCATCCTGCTGGCGGACGCGGAGAGCCTCTATTCCGACCGGATGGTCCGCTCCACCTGCCTGTCGGCGGGCTTCGAACCCGAGATCATCTATGCGCCGAATCTGGATACCCAGATCTTCTGGGTGGAGCTGAACAAGGGCCTGGCCATCGCCAATTCCAATCACGTGATGGCCAACGGGCAGGCGGTGGCCTGCACGAAGCTGAAGGAATTTCCGCCGGAGGATTTCGTGCTGGTGTGGAACGAGCACAACGGAAATCCCCTGGCGCGGGTGTTCCTGGAGGAATGCGGGCGTCTGAGTCTCAACTGAATATAAACCCATCCTATTCCAATCGGAGAAGGCGTTGCGTTGACAAGCGCAGCGCCTTTTTTACATACTGCATACAGTAAAACCGGCGGGAGGTTGGGTCCATGGCTGAGTGGCAGAACGTCATCCGAAAGAGGGATTTCCCCATGATCGCCCAGGGAAGCTGCGAGGGGAACGGCATGGTCTATCTGGACAATGCGGCCACCACCCAGTGCTCCCGGCCCGTGCTGTGGGCGCTGGAGGACTACTGGCAGCACCAGCATGCCAACGTTCACCGGGGGGTCTACTGCCTCAGCAGCAAGGCGACGGCTGCCATGGAGGAGACGCGGCAGCTCACCGCCGAATTCCTGGGGGCTTCCCCGGAGGAGATCGTCTTCACCTTCGGCGCCACCGACGGCCTGAACCTGCTGGCGAACGCCTTCGCCGCGGGGGAACTGAAGCCGGGGGACCTGGTGCTGAGCACGGAGATGGAGCACAATTCCAATCTGCTCCCCTGGCTGGAAGCCTGCCGGAGGTCCGGCGCGCGGCTGGAGCTCGTCGCCGTGACCGAGGCGGGGAACCTGGACATGGAGGACCTCCGCCGGAAGTTGGAGCGGAAGCCCCGGCTGCTTGCCCTCACCGCCGTGTCCAATGTGCTGGGCACCGTGAACCCCCTGGAGGAGATCATCCCCCTGGCCCACGAGGCGGGTACCGCCGTGGTCGTGGACGCCGCCCAGGCCATGCGCTGCCGGGAGACGGACGTGCGCGCCCTGGACTGCGATTTCCTTGTGTTCTCCGCCCATAAGCTCATGGGCCCCACGGGCGTCGGCGTGCTCTGCGGCAAGGCGGAATGGCTGGACCGGCTGGGCCCCGGCCGCTTCGGGGGCGGCATGCTCCGGGAGCTGAACTGGCCGGAGGCGGCTTATGAAGCCGGCGGCCGGAAATTCGAGGCGGGCACCCCCAATCTCTCCGGCATCGCCGGCCTGGGGGCTGCGCTGGAATATCTCCAGGCCGTGGGCCGCAAGCGCATCGCCGCCTATGAAAAGGAACTGCTGCACCATGCGGAAAAGCGCCTCTCCGCCATCGGCGGGGTGCGCATCCTGGGCGCGCCGGAGCAGCGCGCCGGCGTCCTGAGCTTCGTGATGGAGCCGCTTCAGGCCTATGACGTGGCGATGCTCCTGGATAAAAAGGGCTTCGCCCTCCGCTCCGGCCGCCACTGTGCCGACGCGCTCCATGCCCGCCTGGGTCTGAGCGGCTCGGTACGCCTTTCTCCCGCCTTTTACAACACGAAAGGGGAGATCGACGCTCTGGCCGACGCCCTGAAGGAGATCGGATCGGTCTCCAGAAAAGCGGGCATCCCCGTGGGGGAGAAGACCCGTGGATGAGATCAAGGCGGAGCAGGAGGCCATCCTGGAGGAATTCCGCCAGATGGGAGATTCCTTCGGCTGCTACAGCTATCTGCTGGGCCTGGCGGGCCTGCTGCCCCCCTGCCCGGAGGAGGTAAAGCGGCCGGAAAACGCCGTGAAGGGCTGCCAGTCCCATGTATGGCTCCACGCCTGGGCGGAGGAGGGTTTTTTCCGCTTTCAGGCCGACAGCGACACTTACATCCTCAAGGGGCTCCTCTATCTCCTGATGAACGTGCTGGACGGCCGCCCCCTGGAGGCTGCCGCCGCTGCGGAGCTCTATTTCTGGAAGGACCCCATGCTCCTGGGCTCCTTCGACGATCACCGGCAGAAGGGCGTCGGCTATGTGGCTGCGACCCTGCGCCGCATGGCGGGGGAACTGCTGCATAGCGGCGAAACATTCGCAGATCCCGGCGGGACGGGAACGTCCCCCGACAAATCATAAGCTTTAGGAGGCAACGAAATGAGCATCATCAAAGCATCCGACATCCGCCTGAAGGTCCGCCCCGTGCTTCTGGGGCTGGAGCACAAGTATTTCTACGAGGGCCCCTGCCGCTTCGGTCAGGGCGAAGCCCTGCAGCCCGGCTTTGACAAGTTTGCCAACGAAGACCTCTACACCATGTTCCTCAAGCAGCTGGACAAGTGGAAGCCCGAGGGCGTGGACGTGCTGGAGCCCGTCCGCGTGGGCCGCACCGACGACTGGGAGAATACCCTGGAGATGTGGGAGAGCATGCGCCTTGCCATGGTGGACGCCGACGTAGCCTTCTTCTTCACCAACATCGGCCTGGACGACATCGTGGTGGACTTCGCCATGCGCTTCGACACCCCCGTGATCGTGGACTGCGAGAGCGCTTTCTCTCCCATCACCGACTGCGCCGCCGTCAAGGCGAAGGACCCCAATAAGGAATTCTATGCCCCCCTCTGCTGGTCCGAGACCACGAAGCTGCTCAGCGCCCTGCGGGCCAAGAAGGTCATCCGCAACACCCGCATCATGCTGGTCACCCGCTTCAATTCCAATGTGTCCTTCAGCAGCGCGGACACCTTCACCAACCATGAGCTCATCACCAAGCGCCTGGGCGCCCGCTTCCGCTATG
>JAEETX010000040.1 GCA_016286665.1 Oscillospiraceae bacterium
ACAGGCGGGCGTTCATCAGGAAGTCGAAGGTCTCCTCGCGGGTGTTGACGCAGCGGACGGGACGGCCGGTGCGCTTGGCCAGCAGGGGGGTGATCTCCTGGGACATGCGCAGGCCCCAGTCGCAGTACTTGCCGCCCTGGAACAGGCCTTCCTGCACGCACTTCTCATTGGGCACCCCGTACATCTGGGCGATGTTGCCCCGGCGCTGAACGGCGCCTTCGATGTGCAGGGACTTGCCGGGGCCGTGATAGGGATCGTCGAACCACCAGGCGATGGAGCCCACGGCATTGGGGATGTGGGAGGCGAAGATGGGCAGATTGGTGTCGTATTCGATGATGTAGTCGGCAGCCGCCTCGCCGGCAGCCATGTCGCCCTCGATCTTGTCCTGATAGCTCCAGTTGCCCTCCTTGGGCTTGCCGCCGGGGGCGGGGCCGCCGAACATGCCGCCGCCGGCGTCGTCCTCAGGCTCGCGGATGGCGGGGATGGTGGGGTCGGTGCCGCCCTTGCGCAGGTCCACGATGAAGGGCAGGACCTCCCAGTCCACCTCCAGGGCGCGGAGGGCTTCCTCACAGGCGTCCTCCGTCTCGGCTACCACGATAGCGCCCACTTCCTGGTTCTCCTGATGGGCCACGTTGCCCAGATAGCTCTTCTTGGGACCGAAGGGCATGCCGCCCAGGCCCATGAGGTCGGGATCGTCCCAAAGGACGATGTCCACCACGCCGGGGACCTTCCAGGCCTTGTCGGTCTTGATGGAATTCACTCTGGCGTGGGCATAGGGGCTGCGGAGGAACTTGGCGTGGAGCATGTCCGGGGCGGTGTAGTCCGCGCCGAACTTGGCCACGCCGGAGGCCAGCGCGTAGGAGAGGATGCCCGGCTTGTTGGGCTTGCCTACCACGCGGAACTCTTCTCTTTGTCCGTTTCTTCCGACGATGTCAGCCATGACTCAGTTCGCTCCTTTCCCGATGATCTCGGCCGCCTCCAGGATGGCCTGGCTGTGGCGGGGATAGGTGCCGCAGATGCAGATGTTGCCGCTGAGGGCCGTCTTGATCTCCGCTTCCGTGGGGTGGGGATTGCGGTCCAGCAGACACTTGGCGGTGACCAGGAAGCCGGGGGTGCAGTAGCCGCACTGCATGGCGTCCCACTTGCAGTAGGCGTCGATCAGGGGCTTCCACTTGGGGTCGGCGGCGATGCCCTCCACGGTCTGGATGGCGGCGCCTTCACATTCGGCGGCCAGCATCTGGCAGCTGAGGATGGGGCGGCCGTCCATGATCACGGTGCAGGAGCCGCAGGCGCCGCGGTCGCACATGTGCTTGGCGCCGGTGAGCCCCAGCTTGAACTGCAGGGCCTGCTTCAGGGTCCAGTGGGGTTCGAGAAGAATCTCGCAGTTCTTCCCATTGATGGTGAGGGTGACGGTGATGGGGACGACGCTGTCGGGGTGCTCGGCATTGTAGTGGTCCACCAGGTCTGCGTAGCTGGCGAACACACGGCCGTCCAGGGGGCAGCGGAATGTGGTGAGCGCTGCCGGCATGGAATTGATGGCCGCAGCGGCCTGCCCTGCGGCGGCCTCCTGCGTTACCCTCGCTCCCGCGCTTGCTTTCTTTTCTTCCATGGACTTACCTCCGTATAGAATGGGTATTGTACACTATATAAAGCATTGTATAGCCTTGACACCGAATTGTCAATTACATTTAGACAGGATAATGCTTCGCCGCGCCTGCAAAGGGGGCGCCGGTTGATTTTCGCGGATTCCCGTGTTAAAGTTAGGAAAATACGTACGGAATCGAACGATCCCCTCCGGAGGTGACCCACGATGTCGCTGAATCCCCTGGAATCCCCGCAGAGCGAGGCGGAATACTACCGCATGCTGTTCCTGGATACGGCAATGGAGATCTATGAGCTGGTCATTGCCCTGGACCTGGAAAATATGACCTGCACCACACTGACGACCTCAGAGGAGGGCTTCGTGCACCGGCGGGGGCCGGAGCCCTGGGAAGAACAGCACCGGCGGATGCTGGAGGCCCTCCATCCGGAAGACCGGCAGGCCATCGAGGACCGTCTGCAGGAGCACATGGCGCAGGCCCGGACGGACAGCCGCTTCAGCGTCGCCTTCCGCAGCACCCTGATGCAGCCGGCGGGAGAATACGGCTGGTGGACGCTGACGGCCCGGATGCTGATCCGCGGCGGCCATCGCATCTGCATGCTGCTTTTCAACGACGTCACCGCGGAAATGCAGGAGCGGCAGAAGCTCCGCGCCCTGGGCGAGCGGGACGGCCTCACCTCCCTGTTCAACCGCACCAAGCTGGCGGAAATGCTGGGCGGACGCTATAAGGAACTGGAAAGCAGCGGCGTCATCTTCCTGGACCTCAACGGTCTGAAGGAGGCCAACGACAACTTCGGCCACGACGTGGGCGATCAGATGATCGTCATGGTGGCGAAAAGCCTGCAGAATATGGAGCGCCCCGGCGTCACCCCCTACCGCTACGGCGGGGATGAATTTCTCCTCATCGCGGAGGACCTGGACCGGGACGAGCTGACCCGGCTGGTGCAGCGCTGGCTCCAGGGCTGGAGAGACCAGCTGGCCCACAGCGAGCTCAGCTGCTCCATCGCCGTGGGCATCGCCTGGGAGGACGGCAAGCCGGACGTTCAGGCCCTGATCGAACGGGCGGACGCGGACATGTACCACAACAAGAACCTGATGAAGGCGGGCATCCTGCCGGAGCTGAGCAGCTATGATTCCAATGCAGCCGTGGTGGGCCTCTACGGGCGGCAGGACTTCTTCAAGGTCGTGCGTCTGCTCCTGGACGGCAACGGGAACCGGAGCTTCTACATGCTCTCCCTGAGCCTCAGCCACTTCCCCCTGATCAACGTCTGGTTCGGCCGGGAGACCGGCGACCGCATCCTGGCGAGGGTCGGCGAGCACATCCGCTCCTTCGCCCGGGATCAGGACGGCCTGGGCTGCTTTTTGGAAAACGGGCGTTTCGCCATGCTCCTGCCCGCGGACAGGGCTCTGGTCCGCCGCCTGGACCGGGAGCTGGGCGGCATCCTGCGGCAGTTCAGCTCCTGCGTGGGCTTCCGCCCCACCATCGGCGTCTATCCCATCACGGACCGGTCGCTGAAGGTCTTCACCATGCTGGACTACGCCGCCGAGGCCCAGGGCCGTGTGGAGGACAACGCATTCGAGCGGGTGGCCTTCCACGATCCGAAGAAGCTGAGCGTCGCCACGCTGCAGCAGACCCTGCTGGGGGACATGAAGGCCGGCCTGGAGAGCGGAGAGCTGGATTTCTGGCTCCAGCCCATCTGCAGCCCGGCGGACGGACGGGTGCTGAGCGCGGAGGTGCTGGCGCGGTGGAATCACCCCAGTTGGGGCCTTCTGGAGCCGGGGCGCTTCATCCCCGCCCTGGAGGCGGGAGGCCTCACCGCAGAGCTGGACCCGGTGCTGTGGAGGCGGACCGCCGCCCAGCTGCGCCGCTGGGCGGACGAGGGACTGGAACCCATCCCCATCGCCGTGAACGTCTCCCGCTCGGACATCCTCTCCCTGGACGTGGGGGACTGCTTCGCCGGTCTGGCGGAGGAATTCGAGCTGGAGCACCGGCTCCTGCGGGCAGTCATCAGCGCCGAGGCCATGCGGGGCGGCAGGGAGACCGAGCAGACGATCCTCGCCCTGCGCCAGGCGGGCTTTTCCGTGGTGCTGGACATTTCTCTCAGCCCGCGGGCTTCCCTGGGCGGCATCCCCCTGCCCTCGGACAGGCTGAAGGTGGACCTGCAGGCCATGCCCGAATGGGCCGCCGGTGACCGGGAACTGCTGGGCCAGCTGCTGGCCAGGGCTTCCGAGCTGGGCAAGCCCATGACGGTGGCCGGCGTGGAAACGGACAGCCAGGTGGAGCTGTTGTGGGACCTGAAGCCCGACGGCGTGCAGGGCTTCCGCTACTACCGTCCCATGCCCATCGGCGATTTCGCGCAGCTTTTGTCCATGCGGACACGCACGCTTTGAGGGTCCGGCGGCAAAATCAGAAATGCATTCTGATTTTGCAAGGATATCACGTGAGAGGGGATTCCCGTCCCCCCTCACGGTTCCCCTATGCATGTCGAACCCCTGCCGATAGGTTTGTCTGCATTCTGAGCCGCGCTGCACTTTGCAGCGCGCCTTTTTCGCATAACCCCCTTGCGCGGCAGGGCGCCGGCGCGTATAATACAATTACATAGCTAGCAACAGCAAAGGAGCTTCGGCAGTGGATTACGTTAATGCGAAAGGGCATATCTATGATATTCAGGGCTACGCCGTCCACGACGGGCCCGGCATCCGCACCACGGTCTACACCAAGGGCTGTCCCCTGCGCTGCCTCTGGTGTCACAGCCCGGAATCCCAGCGCCATGAATTCGAGCTGGGCTGGCTGGCTCTGAAATGCATCGGCGCGGAGCTCTGCGAGGACGCCTGCATCCGCGCCTGCCCGGCGGGGGTCCTTACGCGGGACGCGCCCAGCAAGCGCACGGGCACCGACGAATGGATCATCAAGCCGAAGCTCGACCGCACCGGCTGCACAAACTGCCTGAAATGCGCGGAGGCCTGCGTCACGAAAGCCCTTTACGTGTCGGGCTGGGACACGGACGTGGACACGGTGTACGCCCGGCTCATGAAGGACGCGGTCTTTTTCGAGGACGGCGGCGGCGTGACGATTTCCGGCGGGGAGGCCATGGCCCAGTTTGATTTCACCCTGAACCTGTGCAAAAAGCTGAAGGACAGCGGCATCCACATCTGTCTGGACACCACGGGCTTCGCCCCCACGGAAAGATTCGCGGAGATCCTGCCCTGGGTGGACCTGTTCCTCTACGACATCAAGCACATGGATTCCTGTCACCATGAAAAGCTCACGGGGGTGCCCAACGGGCTGATCCTGGATAATGCCCGCTACCTGGCCGCCCACGGCGGCGCTCTGCAGGTGCGCTTCCCCATCATCCCCAAGCTGAACGACTCCCCGGAAAACATCGCCGCCACGGCGGATTTCTGCGCGGAGCTGGGGAAGGCGGTAACGCTGGTGCAGTTGCTGCCCTACCACCAGGCGGGGCGGATGAAATACGAGCGCCTGGGCAGGCCCTACCGGCTGAAAAACGTGGTCCCGCCGCCGGAGGAATTCATGGAAAAGGCGTTGGAGGTCTTCAAGGCAAGGGGGCTTCCCTGCCAGATCCATTAGCCTCAAATCGAAGCTGACGCTTCGATTTGAGAAGGATCGCGCTCCGCTCCCCGCACCGTCCTTATTCGCCGGAATGCGGCGCAGCGCCGCCCCCAGAAGAACGCGCGCCCACCGCTTCGCGGCGGGTCCCCTCGCGCGAGGATGCTTGATGATTCCGGCGAAACGTCCTTTCCAAATCGCACCCGCTCCGCTGGGCTGCGATTTGGTTCGCGGGGCTTATTTTCGCATCTGCGGATGCGAACTCTGCGAGGCTGGTGAGGGATTTAACGATCACTGAGAGGAATAAAATAAACATATACGCTTTGTTCTGAAAGGAGGACCTATGGAAAACTTCGACTATCCCATGACTGCGCGCATCCTCGGTCTCAAGGAAAAGCGCAGGCGCATCAACAAGGACATGCGCCTGGACTTTGAGCGCAACCGCATCCTCACAGACTACTACCAGACCCACAAGAACGAATACCCCATCCTCAAGCGGGCCGGCTTCCTCTACTCCTGGCTCACCACCAGGGAGATCAACATCGACGACGACGATATCTTCCTGGGAGATTCCGGGCCCCACTGCCGCACCGTCCACTTCGACATCGAGCAGACCCCCATCAGCTGGATCGAAACAAACTTCGGCGATACCGACGATCGTTTCAAAGCCGCCTGGCAGGTGCCCGGCAGCGTCTGGGTGGACGACGCGGACCGGGCGTGGATCCTGGAAGCGGCGAAGTTCTGGGAGGACAACAACATCGCCGCCCTGGCCATCGGCCTCATGCCGGAGGATTTCATGCCCATGCGGATGGGCGGCCCCGGCGGCAACCTGAACCTGGGCAAGTTCCTCTCCGGCAGCTATCCGGGCCACTTCTGCCCCAACTATAAGCGGGCGGTGACCGTGGGCTTCGGCGAGTGCAAACGCATCGCCCAGGAGAAGCTGGAAGCCATCCGGGCCAACACCACCTCGGAGAACGTGCGCAGCGAGCTTTTCTACATGGCCTACATCAAGGTGTGCGATGGCATGATCCAGATGAGCAAGCGCTATGCCGAGGGCTGCCGCAAAAAGGCCGCCGAGACCTCCGACCCCGTGCGCAAGGCGGAGCTGCTGCAGATGGCGGACAGCTGCGACTGGATCATGGAGCACCCGGCCCGGACTCTCTGGGAGGGCATCCAGAGCCTGTTCTTCTACCTCTACCTGCTCATCGCCGACGGCACCCACTGGGCCGACAGCCCCGGCCTCATCGACGAATTCCTGGGCCCCCTGGCCGAAAAGGACATCGCCGAGGGAAGGCTGACCCGGGAGACCGCCCAGGAGCTGATCGACGCTTTCGTGCTCCACATCGGCGACCAGATCATCATGTTCCCCAAGCCAAATAACCAGCAGCTCATCGACGCCCATGCGGCGGGCCGGACCTTCTTCGACCTCCAGGGCGGCGGCCAGAACATCGCCGCGGGCAGCCTCATCACCATCGGCGGCATGACGCCCGACGGCAAAGCCGGCGTCTACAACCTCGCCACGGAAATGGTGCTGCTGGCCTACCTCCGCCTGAAGGTGGCGGAGCCCAGCCTGGCCCTCAGGATCAACAAATACACCCCGGACCGCATCTGGGCCATCGCCATCCAATGCTCCATCCGCAGCGGCGGCATGCCCCAGTTCAACAACGACGACGTCATCATCAAGGCCATGCTGGACCGGGGGGTGCCCATCGAGGACGCCCGGCAGTACGCGGTCTTCGGCTGCGTGGAGCCCGCCATCAGCGGCAAGGAGTGGTCCATGGCGGCCAACTGCGGCTCCTTCGGCGCAGGCGCAGGCCCCATCAGCGTGCTGCAGTACATCATCCACGGCAACGAGGACCCCATGAGCCACCGGAAGGGCGACCTGCCCTGCAAGAAGCTCTATGAATACGAGTCCTTCGAGGAGCTGCAGGCGGAATTCGAGCGTCAGGCCAAGCACTACATCGACAAGATGGCCCGGATGTACCACTTCGCGGCTCTGGTCTTCCGCACCTACTGGCCCATCCTCTCTGCCAGCATGATGACCGAGGGCTGCCTGGAAAAGGGCCTGGACGTGAGCGAGGGCGGCGCCACCTACAACGGCATGGGCAGCATGATCAACGCCATCGCCACCATCGGCGACAGCCTCTATGCCATCAAGAAGCTCTGCTTCGAGGACAAAACCGTCACCACCAGGGAGCTGTACGACGCCCTCATGGCCAACTGGGAGGGCCATGAGATGCTGCGCCAGCGCATCCTCAATGCCCTGGAGCACTACGGCAACGACGACGACGGGCCCGACAGCCTGGTGGTCTGGTTCACCAACCTCTGGGTGGACTACTTCAACTCCCGCCCCGGCGTCAACTGCGGCACCAACAACTGCGGCGCCCTGGACCTGGCCTGGGTCATGGGCGGGCGCTTCCAGTGGGCCACCCCCGACGGGCGCAAGTCCGGCGATCCTCTCTCCATCTCCTCCGACCCGCGGCAGGACTGCATCAAGAACGGCCCCCTGGCCTATGTCAAGAGCGTCGCCAAGATGCCCTGGGTGAAGCTGCGCTGCGGCGGGGCCATCAACTCCCGCTTCGACGCCAACTCCGTCAAGGGCGACGACGCCACGGCCAAGGTGCGGGACCTGATCTCCACCTACTTCCGCCTGGGCGGCATCCAGTATCACTTCACCGTGGCGGACAGCGAGGTCATGCGGGAGGCGCAGAAGCATCCGGAGGATTATCAGGACCTGATCGTCCGCATCGCTGGCTTCTCGGCCTACTTCACCCACATGTCCAAGGCGGACCAGGACGACTACATCAACCGCTTCGAGCTCAGCGTGTAACGGCGTCCTTATGCGGGGGAATGTCAGGTGTCGGCCCGTCAGGCCAACGCCTGAATGATTCCCTCGCAACGTCCTTTCCAAAATGCGAATTGCTGATTTGCATTTTGGGGCACAAAGCGCAAATTGATGCGGGCCTCTGCAAAACCGATGTTTTGCAGAGGCCCGTTGTATTTGTTCAGCAAGCAGTATTGTTATACTCAAATTCAATAAAAACATGAAAGTGTTTTTATTGGCCGGATGCCTTCGCATCCGGCGCCTCGCATGGTATGCGAGGCGATTTGCAGTGCAATACGATCTTTTTCCAGCCGAAGGGCTGGAAAACTGCGGGGAGACTTTTCCGCAGCCATCAAACGATTTTTCAATCGTTTGATGGAAGATCAGTATTATTCGTATTACTGAGGGTTTTGAGGCGCTGTGGCGGAATCGTATGCAGGCAAGATGCGTGCCGTGGATCATGCGGTGCTGCCTTCATCCAGATTCTCTTCGCAGAATGCTTTGAGCTTTGGAATATCCTTCTTTACGGTGTTCCATACGATATCCAGACGGATGCTTCCGTAATGATGGGCCACGATATTTCGCATCCCCTTCATCGCGCTCCACTCCATTTGCCCGGACGATACAGCGCGCATTTCTTCCGAAAGGTCCCCCACCAGTTCCCCGATCTGCAGGAGATAGAAACAAATGAGGTCATGATATGCCCGGTCGGAATGAAAGCTTTCGAAGTCGTCTCCGAATCGGACGACGGTTTCTTCGATATTTCTGCAATAGTCGCAGATATGCTCCAGGCGCTGCAGATCACGCGGCAGCATAAATCATCTTCCTTTCTCTCCGAACGGCCTCCCGAAAATGAAGCTGGCTGCGGCGGTCCGTCGGCTCCTGCAGGGAATCCAGCGTCACCAGGTCGATCCCGGTTTCCAGCGCGGCTTCCAGCGCGTTATACAGGTTTCCCAGCCGCAGAAGGCTGTCGATCCCGGAGCCGCTCAGGTCTACCAACAGGTCCACGTCACTGGCTTCCGTGGCGTCGCCTCTCGCGTAGGAGCCAAAGAGGTAGACAGCGGCCAGGCGGAATTCTTCCGCCACCGGCGTTATGCGGCGCTGTATCTCCTCAACGGTATAGGGAAGCATCTGACCACCTCTTTCTTCCCATACAGTATAACCGGGATTTCGGTAATAAGCAACTCACAAATACCGTCCATTCAGGGCATCACCGTACCTCCGGGTTCAGGAAGCGCCAGAGGACCACCGCCAGCTGGGCGCGGGTGACGTTCGCTTCGGGGTCGAAGGTCCAGTCCGGGTCGTCCTGGCGCAGGATACCCGCGCGGTAGAGGGGCTCCAGATACTGCCCGTCGGGCGCATCCTCCGGGAGCGTTACATCATAAACGGGCTTGAACACCTCCTCCGGGAGAGCGCCGCTCTGCCAGAGGCGATAGAGGAAATAGGCCAGTTCCCAGCCCCGGAGGGTCTCATAGGGCTCGCGGGTATAGTAGAGGCCCTTTTCCGCGAAGAAATACATGCCCCGATGGACTCCCTCGTCCCCCGGCTGGGCGCAGAGGAAGAGCATCGTGGGCGCGCCGGGCTCCGTGGCGCCGCCGTCCTTGTAGTCCGAAGTCTCCGCCGGGTAGAACAGCAGGGCGGGACCGCCCTCCTCAAAGTCCCCTTCAAGGGTCGCTTCCAGCCGGCCGGAGACCTGCTTGTCCCCCATATCCAGAGTGACGGAAAGCCACAGGGCCTCCTGGGTCTCCAGCTCCGGGAACAGCCCCGTCAGCTCGTCCTTCGTGATGCGGATGCTGTAATGCCAGGGTTCCTTGTTCATGGGTCCGGTCCAGGTGCGCCACTGGGTGGTCGCCCAGGCCTGGAAGGCTTCGATCTCCCGCCCGTCCTCCAGACGGAAGACCGCTTCGCCCCAATCGGCGGGGCGCAGGGGCAGATAGGGCATCTCGTCGGACAGCCAGTCATAGGCGTGGCCGAAGACTTCCGTCATCTGGACGCGCCGGACCTCCCCCTCCGGGTCGAAGCGCCGCTTGCCCAGGGGCGAGACCCCGATCCATTCCTCGCTGTATTCCGCCGCCGCATAATACCAGGCGTCCTCCGCCACGTCGTCCCAGCGGCCCTCCGGGGGCTTGATGGGTTCGCAGGCCACGGTCTGGACGCAGCTGCGAACGTCGACGGCGACGGTGTAGACGCCCGCCCTGGACAAAAGATTGGTGGTGGGTTCCTCGGCCCCCTCCAATGCGAAAAAATCGTAGCTGTCCTCCTCCAGGGTCAGGGTGTAGGTGAAGGTCCTCCCATCCTCGGAAAAGCCCGCAGAATCAAAACGGGGGGCATTGCTGCGGATGGGCACGGCAGCCTCCAGCCGGCGGAGGCCCCCGTCGGGATAGGCGAGGTAATAAGCCGTGTATCCGTGCATGACGCCCTCCAGGTCCACCCGGAGAAAGGCCGCCTCGGGGCTGTCCCAGCGCTGGATGCGTTTGTTGCTCGTCTCCAGGGCGGCAATGACCTCCTCCCGGGTGAACACGGGCTTCACATTGCCCCGGAGAAAGCTCACGGGCATCTGCTCATAGAGGCGCAGGAAGCAGACGGCGCACTGCTCGACGGTGAAATTCCCCTTGGGCCGGAAGGAGCCGTCCTCCATGCCCCGCAGCACATCCCGGCTCCTGAGGGCGTGGACGGCCTCGGCCGCCCAGGGGGCGACGTCCCCTTCGTCGGCAAAGGGCTCCGCCGCCCCCAGCTCCGTCGGCTCCCCGCCGCAGGCCTTGTATGCCCGGCAGAGCATGGCGGCGGCCTCCTGGCGGGTGATGAGGGCGTTGGGGTCGAAGACGCCGCCGCCCCGGCCCTGCACGATGCCCAGGGCATAGGCCGCGGCCACCTCTTCGCTGTGATCGTCAGAGAAGGGATATTTCAGGAAATAGCCGTCCTCGGTCCGCTCCGAAATCAGCTTGTTCACCAAGCCCTGGAAAGAGACGCGGTCAGAGTGGTTCATGGCGGCGGCATAGCTCAAAGCGAAGCGCACGAACATGGCCCGCGTGATGGGCAGGGACCAGTCCGTGACCTCCTGGCCGTTCCAATGCTCGTAGTCCGCGCTGAGGATGCCCACGTCCAGCAGGCCGTAGCTCCCGGCCCGCCCGATCTCCTCCTCTGCCCAGCGGGAAACGCTGCGCTCCGCCGCCAGTGCCCCGGCGGGCAGCAGCGACAGGGCCAGCAGCAAAACCAGGCAGGCGCTCAGAATTCTTTTCACTCTCTGCTCCTTTCTCCCGCAGGGAAACGGGAAGGCTTCCCTGTTTTGTTCATAGGACGGGTATCGTATTCGCTTCATTTTGATAACGTTTGTCAGCGTCAGAATAACATATCAAATAACGCTTGTCAACGGGCAGGAAGGAGCCGCCGCGGCAGCGGCGACCGCCGTTCGTCCGGAAATCAGTATTTCACAAAGGTGGTGGCCAGCTTGTGGCCGATTTTGTAGAGCGGACCCTCGAACTTCTTGCGGCAGGTCTGCAATTCCTTTCGGATGGCGATGCCCTGGGGGCAGTGCTGCTCGCACTTGCCGCAGCCCACACAGTTGGAGGCCCCGGTGAGGTCCTTCCGCAGAGCGGTGCACATGAAGTAGCCGGTGAGGGCGGAGATATAGCCCTCGTCGGCGCTGCGGTTGTAGGCCGCGAAGATGCCGGGGATATCCACGTTTTTCGGGCAGGGCATGCAGTAGCGGCAGCCGGTGCAGCCCACCTTCATATTGGCGTTGATGGCCTTCACCACCTCGCTGAACAGGGCCCGGTCCTCCGCCGTCAGCTCCCCCGCCCGGGCGCTGTCCGCGGCGGCGCAGTTTTCCTCCACCATCTCCAGGCTGTTCATGCCGCTCAGGACGCAGGTGACCTCCGCCTGATCCCAGAGCCAGCGGAAGGCCCACTCCGCCGGGCTGCGCTGCACGGGATATTTCTTAAACAGGGCTTCCGCCGCCCTGGGCAGCTTGTTTGCCAACTTGCCGCCCCGGAGGGGCTCCATGATGACCACGGGGATGCCCCTGGCAGCCGCGGCCTTCAGCCCCGTGACCCCCGCCTGGGAATGCTCGTCCAGGTAGTTGTACTGGATCTGGCAGAAATCCCAGTCCCGCGCCTCCAGCAGCTTCATGAACATATCCGAATTGCCGTGGTAGCTGAAGCCCACCTGGCCGATGGCCCCCTCCTCCTGCTTCTGCCGCAGCCAGTCCTCGATGCCCAGGGCTTTCAGCCGCTCCCAGGTCTTCACATCCGTGAGCATGTGCATGAGATAGTAGTCCACATGGTCCGTGCGCAGGCGCCTGAGCTCCTCCCGGAAGGTCTTTTCCAGGCCAGAAGCGTCCTTGATGAGATAGTGGGGCAGCTTGGTGGCGATGCGTACCTTGTCCCGGAGATCATTCCGCTCCAGGATCTCCCCCAGGGCGGCCTCGCTGCCGGGATAGATGTAGGCGGTGTCGAAATAGTTCACCCCGGCGTCGATGGCCGCCAGCAGCTCCTTTTCCGCCTTGTTCAGGTCCACGCCCCCCGCCGAGCGGGTGAAGCGCATGCAGCCGTAACCCAGGATGGAGACGGGATTGCCGTATTTATCATTCCGGTATTGCATGGTGATCGTTCCTTTCAGATTGCATCCAGCGCGGCCAGGAGGCCCCTTGCCAGCGCTTCCGGCGCAAAGCCCTCCGCCGGGACGTGGATAAAGCCGCAGCGCGTCCCCGTGCCGGAAAAGCGGTGGAGCAGCCCGTAAAACAGATCGTTGCAGACGTAGGCTCCGGCGCTGTAGGAGACCTCCCCGGGCAGGAGCGCCTCCGCGATGGCCGCCGCCATTTTCCTTGCCGGAAGCGTGGAAAAGAGGGCGTTGGGGCCGCCGGGGAATACCGGCTCGTCCAGAGGCGACTGCCCCCGGTTGTCCGGGATGCGGGCGTATCGCAGGTTCAGCGCGGTGATCTCCGGCGTCAGGGCCTTACGGCCTCCCGCCTCCCCCACGCTGAGCACGGCAGAAACCCCCAGGCGCTGCGCTTCGGCAGCCGCCCTTTCCGCCGCAAGGCCGAAGACCACCGGCAGGCAGAGCTTCCGCAGCTTTCGCCCTCCCGCCTCCTCCGGCAGGGCCATGACCGCGGCGCGGGACATGTTTTCCTCCCGGCCCCCGAAGGGCTCGAAGCAGGTGACGAGGATGCTTTCCCCTTCCATAGCTCAGCCTAACCCCAGCTTCCGGCGGAGGAACTCATCCGCCAGGTCCCAGGCGGCCTTGCAGCGGAAGCCGTTGAAGCCGTGGGAGGCGTCCAGCAGCTTGTAGAATTCCACCGTTTTTCCCAGCGCTCGCAGGCGCTGGTAGAGGCGCACGCTCTGGTTGAAGGGGACGAGGATATCCCGGTCCCCGTGCATGATGAGGATGGGGGGCGTAGGCTTGGCTTCCGTCAGATACCCCGCCGGGTCCACCGGCCCAGCCAGCTCCGGATGCTCCCAGACGTTGCGGCCGCCGATCAGCAGCCCCTCCGGGCTCTCTGGGGCTACATGGTCCATGGTGGAGGGATAGCAGCTCATCCACTGGATATCCGTGGGGCCGAACCAGTCCACGATGGCCCCGGCCTCGGCGCTCATCTCCCCATAGAGGGGCGTATCCGGCGCGTCATCGCCGGTGATGCCCGCCATGAGGGCGGTGTGGGCTCCGGAGGAGGTGCCGAAATACGCCGCTTTTGCGGGATCGATGCGGTATTCCTCCGCGTGGAGGCGCAGAAAGCGCAGGGCGGTCTTGGCGTCCTCCGCCTGGGCCGGGAAGGGAGCGATACCGCTGTGGCGGTATTCCACGTTGGCAACGGCCCAGCCCCGCCTGGCAAAAACGCAGAGCTCCGGCACCATCTGGTCCAGGTTCTGCTGCATGAAGGCGCTGCCGGGGATAAAGACCACCAGGGGCCAGCGCGTCCCGTCGGGCAGGAGGCCCTTCACGGGCAGGAACAGCTGGAGACTGAGCTTCACCCCGTCCCGCTCGGCATAGATCACGCGGCTGAGAAATTCCACCCCCAGGGGTTCGTCCGTCAGCCGCAGCTCCCGGCAGCCCTCCGGCAGGTCGGGGTCGGCGGGAAATTCCTCCGGGGGCAGCTGGATCGGTTCCACATATTTCTTCTCCACGGCGTCTTGTCCTCCCTTGCAATCAGAATCCTTTGGTTTATTATATTATCACTCCCTGCTCCTCATCGCAACACTTCCGTGAAAGCGGGAAAACTCTTCCGGCGCGCCCAACCTTTTTGCCTCCCGGGCCGTCATACAGACGAGCGCTCAAAAAGAAACGAAAAAAGGAGGGGTCCTGTGTACCGCACAAACGAAGCGGACGAGACCCTGGTCATGCTGACCCTGGCCGGGGAACAAGGGGCCTATGAAGCCCTGGTGACCCGGCACCAGAGAGCGGCCGTCGCTTCTGCGCTGGCCGTCACCAAAACCCGGTTTCTGGCGGAGGACGCCGCCCAGGACGCCTTCGTCACGGCGTGGATGAAGCTGGACACCCTCCGGGTCCCCGCCAAATTCGGCCCCTGGGTCTGCCGCATCGCCCGGAACTGCGCCCGGAGCATGCTGGACCGCTACCGGGGCTTCCTGCCCCTGGAGGCGGCGGAAAACCTGGCCGCCTGCGGCGCGGCGGGAGACCCGGCGGCGATGGCGGAAAAGGCCGAGGAACGGAAGGAGCTCCGTGAGAGCCTGAAGCATCTGCCCGAAAGGGTGCGGGAAATCATCCGCCTGCACTATGCCCAGGACCTCAGCGTCGCGGAGATCGCGGAACGGCTGCGCCTGGCGGAGGGCACGGTGAAATGGCAGCTCCACGAGGGCCGGAAGCGCATGAGAAAGGAGCTTTGCGCCTTGAACGAAAAGTACGGCGATACGCTGGTGCAGCGTGTCATGAAGAAAGTGGAAGAATTGAAGCTCTGGCAGCTGCAAAACGACAAGAGCGGCTTTGAAAAGGTCTACAGGAACGTCCTGCGGGAGGTGGAGGAGCTTCCGGAATGCAGGGAAAAGCAGCACGCCCTGGCGGATGTGCTCATGATGGGCTGGTGGTGGCTGCCGGGGAAGAAGAACGACGCTCTCTTTGCCCGGATCGCCGACGCCGCCCTGGAGGGTCATAACGAGGAAGTCATGGCCTTCATCGTCACCCGGGAGGATTATCAGGCCCCCTACGATATCCGGGCGGAGTTCATCCGGGACAAACAGATCCCCCGGCTGGAAAAGGCCGGCTTCACCGGGACCGCGGGCCGGGAATGGTTCTGGTGCGGGTATTACTTCTACCGCAATGGAAAACCGGAGGAAGGGGCCGCCGCCTATGACCGGGCGGAAAGTCTCCTTCCTCCCGACGACCCCTTCCATGCCCTGGTCCCCTGCGCCCGGGAGATGGAGGCGCAGCTTGCCTCACGCTATCAGGACACGCCGAAAGAGCGGTTCGTCATCGGATGCTGCGCCCAGGAATACCGGGTGATCGACGGAGAGCTTCGCTACCGGTCGGAGGAGGGGTTCCGGAAAGAAGCCTTCGACGATGGGTATCTCTGCTCTGTGGACAGAAACAGCTGGAAGGTCCTGCGCAACGCCTCCTTCTGCGACGGGCGGTTCTTCGCGCCCCTCGCCCCCGGCGGGAGCATCACCGGCTCCGACGGGACGAAGCTGACCTTTTTGTCCGACGGCGAGACGGCAAGCACCCCGGCGGGAACCTTTGACGGCTGTCAGCTTTGGGAGACGAAGCGCCTGACGGAGGCTGGCAAGACGGTGTGCCGCAGCTGGTATAAGGACGGCGTGGGGATCGTGCGGCAGGACCACAGCGAAGACGGCGTCAATACGACGGTACTGCTCCGGGAAGTTGAAATCAGGGGCGGCAGCGGCCTGCTGCCCATCCACACGGGGAACCGGTGGAAATACGCCCTCGACTGCCCGCCGGAGACGGTCTTTTCGGAGATCACGGCCACGGTCTCCTATGCATCCGGGCAGCGGGCGATCATCGCTTCCTGGGAGAACCTGGAACGGCGCAGGTATGACGAAGATTCCTGGGCGGACGCCGTTCAGGAGATTTCACAGGAATACTATCGGATAGAGGAAAACGGCGCCGAGGTCCTGCAGGACATAACGCCGGCTATCCAGCGGGCAAGGCACCTGGCCGTGACGCCCATGGAAAAGGCCCACGCCAAAGCGGCGGCGGCGGTCGCCGAACGGATACTCTCCGCCGATCCCGTCTTCCATCCCGCCCACACGGCCACCGGACACTGGGATTTCTTCCAAAGAAGCGGCATCATCCGAAAAAACGGTACGCTGCAGTTGACGGAATACAATCCGCGCTGGAGCTTTGAATGGAAGAACACCGACCCCGCCATCGAAGCGGAGACTCCCCTCTATTACAACGATATCCTGGGCATCCTGCAGGACGCGGCCAACGCGATCTGGTCCGACGAATGGCGCCCCGGCGCGTCTCCGGTCGTGGAATACATGCGCTTCTCCCGCGACATCCGAACACAGATCACCTGCGAGGAGGGCGGGACGGTCGTCACCGGGGCGGGGACCTTTGACAACTGCCGGAAACTCACCCTGGACATCGACGGCATGGAGGATGGGCTCGCCTACCGCGGCGGCAAAAAGGTCTACTGGTTCGCCGAGGGGATCGGCATCGTCCGCACGGAAAGCGAATACTGCGCCGGCGCGCGGACGGCGGTCTACGAGTTGACCGCCTTCGAGGGGACCGGCGAAGGGTATATGCCGGCAGCGGACGGCCTTGTGCGGCGGTATGAGGCCCAGGGCCTGACCGACGGCTATGTGGGCGCGGCGGAATATACCTATGCGGCGGATGAGGACGGGGACGTGGTCGTTTTCGCGGACCGGACGGGCATCCGCCGGCTGCCGCCCCCCATCACGTTTTACGGCGCGATCCAGGGAGAGATCACCGAGGAGCGTCTGTGGAACGAGGGCAGGCGGGAGGAAAGCCGACTGCGTCACGACATCAACAATTTCCGTCTCCTCTGTCACTTCCTGGTCCGCCCTTCCCGCTACTGGGGCGCGCCGGCAAAGGCCGTCGTCGTCAACAAATATCGCATGAAGATCATGGAAGGGCTGGGAGAGGGCGGCCAGGTCCCGGAAGCCTGGCTGGGGTTTTACGGCACCACGATCCTGCGCCTGGCCTGCGCCCTGTTCGGCTGCGGGAAAACCGGGGAGGGCTACGACTGGCTGGAAAAAGCCTTTGCAGTCTTTTCCCTCTGGGACGGCATCCCCGACGGCAAGGAAACGGAGGTGGGCGATCCGATGGTTTACGGGGACATCCGGCTCATCAAGGGGCGATCCCTGCTCCGCCTCCCTGACGGGACGACAGAGCCCGTTTCTGCTTACGGTGAAGTGTTCCGCGGGACCGGCGGGATTCTCTACTACAGCATGACCGCGCCCCGCGGCTGGGAATGGTTCGACCCCGTCCGGAAGGAGGACCGTTTCCTGGAATACGTGGAGCGGGCGAAGAAAATGACGGAAGCGTGACGCCGCGGCGGCTTTTTCGCGCTTTCTCCAGGGAACGATTCGGAGCGCACTTCGGTGCGCTCCGAAGATGTTTTTCCTTTGCATACGTCTTCCAGAAACTCTCTCGCTCTCCGGGGCACGGAAAACCGCAGAAAAACGCAGGAAGCTATTTGACACGGTATGCCCGATCTGATAAATTATATAAGTTAACCTCAACTGCGTTTCACTTGGTTTTCGTAGGGAAAAAGGAAGGGGGCAGGCGCGTGGAAAACGGGAAAACGGCGGCGCTGCGGCGGGATCTGACCGCAGCGGCGGCCGCGCTGCTCCTGCCCGCCCTGCTGCTGGCGCTGGGGCGCTATCTGGGCCTGCAGCGCTTCGCCGCCCTGGGCGGCACCCCCGGCTGGGGAGCGGAATATCTGCTGCTCCTCTGCCCCGCCCTGCTTCTGTGGGCTCTCACCGGCAGGGCCTGGGCCGTGTGGCTGGCGGAGGGCGTTCCCCTCCTGGTGCTGACCCTGGTAAATTACTATAAGCTGCGCCTCAACGGCGTGCCGCTGGAGCCGGCGGACTTCGCCCTGCTCACCGGCGCGGGGGAGATCATGAGCTTCGCCCTGCCCCAGCTGCGGCTGAACCTGCCCATGATCGGCGCTCTCCTTTTCTGGGCCGTCCTGCTTACCGGCCTGATCCTCCTGGGAAAGCGTCTGCGCATGGATAAAAAGCTGCGTATCGTGGCCCTCTGCGCCGGTCTCGTTCTGGCCGCCGCCCTCCTCACCGGCTTCGCCGCGCCCCGGGAAACGGCGGGGGCCGGGCCGGTGCTGCGGCTCTACGCCGCCTGGATTTCCGCCCGGCGGGAGGCCCGCGAAAGCGGCGCGGACGAGGAGACCCTGGAGGACATCCGGCAGCAGCTGAACGGGACGCCGTCCCCGGAGCCGACGCCGGAAACCGCCCCGGGCACGCTTCCGAGCCCCGATCCGGAACCGACGCCGGAACCCACCCCGGAGCCGGAGCCCATCTTCCCCACGGTGATCTTCCTCATGTCCGAGAGCTTTTTCGACGTGACGGCGCTCCCCGGCGTCAGCTTTGAAACCGATCCCCTGGCGACCTACCACGCCCTGGCCGCGGAACACCCCTCCGGCAGGTTCCTCTCCAACACCTACTGCGGCGGCACCGCCTATGTGGAAATGGAGGTGCTGACGGGCATCTGCAGCGCCCTGCTCCACTCCGGCGACACCCTCACCAATCTGCCGGACGAGACCTATCCCTTCCTTCCCTGCATTTCCGACGTGTTCGCCGCCCAGGGCTATGAAATGACCTTCCTTCACAGCTACAACCGCCGCCTTTACAACCGGGCGCTGATCTACGATGCTTTCGGCTTCGACCGGGTGCTTTTCGACGACAGCTTCCCCCCGGACGCGGAACGGCGGGGCAACTATATCTCCGATCCCGCCCTCAGCGAAATGCTCCTGCGCCTGCTGGCGGAGGCGCACGACGCTCCGCAGATGTTCTTCACCGTTTCCATGGAGAATCACCAGCCCTATTCCGCCGCCAAATTCGGGGAAAGCTGCGCCTCCGGCCTCCGGGCAGACGGCCTGGAGGCGGACGAGCTGGCGGCGCTGGACGCCTATGTCTGCGGCCTGGAGGACGCGGACAAGGGCCTGAAAATACTGACCGACGCCCTGCGGGAGACCGAAGAACCGGTGATGCTGGTCTTCTGGGGAGACCACCGGCCCAACCTGGGCCTGTCGGACGGGCGCAACGTGTATGAGGAGCTGGGCGTGTGCAGCGGCACGGACACGGAGGCCTGGGGCCCGGAGGAGCTGGCGGAGATGCTCTCCACCAACTGGCTCATCTGGACGAATTACCCCCTGGAGGCCGAGGACCGGACGGAGAGCTGCACCATGCTGGGCCTCCATGTATTGGAAACGCTGGGCTTCGAGCTGACGGACTATTACCGCTGGCTGGCAAAGGTGACGGACGGGCGCTATCTGCTCTACCGGCCACGCCTTTTTGCCGACGCTTCCGGGCTTTTCAGCCGGACGATCCCGGAGCCCTATGAAAAGCTGATGAAGTCCTATACCGCCGCGGTCCACAACATCGTCTACGGGGATCGGAGCATCTTCGCGCCCTGCCGGGAGGGAACGGAATGAAAAGGCTGACGCTGCTGCTCCTGCTTCTTTTCTGCCTGTGCGCCTGCGCCGCCCCGGCAGCCCTCCCGTCCGCTGCGCCCACATCCGCGGTGACGCCCGCGCCGGCGCCCACACCCGAACCCACACCCGAACCCCCTGCGGAACCTTCGCCCGAACCCACGCCGGAGCCGCCCGCGGCCATGGCGGCGGACGGCGTGCACCCCCGGCTCATCGCCCACGCGGGCGGGGCCGTGTACGGCTACCGGTTCACCAACTCCCTGGAGGCTCTGGACAGGGCCTATGCGGCGGGATTCCGCTTCATCGAGCTGGATTTTCAGCGCACCTCCGACGGGGCGATCGTGCTGATCCACGATTGGAAAAGCATGTCCGCCCGGCTGCTGGGGGAAGCGGGGCAGCGCAGCCTGGAGGAATTCCGCGCTGCCGAAGCTCTGGCCGGACTCACCCTGCTGGACCTGGACGGGCTCCTCAGCTGGATGGAGGCGCACCCGGACTGCGCGATCATCACGGACGTCAAGAACGGGGACACGCGCCCCATGCTGTCGGATATCCGGGAGGCCGCCGGGGACCTGGCGGAGCGTTTCCTTCCCCAGGCCTATTCCTATGAGGAGGTCCTGGCCCTGGAGGAGGACGGCTGGGAGCGGGTGATCCTGACCCTCTACCACACCGTCACAAGCCCGGACGAGCTGCGCTCCTTCCTGGAGGAGCATCCTCTCTGGGCCGTGACCATGTCGGAAGCCAAGATCACCGAAGCGCTGGCCGCCGCCGTGGCGGAGAGCGGCACGGCCCTCTACTGCCATACGATCAACAGTCTGGATTTCGTGGACGCCTGGCGGGACAAGGGTCTGACGGGCGTCTATACGGACTACTTTGAGCCGAAGCATATGGTTTGGAATAAATAAGAAAGGCAGGTCAGGCAAATGGGATGCTATCAGAATTTCAAATCCGTGATCTACTGCACGGCGCAGAACATGGTGGGCGAGACGGAAGAAGCCCTGCGGGAGCAGCTGGCGTTTTTCCGGAAATACTGCGGGGTGGACAAGGTCTATCTGGAGCCCTACCGGGACGGACTCATGATCCCGGAGGAGCAGCTGACGATGCTGATCCGCTTTTTTAAGTCGAGCGGCATCGAGGTCTCCGGGGCCCTCACCACCACCTGCGAGGACCTCAGCGAGGCGGACAGCTATAAGCAGCGCATGGGGGGCACCTACTGCTACTCCAACGCCGCCATGCGGGACTATCTGGTGAAGACCGTAGCCTACACCGCCCGCCACTTCGACGAGTTCATCATCGACGACTGGTTCTTCACCACCTGCACCTGCGACGAATGCCGCGCCGCCAAAGGGGAGAAGAGCTGGGAACAGTTCCGCACGGACCTGCTCTGCGAGGTGAGCCGGGACCTCATCCTCAAGACCGCCAAGGAGGTCAATCCCAACTGCAAGGTCATCGTCAAGTTCCCCAACTGGTCGGAATCCTATCAGGAGGCGGGCTATGACCCGGCACGGCAGTCGAAGCTCTTCGACCTTATCTACACCGGCACCGAGACCAGGGACACTGCCCATAACGACCAGCACCTGCCCAAATACTGCTCCTGGAGCCTGATGCGCCTTATGGAGCACTATGCGCCGGGGCGCAACGGCGGCGGCTGGTTCGACCCCTACGGCTGCTCGCCCATGGAGCTCTACAGCGAGCAGGCCATCCTGACCGCACTGGCGAGGCCCAGGGAGATCTGCCAGTTCTGCTGGGGCTCTCTCTACAAAAACCGGGTGGTCACCCCCATCGGCCTGCAGCTGGAATTCATCGACCGGATGCTCAGTGAGGCCGGGGACTGCCGGGGCGTGCCCTGCTATCTGCCTCCCAACGCCCAGGGGGAGGACCACCTGGAGGACTTCCTGGGCATGCAGGGCGTCCCCCTGGAGCCGGTGCCGGAATTCCCGGAGAAGAGCAAGAGCGTGTTTCTCACCGTCCAGGCCCTGCGGGACCCGGATATCATGGAAAAGCTGAAGGCCTTCCTGGTCAGGGGCGGCCGGGCCGTCGTCTCTTCCGGCTTCGCCATCGGGGCCATGGGAAAGGGCTTCGAGGAAATAAGCTCCGTACGCTATCGGGGCCGCCGCTTCCGTACCCGGGAATTCATCGAGGACGGCATGATGGCGCCAAACAGCGTCTACAGCCGCCATGAAATGAGCTTCCCCATCCTGGAGCACCGCACCAACGTCACCTGGGCCCTGGCAAAGGGCGTGGCCGGGGAGGAGAACTATCCCCTGCTGCTGCGGGACAGCTACGGGCGGGGCACCCTCTACACCCTGGCCGTGCCGGATGAATACGGTTATCTCTATGACCTGCCCGCGGAGGTGCTGCGGGTGATCCGCTCTGTCTTTGCCCTGGATGTGCCCGCCTGTCTGGAGGGTCCGGGCATGGTCTCCCTCTTTGCCTATGAAAAGGACGTGCTGGCGCTCTATCCCTATGTGACCGGCATCACCAGGGGCCGGACGAGGCTGGTGGTGAAGGGGGTCGCGGACGCTCTGGTGGACCTCAGGACCGGAATGCGCATGCTCCCCGCGTCGGTGAACAAGTTCGGCGACGCCGCCACCACCTTCAACCTCATGCTCCAGCAGGGGGACGTCTCCTTCTTCCGGATCGAATGGAACGAGCACCGGGAGGGCACCCCCATGAAGCGCGGCGTGGCCTCCGCGCCCCACGACTTCGGGGTATAAGCCGGGGAACTGCTGCGAGGCTCCTTCCTACAGCAAGAAAAAGTTGTATTTCCCCTTTTCCCGTGTTATATTGTGATTTACTATCCTGAATCATCAATCGCGGCCTGGCCGCGGAAAGAGGCAACCATGGACAATCATACGGAGCTGCTGAAGCTGCTGGAAAAGGACTGCCGGGCCACGCCGGATCAGCTGGCCGCCATGCTGGGCCGGGAGACGGCGGAGGTGCGCAGCGAGATCGCAGAGCTGGAAAAGCAGGAGGTCATCCTGGGCTACAACGCCATGATCGACTGGGACCGCACCGGGGAAGAGCTGGTGACGGCCCTCATCGAGGTGCGGGTCACCCCCCAGCGGGGGGACGGCTTCGACCGCATCGCCCAGCGGGTCTACCAGTTCGAGGAAGTGGAGAGCATGTACCTCATGTCCGGGGCCTATGACTTCGCCGTCACCATCACCGGGCGCACGCTGAAGGAGGTCGCCTCCTTCGTCTCCGCCCGCCTCAGC
>JAEETX010000123.1 GCA_016286665.1 Oscillospiraceae bacterium
AAAATCTGAACGCGCTCAGTCTTCCACGATGGCGAGGATCTCGCCCTGACGGACGATGGTGTATTCCTCACCCTCGACTTTGACCTGCGTGCCGCTGTATTTCCCAAGGATGACCTTATCGCCGGCGCCCACGGTCATCTCCACTTCGGTGCCGTCCACCATGCCGCCCGGGCCTGCCGCGATAACTTCAAAAATCTGAGGCTTTTCCTGTGCCGCAGCCGTCAGGATGATGCCGCCGACCTTCTCCTCCGCCTCGATCTGCTTCACGATCACGTGATCCGCCAAAGGAATGAGTTTCATTATGATACCTCCTGCCAATCAGCATAACGCTGTATTTCTTTGTGATTTAGCACTCAATGCCCCTGAGTGCTAACGACATTATAATAACCCAAGACCATCCAATGTGCAAGCATAATTTCACTAATAAAGGAAAAAATTATCGGCATATTCCTCCGGGAATCGAATTTATCTTCCATTTCCTCCCGCGATCTTCCTTTTTCTCCGATTTCTTCCGTTTTCTATGCTTCTTTCTCAGAAATACATATAGAGCTGGCACTGGATCATACCGTTGTAGAGTTTGCGCCGCTTGCTCGCCCGGCGGCCGAAGTTCTTTTCAAAGTCCAGATCGGAGGTGAGGATATACATGTGCCAGTCCTTCGAGCTTCGCCAGCTTTTCCCGATGCTGCGTGCCAGCAGCTCCGCCTCGCGGGTGTCCAGAAGCCGGTCTCCGTAAGGGGGATTGGTAATGAGGACGCCCTTTTCCTCCGGCAGGGTCAGCCTTCTCGCGTCCGCCTGGGAAAAGGTGATGTATGCCGCCACGCCCGCCTTTCGGGCGTTCTCCTCCGCCACCTCCAGGGCCTTGGGGTCCACGTCGGAGGCGAAGATGCGGTAATCCCCCCGGTATTCCTTCTCCTTCGCTGCGGCGCGCTCCTCCGCCCAGAGGGCGGCAGGGATGCTTTTCCATTCTTCGGCTGCAAAGCGCCTGCCCAGGCCGGGGGCCCGGTTCAGGGCCGCCAGGGCGGCCTCGATGGCGATGGTGCCGCTGCCGCAGAAGGGGTCCAGAAAGGTCTCCCTGCCCTTGAAGCGGCTCAGCTTCACCATGGCGGCGGCCAGGGTCTCCCGCAGGGGAGCGGCCGTAGCCTCCGCCCGCCAGCCCCGCTTGTGGAGGCTGGGGCCGCTGGCGTCCAGATACAGGCTGGCCCGATCCTTCAGCAGGGAAAAACGGATCTGGCAGGTTCCCCCGGTCTCCGGCAGGCGCTGGGCGCGGTACTTCTGCCCCAGCCGCTCCGCCACGGCCTTTTTCACGATGCGCTGACAGTCGGGGATGGATTTGAGGGCGCTGTCCAGGCTGCTGCCCTTCACGGGAAAGGCGGCGTAGTAGTCGATGAACCGTTCCCAGGGAAGGGCCTTCGTTCCCTCAAAGAGAGCGTCGAACGTGGGGGCTGAGAATTCCCCCAGGAGCACATAGACCCGCTCGCCGGTGCGCAGCCAGAGGTTTGCCTTCACCAGGGCCCGCTCGTCCCCCTCGAACAGGACGCGGCCCGTCTCGCTGCGGACGTTTTCCATGCCCAGATAACGCAGCTCGTCCGCCGCCAGGCCCTCCAGGCCGAAAAGGCAGGGTACGCAGAGGGTCACGGCGCTTCACCTCCCCTGTCGGATTTGCAGATAAAGGAGTGCCAGTCCCCCATCCGGCGCTGCTGAAAGGCAAAGCCCTGCCTTTTCAGCGCCGCGGCGATCTCCCCTTCCCGGCCGTCGATGACGCCGGAAACGATCAGCGTGCCGCTCTCCCGGAGCCAGCGGGGGATATCCGGCAGGAGCGCGAGGATCACATCCGCCACGATATTCAGGAAAACGATGTCATATTCCCTGCCGCCGATGACTTGCCGCAGGGCCTTGTCCGCCGTGGCGTCCCCCGCCAGGACCGTGAGCCGGTCCTCCACCCCGTTCAGGGCCGCGTTCTCCGCGGCGATGCGGGGCGAGGCTTCGTCGATATCGCAGCCCAGGGCGCTTTTCGCGCCCAGAAGCAGGGCGGCGATGGCCAGGATGCCGCTGCCGCAGCCCAGATCCAGCACCTTCTCCGCCCGGGGGGCCAGGTCCTCCGCAGCCTCCAGACACATGCGGGTGCTGGGGTGGGCCCCGGTGCCGAAGATAAGACCGGGGTCCAGCCGCAGGGGCACGCGCAGCCCGTCCACCGGCACCGGTTCCCACTCCGGCAGGATCAGCAGCCGCCGTCCCACCTCCATGGGCCGGTAGTACTGCTTCCAGTTATTCTCCCAATCCTCGTCCCGGAGGGTGCGGCGTTGGAGCCGGTATCCCGCCTGTTCCAGCGGCGGCCGCATGGCCTCCAGGGACTTCTCCCCTTCTTCGTCCGCGGAAACATAGAATTTCACCCGGCTGACGCCCTTCCGGGAAGCGAGGAAATCCTCGTCCACGGCGTCCCAGAAGCGGCCGGACTCCCGAAGGAAGCCCTCGATATCCTTTTCATCCTCGATGACCAGCCCCCCTGCGCCCAGGGAATCCAGCAGCGCGCAGAGGGCCTCCGTGTCCCTGTCGGGGGCGTCGATGCTGATTTCCAGCCATTCCATGCCCTCAGCCTCCCTTCCGGGCATAATTCCGCCGGATGCGGGCGTAACAGTCGTTGCAAATGCGGCCGGAATGGTGCAGGGGCATGGCCGCGCCGCAGCGGTCGCAGAAGCGGATGTTGTTTTTCAGGTTATGCAGCAGGATCATGTTGATCAGGTCCGCCGTCTTCTCCCGTTCGTCCCGCAGGGCGTCGCTGTCCACAGGGCAGGAAAAGGCCTTGCAGAAGGAGAAATAGAGGTCCAGCTTCCGGTAATAGAGCTCCAGCTCCGGCAAGGTGTAGGCCGTCTTCTTCTCCTGGAGGACCGGCTGCTCCGGTTCCGTGCCGTTCCCATAGGCCCGCAGGAAGCGGTAAAAGAGCATGATGAGCTCGTCGTCCGTCTCATCGAAGGGGATGTTGGCCGCCGCCAGCTCCTGCTCCTTGGGCAGATGGAAGCCCCGCTCCCGCATCTGGGAGATGATGGTGATGTAGCGGGAGATATCCAGCTTGTGATAGGGCTCCACCGTGGGCATGCGGTTCCAGACCTCCAGCACCTCCAGCAGATCGAAATCCACCATGAGCACCAGGTCGCTGAAGCCCGCCACCGCGTAGGTCAGGGGGGGCACCACCGTCTCCATGCAGGTCTGGATATGGCTCAGGTTCTCCGTGGCACCCACATAGCCCTTGTCGTAGATGCCGTAGCGGCCAGCCCGGCCTGCGATCTGCTGCACCTCCTCCGGCTTCAGGGGCCTGCGTTCACGGCCGTCGAACTTGGAGGTGTCCATGAAGATGATCCTCCGGATGGGCAGGTTGAGACCCATGCCGATGGCGTCGGTGGAGACCACATACTGCCGCTCGTGGTTGAGGAAGCCCGCCACCTGCTTGCGCCGGGTGGCGTAAGGCAGGGCCCCGTAGATGATGGCGGGTTCCTTGCCGTGCATCCGCAGGTCCTCCGCCACGCTGAGGACCCCCACCTTGGAGAAGGTGATGAGGGCGTCGCCGGGCTGGATATCCAGATAGTCCACCACCCGGTTCATGCAGATGAGGGGCGTCTTCCGCTTGTGCTCGATGACCTCGAAGCTGTCGCCGCAGCTGCGGATGAGGCGGAGCAGCAGGTTTTTCGCCTCCGGCGCGGCGCAGAGGTGCACTTCCTCCGCCAGCACTCCCAGGATGGCCCTGGTCCAGGCATAGCCCCGCTCCCGGTCCGCGATCATCTGGCATTCGTCGATGACCGCCACGTCGAAGCGCCGCTTCATATCCAGCTTCTCCGCCGTGGCCGCCACGTGGGTATCCCCCGGGCGCACGTCCTCCTCCTCGCCGGTGGTGAGGCTGCAGTTCACCCCGTAGTCCAGCAGGGTCTCCTGGGCCTCCAGGGCCAGGAGGCGCAGGGGGGCCAGATACACCCCCGTCTCCGCCCGGATGAGGCGCTGAAAGCCGGCGTAGGTCTTGCCGGTGTTTGTGCCGCCGATGTGCACGACGAAATGCCGCTGGAGGGCGCGGGCTTCCGGGTATTCATCCTTGGGATTCAGGGCTACCAGCAGCTCCAGACTGCTGCGGATGGCCCGCGGCACATAGCTGACGGAATAGAGATAGCTCAGGGGGTGGCTCAGCAGCTCCTGGGCCGGGAAGCCCTCCATGGTCAGCAGGGCGTGGACGTCCGATTCCGGCTGGGCGGCGGTGAAATCCGCAATGGCGCGCTCCGCCGCGGCCAGCAGGGCGGGCGCATAGCCCTCCCGCAGGCGCTCTCTCTGCTCTCCCTTGAGCGTGCCGATCCAATACCCGGCGGCGGCGAAGCGCTTCATTTCCGTGCCGGGCGCAGCGTCCCCGTCACCGGCGTGCTGCCGGAGGGCCAGGAGGTGGCCCACATAGCTCATGGCCTTGCCCTCCCGCAGGGAAGGCTGGGCGCCGGATTTCATCATGCCCAGGATGCCCCGGTGGTAGTGCCCGGCCAGCAGAGCCGCCTCCGGCGGCGCATCCTCCGGCAAACGCCAGCTTTCCTCCAGCAGACGGAGGGAAGCTTCCAGCAGGGCGGCGGATTCCTCCTTCTCCCGCTCCGCTTCCTCGGTGCGCTGCTGCTGCGCCGCCTCCGCCGCGGCGATGAAGCGCTCCGACTTTTCCGCCTCGACGACCGTTTCTTTATTCCAGGTGCGGACGCTGCGGCCACTGAAATGCCGGTAGGACGGCTTGGGCAGCAGCTCCTTCATCAGTGCTTCCGTCCAGCCGCGGCTTTTCAAGGTCCCGACCGGCCAGTTTTTTCCGTATTTTCCGCCTGACATCGCGTATTTCTCCCGTGAAATGAACTCAATAGAGGTAGTTTATCACAGATTTTTCCCATTTACAACTTTCCGACGCTTCCCGCGGGGGCAAATCTGTGCTACACTGAGGGAAAGTCAATGAATGGGAGGTTTCTCACATGACCAATGTGGAACAGATTTCCGGCTTC
>JAEETX010000041.1 GCA_016286665.1 Oscillospiraceae bacterium
CTGTTTCAGCTTTCCCCAGATCAGGAGGAAAAGGACCAGGGCCAGGGCCAGAGGCGCGACGCCGCCGATCAGATACATGGCGGAATAGCGGCCGAGGGCGCTGTAAAGCACGCCGCCCATGAGGGGACCCAGGAAATAGCCAAGGTCCATGCCGAAATACTGGGTATTGCTGGCTACGCCCCGCCTTTCCGGCGGCACGGTGCGGATGCAGAGGGTCTGGATGATGGGGTTCAGGGCCCCATAGCCCAGGGCGCCCAGCACCGCTCCCAGGAGCATCATCCCCATGCTCCGCCCCAGGCCCACCGCCACAAAGCTCAGGGCAAAGACCCCCAGGCTGGGCAGGATCACCGCATTCATCCCCACCCGGTCGCTGAGCCTGCCGAAGAAGGGGCGGGAAAACAGCAGCACAAGGGCATAGACCGTGAAGAAAATGCCGATGCTCCCGAGGCCGAGCTCCTTGGCATAGGGCACCATATAGGTGGAATAGAGGATGCTGGAAACGGAG
Organism: Oscillospiraceae bacterium; assembly: GCA_016286665.1. Lineage (GTDB taxonomy): Bacteria > Bacillota > Clostridia > Oscillospirales > Oscillospiraceae > UBA1774. Next base: position 506 of record JAEETX010000041.1, read on the forward strand.
ACAAGGCAAAGCAGAAGGGCCGAGGTGACGGTCTCCCCCGCGATGATATTGCGATACCATTTCCCGATGGCCTTTTTCTGCTCCTCCGTGGGCTTGCCGGCGGGGATGATGATGCAGGGGATCAGGGCCAGGAGCATGAACAGGGCGGAGACCAGGAAGACCGCAGTATAGCCGCCGCCCTCCCCCCAGCGGGCTGCGCCCCAATCCCGGATGGCGATGCCCATGCTGGGCCCCACCGCCTGGGACAGAGCTCCGCCGATGCCGAAAACGCCGATGCCGCTGCCCAGCTTTTCCCGGGGCAGGCTGTCGCTGGCGATGGTCAGATTCAGGGAGCCCACGAAGGCAAATTCCAGGCCGTGGAGGATCCTGGCCAGGATGAAGAGAGGCACGCTGCCCGCCAGGGCATAGGCCACATTGGTGACTACCCCGGCGATATAGGTGGCGATCATGATCTTCCTCTTGTCCAGGAGGGTGATCACCGGCCCGGAGATGGGCCGGGCCGCGAAAGCCACGCCGAAATAGAGGCCGGAGATGGCCCCCACCAGCACCGCCCCTGCGCCCAGGTAGCCGGCATAGGTGGAGATCAGGGTGTTGGCCGTATTCTGGGACAGGCACAGCAGGAGATTGGCAAAAAAGGCGCAGGTAAAGCCCCTGTTCCAGATGCTGTTATTCGTTTTTTTCATGCCGGGACTCCCCTCCTTTCCGCCGTGTCCGGTATCGTGACCCGGGGAAACAGCCGGATCCAGCTTGTGTATCGCGCGCTGTGCGTCAAGCGGCATTCCGCCAGAGATAAGTCACCACGTCGCAGCGGGGGCAGTCGGCATTGATGCGGCCCTGATCCCGGCCCACCAGGGTGCCGGTGAGCAGCTCGTTGGCTTTCGCCCAGTGCAAAGCGTCGTCATACCAGGCGCCGACGCTGGTGAGATTGCCGGTGGCCGCCCGGTAGAGGAAGGTGAGGATATGGGCATAGGAGCAGGTCTGGCCGGGACTGAACACCTGTTTGCCCGTTGCTTCGTCCGTGCCGGTGCCGTTGGTGATGCCCTTTTCCACGGCCCACAGCACCGCATCCCGGTAATAGGCGTCCTCCGGCACGTCAGCGAAGGGATTGACCTCGCTCACCGGTTCGGGACAGCCTGCGCTGCGCCAGAGGAAGGTGACCACCTGGCCCCGGGTGCAGCTGTCCTCGGGGGAAAACTCCGTGGCGGAGGTGCCCTTGGTCACGTTGCTGGCATAGGCCCAGAGGACGGCCTCATAGTAGTAGTCCCAGGAAGAGACGTCGGTGAAGGGGTTTTCGGCAGGCGCGGGAGCCGGGCTCGGTGAAGGCGCGGGCTCCGGCGTGGGTTCGGGCGCAGGCTCGGGGGTCGGTTTCGGTGTCGGTTCCGGCGTCGGTTCGGGAGCGGGTTCCGGCGCGCCGTTATCGTCGGCCCGCAGGCTGCGGACGGAGCCCTGCTCATCGGGGCTGATGCTCACCAGGTAACGCAGGCCGTCGTCTGCGGCGGCCAGGCCGTAGATATACCCGTCGCCGCTGTCGAAATCCAGCACGGTGGACAGGGTCCCGACCTCGGGGTCAAAGCGGTAGATATGCCGGGAATCATTGAAATAGAGCATGCCTCCCCGGCTGCAAAGGCCGCTGTAAGCGCCCAGCCAGTAGGAGCTGGATTTGTTCCACACCGGCCAGTAATCCCGCACCGTGGCGGCCACGGTCTCCGTGCCGCTGTTCCAGCCCCGCTTCACCAGCTTCAGCGTCATGGAGGGGCCTTCTCCCTCGCTGCGCATGAACCAGACGGTAGAAGCGTCGGTGAAGATGAGGGGCTGCTTTGCCTCGCTCCAGACAGCCGCCCCATCGTAGGTCGTGTCTGTGCAGCTGATGTCCCCATCCCAGGCGTAGTGCTTGCTGCCGGATCCGGAATCCCGGCTGAGCATGGCGCTGTCGCTGAGGAGGAAATAGGTATGATTCGCCTTCCCCAGGGTATCGGGAGCGGGATCATCCCAGGTCACGTCCACATGATACCACGCGCCATCCAGCTTCACCAGGTTCCAGCCGTGGTTCATGCTGAGGCTGGAGACCACGATGGCGTCGATGCCCAGGCGGTTCAGCAGCACCTTGTAGGCCTTGGCATAGCCTTCGCAGACGGCGGTGCCCTTGACCAGGGCGCCGTAGGCATTGTAGGAATCCTCCGGCACCGTTCCGGCCATGTAACTAGCATAATCGTAGGCGATATGCTGGGTCAGGTAATCATGGAGCACCAGGGCCTTCTGCAGCTCGCTCATGTCCGGCAGCAGGACGCCCAGGGCCGTCTGCACCGCCTCCTCAAAGGCGGCCAGCTCGGAAGGGCCGTATTCCGCCCGGTAGAGCAGCTCGACCTCCGTCACCTCTTCGGTGTAGTAATCGTAGTGGAAGGTGGAGGATTCATAATAGAAGAATTCCGGTTCCCACAGCAGCTCATTGAGCACGTCGATCAGTTCATCCAGCTTGATATGGTATTCGCTCACGTCCACGGCGTCCATCCGGGCACGCAGGGCGTTTTCCAGCAGCTCCAGCACCTGGGTCTGGACCGCGCTCAGAGGGACCCGGGTGATGCGGCAGGCAATATCCGCCTCCGCGCCGGCTGCCCGGGCGCCAAGAGGCAGGACACAGAAAAGCATCAGGACGGCAAGGAGAAGGGCTAGCTTCTTTTTCATGCTCTTGACCTCATTTCTCTATCTGCGGATGATCGCTCATTCGTATATTATATCAGGCCCCGCTTTTCCGTCAAGGCAAACAGTCCGGCAAAACATTTTGTACTCCTCCCTTGCAATATGGGCTTCGGCGTGGTAAAATGAGCATAATTCACAAAAAGGCGTCATTTCCCGGCTGGGTTTTGGTGCCCCTTTTATGAGCAAAGGTAGAAAAAATAAACATATGGAGGGAAATCCAATGGCAAAGAAAGCTGTCACCAGCGAGATCCTGAACATCGTGCCCATCGATCTCAGCTACCTCAACGACCGGGGCATCACCGAGGACTGCCTGGCGGGCAAGACCGCCGTGGTCACCGGCGGCGCCAGCAACGTGGGCCTGGGCTATGCCCGCGCCCTTGCCTGGTGCGGAGCCAACGTGGTCGTGGCCGACCTGAATGAGAAGGCCGGCGTCGAGACCCAGCGGGTCATCAACGAAGAGAATGGCCGCGACTGCTGCCTCTTCGTGAAGACCAACGTCACCAAGCAGGAGGACATCGACAACCTGGCCGCCCAGGCCTTCGCCAAGTTCGGCAAGGTGGACATCCTCCTCAATAACGCCATGAACATGCGCCTCAACGGGCCCATGCTCTCCAGCCCGGTGGAGGACCTGGTCTCCTCCTTTGAGATCTCCGGCAAGGGCGTCATGATGGCCTGCAAGGCCTTCGTGCCCGGGATGATCGAGCGGGGCTACGGCGTGGTCACCTACTCCGCCACCCAGTTCCACTATCTGCCCGGCATGGCCGGCGGCACCATCTACACGGCCGGCAAGGCCGCCGCCACCAGCCTGGTGATGAGCCTGGCCAACGAGGTGAAGGGCAAGGGCGTCAACTGCTTCTGCCTGACCCCCGCCGGCATCGGCCGCATCGACTTCTCGAAGATGCCTCCCATGCCCGAACCCAAGCCCGGCGATCCCCCGCGCCCGAAGTTCGACCCCAAGATGATGAAGCGCATGATGTCCATGCCCGGCTTCGACGGCATGATCCCCCCCGAGGCGGGCGGCGCCGGCATGGTATACAGCATCCTGAACGCCGACAAGCTCAACGGCTCCGGTTTCCTGATCAGCGACGCTTTCCGGGCGATGGACTTCCCCTACCCCGTGCCCGAGACCGCGCCCAAGGGCAACTCCCTCGGCCACAGGCTCTCCGACATGGAGATGACCATGGTCTTCTGCACCAAGGGCCCCGCCTTCGACGGCCCCGAAAAGACCCCCTCCTTCGGCGCGCCTCCTGCGGCGCCCGCTGCCGGCGGTCCCTTCTAAAAGCAAGCGATGATATGCGGAGCGGCGCACGAAAGTGCGCCGCTCCTTCCTTTGCCTGCAAAAACCGGGCGGCTCCGCGGAGCCGCCCGGTCTGTTCTTACGCTGTCATGCCGCGGGACTGACGCTGATGATGTGGGGGTTGGGACCCTCATACCAGTAGAGGAAGCCCGCGAGGTCGATCTTGTCGCCCACCTTCAGCTGCTTCACGGCCTCATAGACCTCGGTGCCCGCGCCGCGGAGATAGGACTCCACGGTGAAGGAATAGGTCGCGCCGTTCACGCTGACATTGAAGTACAGGTCGTCGCCGTCCTGGCCGGAGCCGTTCCACTTATAGAGGAAAGCGGCCTCGTTGCCGTCGGCGTCGGTGCTGGCTTCCACGGTCATGCCGGTGAAGGTCACAAACTCATTCATGTGGTCGATCAGGGCGTCGGTGCCCAGCAGGGCGGTGGCGTCGAAGGACGGGGCGATGTAGCTGCCCTCCAGGATCTCAAAGCTGCCGTCGATGATCTCCACCTGGCCGCTCCACTCGGACTTGTAGCCGCTGACGCGGATCTTGGTGCCGGGCAGGAGCTTGGCAAAATCTTCCTCGGTGCAGTAGGTCTCATAGATGTAATAAGCGCCGTCGGGGCTCTGGCAGTAGAGGTTGGCTTTATCGTCCCACCAGGATTCCTTATCCTGCACATAGGTCTCCACGGTGACGGGGGTGTCCAGCTCGGCGGCGATGTAGTCCGCGTGGCTCATGACGCCCTCCGGCAGGGGCTCCGCCGCACCGGCGGGGGCAATGGAAATGACATGGGGGTTGGGGCCCTCATACCAGTAGAGGAAGCCCACAACGTCGATCACATCGCCGATCTGCAGCTGCTTCACGGCCTCATAGACCTCGGTGCCCGCGCCGCGGAGGTAGGATTCCACGGTGAAGGAATAGGTCGCGCCGCCCACGCTGACGTTGAAATACAGGTCGTCGCCGTCCTGGCCGGAGCCGTTCCACTTATACAGCCAGGGAGCCTCGTTGCCGTCGGCGTCGGTGCTGGCTTCCACCGTCACGCTCTTGAAGGCGGCCAGCTCGTTCATATGGTCCGCCAGAGCGTCGGTGCCCAGGAGCGCGGTGGCGTCGAAGGGCTGGGCGACATAGCTGCCATCCAGAATCTCAAAGCTGCCGTCGATGATCTCCACCTGGCCGCTCCACTCGGACTTGTAGCCGCTGACCTTGATCTTGGTGCCGGGCAGGAGCTTATTGAAGTCTTCCTCGGTGCAGTAGGTCTCGTAGATGAAATAGGCGCCGTCGGGACCCTGGCAGTAGAGGTTTGCCTTGTCGTCCCACCAGGACTGCTTATCCTGGACGAAGGTCACCACGGTGACGGGGGTATCCAGCTCGGCAGCGATGTAGTCGGCATGGCTCATGCTGCCGGAATGGGTCTCGATGCCGATGATGTGGGGGTTGGGGCCCTCATACCAATAGAGGAAAGCGGTGATGTCCACCACATCGCCGATCTGCAGCTGCTTCACGGCCTCATAGGTCTCGCTGCCCGCGCCGCGGAGATAGGATTCCACGGCGAAGGAATAGGTCTGTCCGTTAAGGCTGACGTTGATATACAGGTCGTCGCCGTCCTGGCCGGAGCCGTTCCACTTATACAGCCAGGGCTTCACATTGCCGTCGGCGTCGGTGCTGGGCTCCACGGTCAGGCCGATGAAGTCGGCCAGCTCGTTCATATGATCCGCCAGGGCGTCGGTGCCCAGGAGGGCGGTGGCGTCCAGCGGCAGGGGCGCATAGGAATCGCCGCCAAGGATCTCAAAGCTGCCGTCGATGATCTCCACTTCGCCGCTCCACTCGGACTTGAAGCCGCTGACGCGGATCTTGGTGCCGGGCAGGAGCTTATTAAAGTCTTCCTCGGTGCAGTAGGTCTCATAGATGAAATAGGCGCCGTCGGGGCTCTGGCAGTAGAGGTTTGCCTTGTCGTCCCACCAGGACTGCTTATCCTGCACGTAGGTCTCCACGGTGACCGCGCTGTCCAGCGGCGCGGCGATATACTCCGCGTGGCTCATGACGGCGGCGGGAGCGGGAGCTTCCGTCGGCTGAGGGGCCTCCGTAGGCGCGGGCGCTTCCGTGGGCGCAGCCGTGGGCGCGGGGGTGGCGGCATTGCCGGGGCTGGCGTTCCCGCCGCCCTTGTTGCAGCCGGCAAAGGCCAGGACCAGGGCCAGGACCAGAAGCAGGGCTAATATTTTCTTCATTTTCGCTTCTCCTTTTCTATGGTTTTCCGCAATGGTTTTCTGAGAACATACCACTTATTATAGCCTGAATCTTTCGGAAATCAAGCGCCGGAGCAACATTTCCGCAGCGCCTATTTCTTTTTCCGGATCAGGAACGTCCAGACGGCGTAGGCTGCGATCAGCACCCAGGCTACGGCAAGGCAGGTCAGCAGGGTCACCGCCTGCCTGGGCAGGGGACCCAGCTCCGACTTGCCCGCCACCTCCGTCCCGCTGATCTGATCCAGGCGGTAGAGAGAGGTGACGCTGTCATAGAGGTTATCCATATAGGCGTCGTCCACGGTCTCCTTGCGGCGCATGGACTTCGTCACATTCTCAATGAGCTGGCCCGCCGCAGAACGCACGGAGGAGGAGCCGTTGAACACCGGGGTGATGAAGGTACGGTCCAGGTTCGCCAGCAGCAGCTTGCTGGCCGCGATCTTCACGTCGTAATGCTCGTTGTAGTCCTCTCCTGCGCGGCTGAGGTAATCCAGGTATTCCGGGGCGTTCTGGGCCCTGGTGGTGACGGGCACATAGCCCTCCGTCTGGGAATAGGCGATCTGCACCTTGTCCGTCAGCAGATACTGGACGAAAAGCCAGGAAGCCAGCACCTCCTGGGGGTCCGCCTTGTTGAAGATGCAGACGGAGGGGCCCTGGGAGATCATCCAGGGTTCGTCGGGGTTCAGCTGGGGCACGGGCAGCACCGCGGTCTCGAATTCCACCACCTTGTCCGGGCTGATGTCCATCAGAGGGGCATGGGTGCCGATCCAGGTGGAGCCGCCGGTGGAATCCAGGGCAAAGAGGCACTGCCCGGCATTGAGGAAATTGCCGGGGTAGCTGGAGATCTTGAAGGTGGAGAACGCGCCGGTTTTTGCGTGCTCCGCGATGGTATAGAGGAATTCCCTGGTATCGTCGTTGAACAGCAGGATCTCCCCGGCGGCGGTGGAATAGCCGCTGCCCTTCTGCTTGCACAGCTGAATGAGCATATTGTCGGTGGAATAGTCGATGAAGGGGATCATCACCTTCTGGCCGTTGACCAGGAAATTTCCGTCGGGGCCCTTTTCCAAGGCCTTTTCCGCGGCCTCCCAGACGAAATCCCAGGTGACCTTCTCCGGGATCGTGTAGCCCAGGGCCTCCAGCATATCCTTGTTCACATAGAGGGCCTCGGTGGAGCGCATGTAGGGCAGTCCGTAGAGATGGCCGCCGATGCTGAGCTCCTGGAGGAACTGGGGCACGATCTCTCCCTTGGTAGGGGCGTCGAACCGGACCCGGCTGCCCCCCAGCCCGTAGGCGCGGTCCGTCAGCAGCTCGTCCAGAGGCACCACCACGTCCTCGCCGGTGAGATAGGTGGCGATATGGTCCGGGTAGGTGATGCAGACATTGGGGGTGGTGTTGGTGGAGATATTGGTGATGACGTCGTTGTAGATTTTGGAATAGTCCGTGTAAAAGCGGATGGTGACGTGGATATTGGGGTACAGCGCCTGGAAATCCGCCACGGCCTGCTCATAGATCTTCACCTGGGTCTTGTTGGTGTCGTTCTTGGCCCAGAAGGTGATCTCATATTCCCGGCTGTCGTCGAATTCCTCCGGTATCTCGAACATACTGCGCTCCCGGGAGCCGTGGCAGCCGCCGAAAAGCAGCAGGACAGTCAGGAGCAGCAGACCCAGGGCAAGGAAACGCCGAAGCTTCATCCCTTGGTCCCCCCTCTCGAAACGCCGTCCATGATCTTCTTGTGGAAGATCAGGAAAAGGACGATCAGAGGAACGGAGACGGCCACCACCGCCGCCATCATGGCGGGGATGTTCTCCCGGCCGAAGCCGCTCTCCCGGATGGTCTGGATACCGTTGGACACCAGGAAGTAATTGGCGTCGTCGGTAATGAGGCGTGGCCACACATAGGAATTCCAGCACTCGATGACCTTCAGGATGGTGATGGTGATGACCGTGGGCCTGCAGATGGGGATCATCACCTTCAGGAGGTATTTCATATCGGAGGTGCCGTCCACCTTGGCGGCCTTATACAGCTCGTCGGGTATCTGCTCGAAATTCTCCTTCAGCAAATAAATGTAGAAGACGCTGGTCACCGAGGGCAGGATCAGGCCCCAGAAGGTATTGCGCAGATGCCAGTCGGTGATGGTGACGAAGTTGGTGATGATGACCAGCTCCGCGGGGATCATCATGAGGCTGAGGAAGATGGCGAAGGCGGCGTTTTTCCCCCGGAAGGACAGGCGGGAAAAGGCGAAGGCGGCCAGCACCGTCACCGCCAGCATGACGGCGGTGGTGCAGACGGTGAAGATCAGGGTGTTGAGGAAATAGCGGGCCAGGGGCACCGCCGTGAAGGCTTCCCTATAGTTCTCCAGCGTGGGTGCGAGGGTGAAAAATTTGGGGATGTATTCCCCGTTGTAGGCGCTGTAGCTCTTCACGGAGGAAAGGAGCATCCAATAAAAGGGGAACAGGACGATCAGGCCCCAGACGGTCAGCAGCACATAGGTGACGGTTTTCAGCGTGCGCCGCCGGATGCGGGCGGAGCGCTCGATGCTTTCAAAATCCGTTCGTTTTTCCATTCTTCCGCCTCCTCTCAATACCGGATGCCCTTCCTGGTGACCAGGAGGTTCACGCAGGTGATGGTGAGCACGATGGCGAAAAGGATGAGGGCGGCCGCCGAAGCATAGGAGGGGTAGCCGCCGCTGTCCCCATAGAGCATATCATAGACATAGCCCACGATGGTGTTCATGCCCGCGGCGTTCAGATTGGTGCCGAAAAGGGCCACCTCGTCGCTGTAGGCCTTGAAGGCCCCGATGAAGCCGGTGATGACCAGGTAGAAGATCATGGGAGAGATCATGGGCAGGGTGATCCGGGTGAAAATGCGCCATTTTCCGGTGCCGTCCACCCTGGCGGCGTTGTAATAGGTCTCGTCCACGCTGGCCAGGGCGCTGGTGAGGATGAGGATCTTGAAGGGCATGACCACCCAGATGGTGTAGAAGCACATGACGAACATCTTGGCCCAGTAGGGGCCGTCGATGAAGTCCACGCTCTCCCCGCCGAACCAATTGATAAGCAGGTTCACCATGCCGTCGGTGTAGGCGGTCTTCTTGAAAAGGATCATGAAGACCAGGCCCACGGCCAGGGTGTTGGTGACATAGGGCAGAAAGAAGACCGTCTGATACAGCTCCTTCAGGGGCTTGATGGAGTTGAGCCCCACGCTGATGAGCAGGGCGATGCCCGTGCTCAGGGGCACGGTGATGACCACCAGGATGAGGGTGTTCTTCACCGCGCGGAGGAAATAGGGATCGTGGAGGACATAGGAATAATTGTACCAGCCCACGCCGAACACCGTCTGCGAGGCGGAATTATAGCCCTCCTCAAAGGAATAGATGAACACGTCGATCAGGGGGTAAACCATGAAGACCCCCAGGAACAGGATGGCCGGCAGGAGATAGAGCCAGGCCTTGAGATTCGACTGCTTCATGTTTCCCTCCCCTTTTTACCGCACATCATAGGGGATGCGCTCCTCGGTCCCGCGGTCAAAGAGGAAGACCTTCCGGGGCCTCAGCGCGAAGCGGACCTCATGGGCAGCGCTGTCCACCTGCGTTTCCGAACTGATGATGGCCCGAAGGGTCTCGGCGGTGCATGCGCTGTTGGAGGCGACCACGCTGACATCCCTGCCCATGACTTCCACGCCGATGAGCTTGCAGCAGAGGGGGCCGTCGGCCTGCAGAAGGAAGCCCTCAGGCCGGATGCCGACCCACACATCCCGGTCGTCCACGCCCGCCAGCTTCAGCACCGCGTCCTCCCCAATGGTGAGGACGCCGCCGCGCACCTTTCCCTCAAACACATTGATGGGGGGCGTTCCCAGGAATTTCGCCACGAAGAGATTATTCGGCTTGTTGTAGACGTCCTGCGGTCTGCCGATCTGATGAACGACCCCCGCCTTCATGACCACGATCAGATCGGAGATGCTCATGGCCTCCTCCTGGTCATGGGTGACGAAAACGGTGGTGATGCCCGTCTCCCGCTGGATGCGGCGGATCTCCTCCCGGGTCTGGATGCGCAGCCGGGCGTCCAGGTTGGACAGGGGCTCGTCCAGCAGCAGGACCTTGGGCATCTTGACCAGGGCGCGGGCGATGGCGACCCGCTGCTGCTGGCCGCCGGAAAGCTCGCTGGGCTTCCGGTCCATCAGCTCGTCGATCTGCACCAGCTTTGCCGCTTCCGTGGCCTTTTCCAGCATCTGCGCCTTGGTGGGCCGGGCCTCTCCTTTCAGGTTCTGCAGGGGAAACAGGATATTCTGCCGCACCGTCAGGTGGGGATACAGCGCATAGTTCTGGAACACCAGACCCACCCCGCGGTTTTCCGGCGGCAGGTCGGTCACATCGTCGTCGCCGAAAAAGACCTTCCCCTCCGTGGGCTTTTCCAGCCCGCAGATCAGATTCAGGGCGGTGCTCTTGCCGCAGCCGGAGGGACCCAGGAGGCCGATCAGCTTTCCGTCGGGTATCTCGAAGGTGAAATCGCTGACGGCCACCACCTCCGTCTTGATCTTTTTGTTGCGGTTGGGGAAGCGCTTTGTGAGATGCTCTAACCTTACCTTCATACAGACCTTCCCTTTCGGACCGGCAGAGCCGCGGCCGCCGGTCTTCCTTGTTAGTATTTTTAGTTTATTACTTTTTGAAAAAAAGTCAATGGGCCTTGCGCCGCGGCGGCGGGCTTGTCAGACCTGCTGCAGATGTGATAGAGTACAGGTAAAGGAAGTGATGCGATTTGCTGAAGAGCGTGCTGCGCAAGGAAATACTCTCCGCTTTCACCGAAGCGGAGTGGGACGCGCTGGTCTCCGGGCAGCCGGCGGCGCCGGTGAGTCCCTTCAACCGGGAAACCCTGCTGGACCTGAGGGAACGGGAGGATTTTCCGGGGGAGGCGTCGGACGCGCGGGTCCGCGCACTGCGGGAGACCGTGGAAGGCTACCTCCGGCGGTACTGGCCGGAGGAGCCCGGCGCGCACAAATATGTGACCGCCGTCTGCCTGGCCATGACCTTTCTCTGGGAAAAGCCCATGCATCCGCCGGAAAAGGCGCATTATCGCAGCCTGGTGCGGGAGGGGAAGGCCCGGTATTTCTGTCCGGCCCGGGAGCCGGGAGAAGGCAGCGTCTGCGAGTTCTGCCTTTCGGAGTCCCTGAGTGAACTGGAGGCGCAGTGGGAAGCTCTGGCTTCGGAAACGGAGCGGAGTGCGGGGCAAACCTCCGCCCTGGTGCAGCGTGCGATCTTCCGCGCCGGATTCCAGGACAGCGGCGTTCTGGAGACGGGCGCGCTTTCCTTCCACCGGGAGGTGCGGGATACCTGCGAGGGGAACCGCTGCCGCGGCTACGGCAGCAGCTGGGCCTGTCCCCCCGCCGTGGGCAGCCTGGAGGAATGTCGGGCGCGAGTGCTGGGCTTTGAGAAGATGCAGCTTTTCTCCAAAGCCTATCTTCTCGCCGACAGCATGGATTTTTCCGCCGTGGGCAAGGCCATGCGGGATTTCAAGGACTGCGCCCTGGAGCTGGGGAAGCAGCTGCGGTCAAAGCTTCCGAGGCTTCTGATCCTCTCCAACGAATCCTGCATGCGCTGCCAAAGCTGCACCTGGCCGGACGCCCCCTGCCGTTTTCCGGAGGAGCTGCAGCCCTCCATCGAGGGCTTCGGCTTCATCGTGTCGGAGCTGGCAAAGCAGGCGGGCATCCCCTATATGAACGGGAAGAATACCCTCACCTTTTTCGGCGCGGTACTGTATGACTCTGCGGAGGCGTAAGGAATGAGGACCTGTTTGGAAGCGGGAGCGGAGACGCTGCGCGCGCCCGGCCTCCGCGCCTGCCCCCATTGCGGCAAGCTCGGACCCTTCTTTGCCGATTTCTGCACCCAATGCGGCGCGAAGCTGCCAGGGTGACGCGGCTTCGCGCCGGGGAACCCTGTTTGCGGCAAAAAACGGACGCCTGGAAGAAATCCAGGCGTCCGTTTTCGTTATTCGGAACAGTTCTCTGCCCTTGCCGCTCAGTCGACGTAGGGGATCACCAGGGTCTGGCCGACATAGATCATTCTGGGATTGCGGATGACGTCCGTGTTGGCCTCGTAGATGACGCCCCACATAAAGCCGGTGCCGTAGTACAGCTTGGAAATCTTCCAGAGGGTGTCCCCGGCCACGACGGTGTAATACCGGAGCTCGGGTTCCGCAGGCGCTTCGGGTTCTTCGGGCACTTCGGGTTCCTCGGGGATTTCCGGTTCTTCGGGGGCGGGGCTGAGGAAGCCCATGATGATGGCATACAGCTCTCCGGCCAGGGCGTCCAGATACTCCGCGTCGAGGGGGGACTTCATGCCGATGGCCTCAAAGCCCTCCTGGAAGCCGTATTCATCCATCTTCTGCGCGGTGAAGCGGAGGTAATCGTCGACGCCGGTGAAGTAATCCTCCTTGGCCGCCAGCCAGAATTCCAGGGCGCCGGCGGCGGAGGTGGCATAGCTGATGTAGTAGAAGGGGCGGTCGAAAGTGTGGTGGATCTCCACCCAGCCGTACATTTCCGTGCGCTCGTCGTCTTCGCTCACCACGCCGTATTCCTTGCACAGCTGGCAGTATTTTTCGTTGATCTGCTGCAGGGTCACGCCCTCGGTCTCAAAGGCATATTGCTGCAGCTCGTCGTGCAGGGAGCCCTCGACGATGGCGCTGACCATGTTGTAGAGGATGTACACGGTGACGAAGTTGCCGGAATCCCCGAAGATTTCGGGATAGAATTCCGTGAACAGGAGCTCCAGGCCCTGGGAATGGACTTCGTCGATGTCGTAGCCCTTGCTGCCGTTGTACCAGCTGCCGTCGGTCCAATAGAAGTTGTTGTAGTGGCCGAATTCGTGCACGGCGGTGGTCAGGTCATAGAGCGTGCCGGTGGGGGTGTTGAAGAAGAAGGGAGCCTGGTAGGCGGAAAGGATGGTGCTGAAGCCGCTGCCGTCCTTGGTCTCGCTGTATCCGCTGTCATAGAGATGGTGGTCCCGCATGTAGTTGAAGGACTCATACAACTCGCTGGACATGGAGGCGATATAGGGGTCCATGATATCCAGCGCGATGTCGCCGGTGTAATCCCCGTAATAGACGTCGATGTCCACGAGATTGTAGAACAGCTGGTAAAGCACGTCGCTGAAGGGCGCGACGTCTTCCTTCACGGCGGCGTGGAAATCCCGGATCTCCAGGGGCGTATAATCCCGGTTGTAGACGTTTTCGTAAGCGTAGTCCGCGTAGCTCTCGTATTCCTCAATGACGGCTTCCCGCTTGTGGGCGTCCACGATGCGGAGGTAGATTTCGCCCAGGACGGCGTTCATTTCCTTCGCCACGGCGCGGGTGATTTCGATGTACTCGTCATAGCTGATCTCTTCGTTGTAATAGGCTTCCTCGGCGCTGGCGTCAGTCCACTCCACGCCGTCCACCACCGCGACATAGGGCACATAGGCGGCATTCTGGTATTCGTTTTCCAGATCGGTGATCTCCGCCTGCATGGCCAGCTCCTCGTCGGTCATGTTCTCATAGTCCCGCAGATACTCCGCATCCTCCTCGGTGACGATCCCGTCCAAAGCAGAGGCGCAGGTGGAATTGAGGATGTCGCGGGCAAGACCGTAGAGCGCGTCGCCCACGATCATCGCCGCCTGCTGGGCTTCAACCATGTTGGTGAAGTTTTCCTCGCTGGTATAGTCCTGGGAATAGCGGATGCTCGCCAGGGTGTACATGGTCCTCGCGTTGGTGCTCAGATCGCAGGCGGCCTTGAAGCCTTCCAGGACCGCGTCCTTGTTGGCCTCGTCTTCCACCAGGGCCCTTGTGGCTTCCATTTCGGCCAGAGCGGCCTCCGTATCCACAGGGACATATTCCATGTCCTCATAATTCATGTCGCTGTGCCACTGATCGGTGAAGAAATCCGTTTCCCGCGTCTCCGCGGCCAGGGCGGGAACGCTGAGGCCCAGCAGCATCACCAGAGTGAGCAGCAGAGCCAGCCATCTTTTTCTCATGCTTCGTACCTTCCTTTTCTTTGTTTGGGGACTTCTAAAAGAAATTATACCTGATTCCGGAGCCGGTAACAAGGGGTTTCCGGGGTTTATTTTGCAAAGAAAAATTCACGTTTTTCCCAATTCCGGGCTTGACAAACCATCCGTCCTGCATTATATTAGTTCTTGCTTTGCGGACAGTTAGCTCAGCTGGTAGAGCTTCCGCTTGACGTGCGGAAGGTCAGGGGTTCGAGTCCCTTACTGTCCACCATCCGAAAAAGCGCCTCCTTCGGCGAACGAAGGAGGCGTTTTTGTCGTCTTTGCCTTCAGTGGATCGTCACGTTCAGTCCGGCTTCCTCCATGACGGCTTTGAGCTTCTGCATCTGGGCGTCGGAGGGAGGCGTGGCCTCCGCCACGGGCTTGTCGCTGATGCGCAGATACTTGGCGACTCCCAGGTTGTGGTAGGGCAGCAGCTGCACCACCGTCACCGCCTCCCCCAGCTCCCGGCAGAACTGCGCGGTGGCGCGGATATTCTCCACGTCGTTATTGAACATGGGGATGACGGGGATGCGCACCTGCAGCTTTTTTCCCGCCGCTGCCAGCTTCCGGGCGTTATCCAGGATGGTCTCGTTGGGCACGCCGATGACCTGCTTATGCTTTTCGGAGTCCATATGCTTCAGATCATAGAGATACAGGTCCGTCCAGGGCAGGGTGCGCGCCAGGGTCTCCCAGGGGGCAAAGCCGGTGGTGTCCAGGGCGGTGTGGATGCCCTCCGCCTTCATTCGTTTCAGGATGGCCACGGTGAAATCCGCCTGGCTCAGGGCTTCGCCGCCGGAGATGGTGACGCCGCCGCCGGAGCGGGCATAGAATTTCTTATCCTGCAGCAGCCGCTGCGCCAGCTTTTCCACGGTATAGTCCTCGCCGCAGAGATACAGGGCCTTGGGGTAGCAGACGCGGGCGCAGTCGCCGCAGTTGTCGCAGATATCCCGCTTCACATGGATCATTTGCAGCATTTCGCCGGTCTTGGCGTCCTCCCTCTGCTCCGCCGGCTCGATGGCCCCCTTCGCACACGCTTTGATGCAGCGGCTCTCGCAGAGGGCCGTGCCCTGGCAGCGCATACTCACCCAGCTCAGCTGGGGATAGAAGGCCTGGCTTTCGGGGCTGTGGCACCAGGGACAACGGAGGGGGCAGCCCTTCAAAAAGGCGGTGGTCCGGATGCCGGGCCCGTCCTGCACGGAAAAGCCCTGGATGTCGTAGATTCGGCCAACGAGGTTCTTTTCGTCCATATCCTTCTTCCTTTTATCATTACCGGAGGGTGATCTTCTTTCCGCTCTCGAGAGATGTGCAAAAAGGCAGCTCCGCACAGTCCCGGTGCGCAGATCGCGCAGACAGATTTTTTGTCAGATCGGCTGAAAACCGCAGGGAATACTTTGTGTATTGCCGAGGATTTTCGGGCGATATGGCAAAACAATATGCAAGCGAGATGTGTGCCGGGGCCGTGGGGTGCTGCCTTTATATTACAAATTCATTTCCGTCCTTCGGATCAGGTCGTCCTGGCAGCCCTTGAAGACCTCCACGAAATAGGCCGAGAAGCCCGCCACCCGGACCACCAGGTCCTTGTAATTCTCCGGGTGCTTCTGGGCGTCCCGCAGGGTGTCGGAGGAGACGATGTTCAGCTGCAGCTCCATGCCGCCCTCCTCGAAATAGGTTTCCATGATGCTGCGCAGCTTCATCAGGCCGTCGGCCCCCTTCAGGGCCGTGGGATGGAACTTCATGTTGCACAGGGTCCCGTTGCCGTAGAGGCTCTGGTCGAAATTCAGCACGCTGTTCAGGAAGCTGACGGGGCCGTTTTTGTCCATGCCCTGCACATTGGAGATGCCGTCGGTGAGGGGTTCGCCGCTCTTGCGTCCGTCGGGGGTGGCCCAGGTCATATAGCCGAAAAGGACGTTGGCGGTGACGGGATAGCAGCCCGCGGCGAAATGGTTGCCCCGGGGGCCGGTGGCGGAATTGATGGCGTTGGCATAGGTGGAGGCGGTGAAATCCACATATTTGTCCGCCTCGGCATTGCCGTTGCCGTAGCGGGGCACGATGCCGTTGATCTTTTGCCGCAGCTCCTCATAGCCCTCCCAGTTGTGCATGAGGGCGTCGTAGAGCTCCCGCGTGGTGCAGAGCTTCTCCCGGAAGCAGCAGTAGTCGATGATATTCAGACTGTCGGCCACGTTGCCCAGGCCGATGCAGCTGTTGCCGGTGGAATTGTACTTCGCGCCGCCCGCCTGGCAGTCCTTCCCGTTTTCCATGCAGCCCTCCAGGGTGGCGGAGAGCAGGGGCAGGGGGTTGTGGAAGGCGCTCATGGATTCCCAGGCGTTGATGCAGGAGCACTGCCACTTGCAGAAGAAATCGAAGGCCGTTTTCACCGCAGCCAGGACCTCGTCCATGCTCTGCATATCGTAGAGGAAGCCGGTAGCGGGGCCGAACTGCCGCGCTTCCCCGCCGGTGAAGGCATAGCCGTTGTTGATGGCCATGAGGAACGCGTTGGCGATGTTCAGATAGCTCTCGGTGCCGGTGCCGCCGGGCTGGGCCCACTCGTAACCGCCCACGGAGGGCTCCACGCAGCCGTTGAGGCAATAGTTCCTGGCGTCCTCCAGGGGGATGCCCCGCTTCATGAGGGCCTTGATGATGACCTTGTCGGACTCGAAGGTGGGCACGCCGCCGGCGATCTTGGTGGTCTCGATGGCGGCCTCCCACAGCTCGTCGGGGGTCCCCTCGTGGATGCGCAGGGCCTGGGGAGGATCGTGGAGGACCAGGCGGCCGGAAGCCTGGAGCATCATATAGGTCACGGCGTTGGTGGCGTCGTTGCCGTCCCTGTCCACGCCGCCCAGCGTCATGAGCTGGCCGGAGGTGTAGCCCGGGCCGGATTTGGTGGCTCCCTCGGACCAGATCTTGTTGCACTCGGCCACCTTGAGGTAGAACAGGTCCATCAGCTCCTGGGCATATTCCGGGGTGATGGTCCCGTTTGCGATATCCTGATCGTAGTAGCGGCCCAGGTATTGGTCCACCCGGCCGTAGCTGATGCCGTGGAGCTGCCCGTCCATGCACAGGGCCAGCTGGTAGAGATAGATGCACTGAACGGCGTCGTGGAAATTGCGGCAGGGGTTCTTCATGATCCAGTTCAGGCAGTCCGCCATCTCCAGCAGTTCCTTCTTCCGTTCCGGATCGGCGCAGGCCTCCGCCTGGCGCAGCGCCTCGGCGGCGTAGCGCTCGGACCAGTGGATGATGCCCTCGCAGACGATGTCCACCGCCCGGTAGAAATTATACTTGTAGATGCTGTCGCCGTAGATGCCCTCCTCCTCCAGCTTTTGGAGCTTCGCCAGAGCTTCCTCCCGGATGGCGCCGAAGCCCTTCTGCGTGGCGGTCCAGAAATTGGCGACGAAGTGGCCCACGGGGGATTCGCAGTTGTCATGGGCGGAGAAGCAGACGGAGCCGTTGCCGTCCAGCTTATCCCGGTAGTAGCGGGGGATATATTCGTCGGTGATGGCGCTCATGGAATTCTTGGACCAGAAATCCCCGGTCTCCAGGAGATACTTTTCGTCCTCCGGGTCAATGTCGTAGGGGTCCACGCTCCGCTCCCGGATGTTGTCCGCCCGCAGCTCCTTCATGAACCAGTTGAAGCTGGTTTCGGGATAGAGGGCGCAGCAGCGGTAGCTGGTGCCCTGCCAGCCCACGATCACCTCGTCCTCATTGATGAGGACGGGCATGTTTTCAAAGAGGTTGCGCAGATTCTTCGCCCGCTTGAGGATGCCGGTCAGCTGGGGATTCTGCATATAGAATTCCGTGACCAGGCGATAGCGGTTAATGTCGATCCTGGGCTTGGTGGTGCGGTATTTCTGCCGGATGCGCTGCACCCGCAGGGTCATGGGTTTCAGCTGGTACATGGTTGCTCTCCTTCCTCCTTACCGTTGTTCAGACGATCGCTCAAACATTCATGGCGGCATAGAAGCCGTCCCGGACCGCGGTGGTGATGTTGCCCTGCCGGAGGGCGCAGTCCCCCACCGCGTACATTTCGCCGCAGACCCCCTCCAGGGCTTCCAGCACGTCCTTCCTGGGCCGGACGCCCAGGCTGAGGGCCACGGTGTCGCATTCGAATTCCGTGATGTCCCCGTTCTGGTCCTCCGCGATGAGGCCGGTGGGGGTGACGGCCTTCAGGCGGAGCCGTTCCTTGAACTCCACCCCCGCCTGCTGGGCCAGGCGCTGGGCCTTCATCACCGCCTTGTCCCTGGCTCGGACCTCCGCCAGGGTCAGCATATCCATCACCAGCACGTCGTGGCCCTCCCTTGCCAGGGTGACGGCGGTCTCCGTGCCGGTGAGGCCCGCGCCTACGATGACCACCCGCTTGCCGGGCTTATAAAGCCCCTTGTCGATATCCTGGGCAAGGCAGACGTTCTCCCCGTGCACGCCCTCCACCGGCGGGATGATGGGCGCAGCGCCCACGGCCAGGATCACCGCGTCGGGCTTCTCCGCCTCGATGCGCTCCCTGGTGGCTTCGGTGCCCAGGCGCAGATCGATACGGGGGTCCTTCAGGGTCATGCGGACGCTCCAGTCGGCATAGCGGCGCACATCCCCCTTGAGGGGGTTTGCTCCGGCGGTGCGGAGACTGCCCCCCAGCTCCGGCGCTTTCTCGAACAGCACAGGCCGGAGGCCCCGCTCCGCGAGACGCCGCGCCGCCTCCATCCCCGCGGCGCCGCCGCCCACGACGACCACCTTCTTCCCCGCCTTCGCGGGCTCGATGCGGTCAAAGAGGGGCTGGCGGCCCTGGGGCGGGTTGACGGTGCAGCGCAGGGGCTTGGGGCAGCCGTGGGGATCGTCCCCGGTGCAGACGTTGCAGCGGAGGCAGGGGCGGATTTCCTCCACTCTCCCCTGCTTTGCCTTGATAAGCTGCTCCGGATCGGCCAAAAAGGCGCGGATCATGGCCACGGCGTCGCACTGACCTTCGCGGATGGCCTTTTCCGCGGAGAGGATATCGTGGCTGCCCACGCTGAGCACCGGGATCTTCAGCCCGGCGGCCTTGTACTGTGCTGCGATATGCAGGTTGGTGGGCCGGGGCATGTAGGTGGACTGGATGGTGTAGTCCATGGTGCGGATATCGTACATGCTGCCTGCGGAGATATGCACCATGTCGATCCGATCCTCCAGGGCCTTGACGAAGCGGATGCCGTCCTCCACATGGACGCCCTCCGGGTAGATCTCATCCCCGCTCATACGCACTTCGATGGCCATATTGGGGCCGATGCGCTGCCGTACCATATCCACCAGCTCGCTGGCGAAGCGGATGCGGTTTTCAAAGGTGCCGCAGCCGTACTGATCCGTGCGCTTGTTCACATGGGGGGAATAGAAGGAAGCGGCGGTGTGCCCGTGGCCGAAGTGGAGCATCACCATGTCAAAGGACGCCTTGCGGCAGCGCTCCGCCGCGTCGGCAAAGGCCTTCTGGATGCCGTGGATCTCCTCCACGGTGAAGTCCGCGGGCAGACGGTCGTCCCGCAGGTTCAGCTCGATGGAGGCGACGGCGCCCCAGCGGTGGATGGCGTCGGTCACCTTGGTGAGGCCGTGGACCACCATGGGGTCCGCCAGGTTCACCACATAATGGTTCTGGTCGGCGTAGGCCTGGGTCACGGGGCTGTCCCCCACGGTGACGATGCCCGCCCCGTATTTGGCGAACTGGGCGGTGAAATCCACGAATTCATCCGTCACCAGCCCATCCTTTGAGCAGAGGAAGGGCTCCGCCGGGGAGACCTCGATGCGGTTGCGGACCCGCAGGGGCCCCACCTGCAAGGGCTGAAATATCGCGCTGATCTTTTCCATGCTCCACTCCCTCCGGCAGCACGGCTGCCTGAAAGTTATCATATTTTTATCATTATAGCATAACCGGCCTCCCGAAAAAAGAGGCCGGTCCCATGAAAATTCAATATCTGCTGATTTCCAGGCTCGCGTCGTCCTCGCCCTTTTCGATGGCGCGGATGACCACATGGTAGCTTGCGCCGTTTTCCACCTCCACCAGCACCCGCTCCCCTGCCTTTCGGCCCATGAGGGCCTTGCCCAGGGGGGATTCCTTGCTGATGAGCCACTCCAGGGCGTTGGCCCGCAGGGTGGTCACCAGGCGGATGCGCTGCTCCTCCTCGTCCTCCTCGAACCAGAGGGTCAGGAAGTCGAAAAGGCCCGCCACGTTTTCCTCGGAAGCGTGCTTGTCCTCGATCACCACCGCGGTGGCGATCATGTTCTGGAGATAGCGGATGCGGCTGTCGTTGCGGTTTTTCGCCTGCTTGGCCGCCTTATACTCGAAATTCTCGCTCAGGTCCCCGAAGCTGCGGGCGGTCTGCACGTCCTCGATCAGCTTGGGCCGCAGGGTGTTCAGCCGGTAGTCGATCTCCTCCTGCATCTTCTGAATGTCCACTTTCGTCAGTTCGTCATGCATTTCCTATGGTTCTCCCCGTCTGTATCCTATAGTAATTGTGCTAATCGTGGCGTTCTTCCGCACAGTCCCAGGTCTCGCAGAACCGCGCGGAAAAGCTGGGCTCCTGCTGCGCGGCGGTTAGGTGGGAGACGTCGCCGAAGCAGTTCATGCGGAAAGCGGCGACGCCCTGCCGCCGCTCCTCCGTCACCAGGGTCGTGACGCTGCTGGTGAGGGCGCAGGTCCCGTGCCACAGAGGCATGGGGGAAATGCCCAGCAGGCGCCAGAGCATGACGCACTCCACCCCGAAATGGCAGAAGAACAGTAGGCTGTCCCGATTGGGCCGGAGGGCGCGGTAGATTTCCCCGTCCCGCACATAGCCGTGCTTTTCCAGCACCTCATCCAGTCCGGCGGCCACCCACGCTGCTTCCGCGGGCACGCCCGCTGCCTCCATGGAGGGCACATGCATCCACGCTTCCCGGTCATAGAAGGCTTTCTCCCGCGTCCAGCTCTGGGGGAGCCAGTCCCAGACCACCGTTTCCCAGCCCGTATCCGGGTCAAGACGGCGGGGGGCGAATTCCCGCAGCCATTCCTTCGTCTCCCCCTGCCGCCCCAGGCGGCGGAGCGTGGCCTCGGCAGTCTCCCTGGCGCGGCCCAGCGGGGATACGTAAACGGCGGCGAAATCCAGCTTTGCCAGCTTCTCCGCCAGCAGCTCCGCCTCCCGCCGCCCCCGCTCCGTCAGGCTGTCCAGAGCATAATCCGGGTCCCCGTGGCGCACGATATACAGCTTCATGTCCTCTCCCCTCCCGCGCTGCCGTTTCCTGGATTATAGCACCCTCCCTCCCCTGCCGCAAGGGTTTTGACTTCCTTGACTTCCCGCGCAAAGCATGGTATCTTTAACCTATCAAATCATAAAACTGACAAATTGGAGGGTTTCTTCATGGGCGATTATCTGAAGGGCAAAGTCGCCATCGTCACCGGCTCGGGCATGGGCATCGGCCGGGCGGTGGCCAAGGCGCTGGCAGCCGAGGGCTGCAAGGTCGTCACCAACAACCGGGCTCCCTG
>JAEETX010000042.1 GCA_016286665.1 Oscillospiraceae bacterium
CTCTTTGAATGGCGAAAAAAAAGGTAAAAGCCATTCCGGGCGATGCCCGTTCAAACTTTTACCGGCTTCCGGACGGATCCGCAATTCGCTTTTGGCGATTGCTCCGTGGGGAACGATCTCAATTTCGGCCTTTATTTTACGCCAGCTTTTGGAAAAGTCAACCGTCATTTTTCATAATCCGTCTACTTGTTTTTCGCAATATTTCATCGTTTTCCACATTCCCCTTGTGCAAATCGCCGGTTTTCCCCCTTCCGCCGGAAAACCCGGACGCAGCAGCAGCTGAAAAAGGAGACGCGCTTTTCACGGCGCGCCTCCCTGCGGAATACGGGCGGGGGGAAGGCTCTCACTCCGCTTTGCGGCGGTATTTCTTGGCTTCCTTCAGCAGGGTCGTCGCCTCGGCGGTGAGCTTTTCGGGGTAGTAGATCAGATTTACCGGCAGCTGCCGCTGGAGGGAGACATAGCCGTAGATGGGATTGGTGACGGGGCTGTCCCAATCGCTGAAGAACATGACCCCCTTGCCGTTGGCGGTGTCGAACAGGGCGACGGAAGCCTGGTTGGTGCTGCGGAAGCGTGGCCGGAAGCCGAATTCCGCGCAGCACTCCCGGATGACGCCGCTGAACCGCTTGCTGAGCTTGCTCACATCATCGTCGTACACCAGGAAGGGCAGGTCCTTGAGCTGCTCCGGGTTTTGCACATCGGGAAACAGCTCCGGAGAATAGAGCATGCCGCAGCCTGTATCCGTCACGGGACAGGTGGTGGGTCCCATGGGGGACGCGGCATAGAATTCGTGGGTGATGATCACATCGAAGCTGCCGCTGCTGAGACGGCTCAGGAGCTCCGACAGGCGGTAGGATTCCAGCGTGAACTGCACCTCCGGATGCTCCGCCAGCAGACTGCGCAGGAGCCGGAGCGGATAGTGGGGGTTCCAGGTCTCGGGACAGCCGATCTTCAGCACCCGCCCCGCATTGGAGCTGACCCGGCGGATCTCCTCCAGCGTCCGCTGGAATTCCCGTTCGGACAGTTCCAGATAATCGTTCAGCAGCCAGCCCGCCTCCGTCACCGTCAGCGTGCTGCCGGAGCGCTCGAACAGGCGGCAGCCCAGTTCCTCCTCCAGCTTGGAGATATTCTTGCTGATGGCGGGCTGGGAGGTATAGAGCAGGTTGGAGGCTTTGGTGAAGCTCAGCGTCCGCAGGACGGCGGAAAAGCAGTTGAGCTGGGTTTTCGTCATGGTCCGTCTCCCCATTCATAAGCATTGAGTTATATATAAATTACTATAATTCCATTGGATTTTCAAGAGTAAATATGATTGAATTGTTATAGGAAAATCACTTTTCCGTTCTGTCTGATTCTGTGAAAAATATATAAAAATAAGGAGAATTTGCCATGATTCGTAAAGCGACCGTCGAAGGCGGCGTCGTCCGGGGCATCCCCGCGGCCGACCCGCGGATCACTTCCTTCAAGGGCATCCCCTTCGCCGCCCCGCCCGTGGGCGTCAATCGCTGGCGTGCGCCGCAGCCCGTCATTCCCTGGGAGGGGGAGCTTCCCTGCCTCACCTTCAGGCCCATTTCCATGCAGCACATCCCCGGTCTGGACAAGGACAACATCTATTCCCGGGAGTGGAACGTGGACCCGGAAATCCCCATGGACGAGGACTGCCTCTATCTGAACGTGTGGACCCCCGCAAAGACGGCTGACGAAAAGCTGCCCGTCTTCGTATGGTATTTCGGCGGCGGCCTGCGGGAGGGCAACCCCGCCGAGATGGAATTCGACGGCGAGCGCATCGCCCGCCGGGGCATCGTGGTGGTCACGGTGAACTACCGGCTGAATGTGTTTGGCTTCCTGGCCCATCCCCAGCTCACGAAGGAGCAGCCCGACGCCCCCTCCAACTTCGGCCACCTGGACCAGCAGGCGGGCACCCGCTGGGTCAAGCGCAACATCGCGGCCTTCGGCGGGGACCCGGACAACATCACCATCGGCGGCCAGTCCGCCGGCGGCGGCAGCGTCTGCGCCCAGCTCACGAGCCCCCAGAACGAAGGCCTGTTCCAGCGGGCCATCATCCAGAGCGGCATTATGGCCGGGGTCTACGGCTCCTTCTTCCCCGGCAAGCGCAGCTTTGCCGACGCGGAGGAGCAGGGCGTGAAATTCTTTGACTTCCTGGGGGTCAAGACCCTGGAGGAAGCCCGCGCCATCGACGCCGTGACCCTGCGGGACAAGTGCGAGGAATTCAAGGGCTGGTTCGGCACCACCTCCGACGGCGTGTTCCAGACCGGAGAAGCCACCGACAACATGATGCAGGGCAAGCGCTACGGCGTGCCCCTGATGATCACCCGCACCATGGATGAATTTGCCAGCGGCCTCATGGCCAACACCAAGGAGGAATTTGAGGAAAAGGCGAAGGCCATCTTCGGGGCCGACGCCGGGACTTTCCTGCGCATCTGCGCCGGCGAGGTGGGCGAAAAGGTGAAGCGCAGCTTCGTCAACGGCCTGGAGATCGCCGTGAACGCGCTGGTCCGCCAGCAGAAGGAGCTGGGGATGGATAGCCCCGTCTACTATGCGGTGTTCGACGCGGAGATCCCCGGCTGGGACAACCCCGGCACCTTCCACAGCGTGGATCTCTGGTTCTACTTCGAGACCCTGGCCAAGTGCTGGCGGCCCTTCGTGGGCAAGCACTATGACCTGAGCCGGAAAATGTGCAACTATTGGGCCAACTTCATCCGCTCCGGCGACCCCAACGGCCCCGACGCCGACGGCAGCCCCATGCCCCGCTGGGAACCCCTGACGGCGGACGCGCCGTATGCCATGATCTGGGGCGACACGGTGGAAATCTGCCGGGAGAAGCCCGAGGAGCTGGTGGAGCTGTGCATCGAAACCTATCGGAAGGGCCTGAAGGCCCGGGAGGGCTGAGATGCCGAAGAAAGCCCGCCTCACCGTCCATCCCGCCTTCCGCATCGGCGCCATTTCCCCCCGGCTCTACGGCGCGTTCCTGGAGCCCATCGGCAACATGGTCAATGGCACCATGTATAACCCCAAGCACCCCACGGCGGACGACAAGGGCTTCCGGGGCGACTTCCTCCGGGCGCTGCGGGAAACGCCCCTGCCCGCGGTGCGCCTCCCCGGCGGCAACTTCGTCTCCGGCTGGGACTGGAAGGATTCCATCGGCCCGCTGGAGCAGCGCAAGACCCACCTGGACCTGGCCTGGCACCAGTATATCCCCAACGACGTGGGCCACGACGAATACCTCACCTGGGCCGAGCGGGCGGGGGTGGAGCCTCTTTATACCATCAACCTGGGCACCGGCAATCTGAACGACGCGGTCTATATCACAGAATACACCAACCACGAGGGCGGCACCTGGTGGTCCGACCTACGGCGGAAATACGGCCACGAGCAGCCCTACGGGGTGAAGCTCTGGTACCTGGGCAATGAGATGGACGGCCCCTGGCAGGTGGCATCCTGGGAGCGGGACCCCCGGGGCTACGGCATTCTGGCCAACGAGACCAGCAAGGCCATGAAATGGGTGGACGGCTCCATCGAGACCGCCGTCTGCGTCTCCTCCTCTCCCTTCCTGGCCCACTATCCCCAGTGGGACCTGGAGGTGCTGCAGGAATGCTATGAGTCCGTGGACTATGTCTCCCTCCACCACTATCATTCCGCCCCGCCGGACGACTGGGCGGCCCTGCTGGGCGGCAGCGTCTACTTCGAGGACTATATCAACACGGAGATCGCCCTCTGCGACTTCATGCAGACGAAATGCCGTTCTGACAAGAAGATGATGCTCTCCTTCGACGAATACGGGGTCATGCCCCGCCCCCACGGAACGGTAGAGCCGGGGAACGGCATCCACAATCTCTACCGGGCCCACTATCAGTTCCGGCCCGATCAGCGCTATATCCGCCACGACCCGGACAGGGTGTCCTCCTTCGGCCCCGGCATGGGCATGGGGGACATGGTGAACGCCCTCAGCAACACAAGCGTGCTGCTGGCCTTCCTGCGCCACGCGGACCGGGTGAAGGTGGGCTGCATGACCGGCGGCCTGGGGGCGGTGGTGGCCTCCGACCACGACCATGTGTGGCACAGCGCTTCCTACTATCCCTTCACCCAGCTGATGAACTGGGGCAAGGGCACCAGCATGCGCGTCAGCGTGGACTGCGGCACCTTCGATATCCCCGGCTACGTGGTGGACGACAACTCCACTTACGCCCGGCGGGAGGGTCTCCCCTTCATCGACGCGGCGGCCGCCCTCAGCGAGGATGAGACCGAGCTGAACATCTTCGTCATCAACCGAAGCTGGGAGGGCTCCAACGACCTGGAGCTGGACGTTTCCGGTTTCGAGGGCTGGCAGCTGACGGAGCATCTGGAGATGTTCTCCAAGGACCTGAAGGCCGCCAACAGCTTTGAAAACCCCGACGCGGTGAAGCCGGCGCAGAATGCTGCCGCCAGGCTGGAAGCGGGCAAGGTACAGACGACGCTCCAGCCCCTGAGCTGGAACGTGATCCGGCTGAAAAAAGCGTGATACGCAAGCAAAAGCTCCCTGCGGTCATTTGCCGCAGGGAGCTTTTTGTTGAAACTATAGCCTCGCAGAGTTCGCGCCCGCAGGCGCGAAAGAAGCTGGAATTCTTTTTTCGCCGCAGCATGTATGTGGCGAAAAAAACCTTTCGCGGAGCGGCTTTGTCAGAGCAAACTCCATATCGTTCGCTTCGGCCCACAGGGCCAAAGCTCATTCATTTCGTTGCTCTTCCTCTTCAAAATTGAAGCATCGCTTCAATTTTGAGAAGGACGTTTTGCCGGAATCATCAAACAGTGCCGCGTGCGGCGCTGTGCCGTATTCCGGCAAATAAGGACGCAGTGCGGAGAGCGCAGCATCATCCTTTCTCAAATCGCAACCCAGCGAAGTGATTGTGATTTGAATGCTATTCTTCCCCGGTCCAGATGCTTCCGGCGGGGATGCGCTCCGCCTTGCCCATGGAGGGCTGGAACCAGACGTCCATGGCGGAGGGATTGCGGATCATGGTCCCGTCGGCGCTGTACTCCAGGGATCGGAAGGCCTTGACATATTTCAGGATATCCCCGTTGGTGCAGACCCAGATCTTTTCCCGGTGGACGTCCATGTATGCGCAGAGCTCCTCGATGACGTTCCAGTTCTTCGCTCCGTCGAATTCATAGGCGTGGCCCCACACATAGAACAGGGACGGCCCCATGGAAAAGCCCTCGGCGAACTGCCCGGCCAGCTCCATGAGCCTGGCGTCGCCGTGGTGGCAGGTGGGGTCCCAGCGCAGGAAATCCCGGGGCAGGGTAAAGGAATGGGTGGAAACCGTGGTGCGCGCCCCCTCGTAGCCCGCCATGCGGAGCGCTTCCACTACCGCATCGTTGAAGGTGCCGAAGGGATAGGCAAACATGCGCATGGGCTCACCGGCGTGCTTCTCCAGCCGCCGCTTATCCTCGATGATCTCATAGACCATCCGGGAATTGCCCATGGTGTCCAGGGCGGAGTGGTAGAAGGCGTGGCCCCCCAGCTCATGGCCCGCGTAGGTTTCATCCCAATCCTTTTCCTCCATGCGGATGACGCCCTCGCTGAACTTGTGACCGCACAGTCCGGCATTGAGATTGAAGGTGCATTTCAGGCCGTGGCTGCGAAAGAGCTCCGCCAGTCGCTTGTCCTGGGTGACCCCGTCGTCATAGCTGAGGGTGAAGGCCTTGCTCAGGCCGCCGGGAAAAAGCATCGTGTCAAAACGCATGGACATTTCGTTCTCTCCTTTCTTACCAGCTGCTGACCGTCTCGAACAGTTCGCCCGTGGGCACCAGCAGCGTGTAGGACCAGCCTGTGTAGGAATCCCCTTCCTCCCTGCCGTAGTAGAAGGTCATGAGCAGGGCTTCCGTCTCATAATAGACAGTGCCGGGCTCGATATCCGCCGGAATGGGCAGATGGGCCACCGTCCCGTCGCCGCCAACGAAATAGGCCTCCGTATCCCCCGCGTAGGTCAGGCCTATGAGGAAGACGTAGTAGGGAACGTTGCTCCCCTCCAGCCAGCAGTAGGAGTTGGCCTCCTCTTTCCCGTCGGCATAGCGCCCAAGGACGTTGGCGAGGGCGGCGTCATAATCCTCTGCCGAGAGGGCTTCGTCCGGCTCCAGCAGGGAGACGGCGACCGGGCTGGGCTCCCAATCCCCCGTAAAGGTGTCGGGATCCGCCACGTAGGTCACCTTGCCGTCCACGATATCGCAGTATTCATTGGAGCGGAAGCGCCAGTCCCCCGGCGTCTGCTCCAGCACCACCCGGAATTCCCCGGTGTACCATCCGTTTCCGCCGCCGGCGGACCCTTCATAATAGAGGGTCACGAAATCTCCCTGCTTCCAGCCCCAATCCATGATGGGGTCCCCCATGCGGTTGGTGTCCCCGTGGAAGTGGTAATAAGCGTCCGTCTCCGCCACATAGTTCATCCGGTAGAGGCCATAGCCGCTCATCTCCGCCAGGGTGAGGCCCAGGTAGTCCTTCAGCACATCGTCCATGTCCTCCGTCGGGAGCTTGTCCGCGTCCGTCCAGGTGCTCCAGGAGCCGTATTCCATCATGTATGCCCGGATATCCTCGAGATCGCAGGTCTCCTGGCTGCCGAGGCCGTTATAGAAGGTCTCCGCCAGGTCCGCGTCCTGGGGGACGGCATAGGTGGAATAGAGGAACTGGGAACGCATGAAATCCGCATAAAACCAGTAGCCCCATTCCGCCAGCTCGACGTTGGTGAGCCAGGTCGCCCCTTCCGGCAGATGCAGCCAGTCCGGCGTCTCATACTCCGCCGGGGCGGGGTCCTGAGACGGCGTATCTGCGGGTTTGGGCGCGTCCGCAGGTGCGGGGGTCTCCGTAGGAGCGGGCGCTTCCGTGGGCGCGGGCGCTTCCGTGGGCGCAGGTGCTTCCGTCGGCGTGGGTGCTTCCGTGGGGGCAGGCGCCTCTGTCGGCGTGGGAGCCTCCGTGGGGGCGGGGGCCTCTGTCGGCGCGGGGACCTCCGTGGGGGCGGGGGTGATCTTCGCGGTGCAGCCGGCGCTCAGCAGCATCAGTCCGATCAGCACAGCAGCCAAAGCTTTCTTCATATGGATTACCTCTCTTTCTCCGTTCCCGCCGCAGCAGGCCCGGATAATACGTTGGATATCGAAGGGGCACGCTGTAAAGATAGCACAGGGGCCGCCTCTGTTCAAGCGTCCGTTGGCTATTGCAGTTCCTTCAGATACGCCCGGATGGTCTCCTCGGCAGCCTTTACCTCCGCCTCAAAGGCGAGGGCGGGCACCCGCAGGGCCCCGTGGCCCAGGATGATGACCTGCTCCAGCCCGTCGGAGGTGGCGACCCGGACCCGGTGGTGCTTCCGCAGGTCATAGGTGGCCTTCTCGATATACATGTCCGCCGTCTCCGCCTCTTTGGTATAGACCACGTCCAGGCCCCCCAGATGCTCGATGGAGCCGGGATTGCCCTTCACCTTGTAGGCGTCGAAGACCACGATCACCGGGGACTGCCGGAAGCCCTGGAAATTGCGCAGCCGCTCGATCAGACGGTGGCGGGCCGCATCCAGGTTTTCCTCCGCCAGCTTCCGCAGGCTGTCCCAGGCGTGGATGATGTTGTAGCCGTCCACCAGCAGATATTCCGGTCCCTCGTCGGCGGCGGTGAGCTTCCAGGGTTTCTCCGCTCGCGGCGTACTGCGCGCCGCCATGGCCCGGACCTTCTCCCGGCGGATGGGGCCGTAGGTCCGCTCGAAGATGGCGGCCAGCTGGTCGTCCAGGGCCACCTGGGCGACATACCGCGCCGCCTGCTCCCGGAGGGAAGGTTCCTCCCTGGGGGGCCGCAGGACGGAGGGCAGGTGCATGCGTTCAAAGACCCGGTCCCAGGGGACCACCACCCCCGCGCCGTGCTCGCAGAACACGCTGTGGGGCGGGTTATCCAGGTCGGCGGCGGGGTCGTAGCCCACTTCCGCCACGATGCGCGCCTGATCCCGGCAGGGGGCATAGCCGCTCGGGGTAAGGCTGATGCTGCCCATGCCGTGGGTGACGGCGGCCAGGGTCTCCGGATAGTCCCGCAGGGCGGCCACGGGGGCTTTTCCCGCGAGGACGGCGATCCTGCCGTCCGCTGCGGGTGCTTCCGTTTCCGCCCCCAGGCGGGTGAGGTCGCTGAGGACCCTTCCCACATTCTCCTGCGGAAGCTCAATGCGGTATTGATACCAGGGCTCCAGGAGGACGCTTTTTGCCTGCATCAGCCCCTGGCGGATGGCCCGGTAGGTCGCCTGGCGGAAATCGCCCCCCTCGGTGTGCTTCAGGTGGGCCCGCCCGGCGGCCAGGGTGATCTCGATATCCGTGATCGGCGCGCCGGTGAGCACCCCGAGATGCTGCTTTTCCAGCACGTGGCCGAGGATGAGCCGCTGCCAGTTGCGGTCCAGCACATCCTCGGAAAGGCCGGTCTTCACGGTGACGCCGCTGCCCCGCTCTCCCGGCGACAGCAGCAGATGCACTTCCGCATAATGCCGCAGGGGCTCGTAGTGCCCTACGCCCTCCACCGTGTCGGCGATGGTCTCGCGATAGAGCACCTTCGGCGGGCCGAAGGCCGCATCCAGCCCGAAGCGCTCCAGCATCAGCGCGTGGAGCACCTCCAGCTGCACCGGACCCATGACCTGGACGCAGAGCTGACCGGTCCGCTCCTCCCAGCTGACGCGGAGCTGGGGTTCCTCCTCCTCCAGCTGCCGCAGCTGCGTGAGGGCCCGGTGGGGATCATAAGACGCGGGCAGCAGCACCTGGCAGGTGATCACCGGCGCGAGCCGGGGCGCTTCCCCCGTTCCCTCGGCGCCCAGGCCCTGGCCGGGGCCCGTCTGCGTAAGACCCGCCACAGCCACAACATCGCCGGGGTATGCCGCCTCCCCCTGCTCGAACTTGCCGCCGCTATAGAAGCGGAGCTGGCTCACCTTCTCCGTCCAGCCGGGGCCGGAGAGACTGTCCCGCACACGCAGGACGCCGCCGGTCACCTTCATATAGCTGAGGCGTACGCCCTCCTCCCTGGCGATCTTGAAAACCTTCGCCCCGAATTGCTTTCCCGCCGGGGCGTCGGGAGCCAGGCGGCGCAGGTCCTCCAGGAATTCGGCCGCGCCATTCAGATGCAGCGCCGCCCCGAAACGGCAGGGAAAGAGCTTGCAGGCCCGGACGGCGGCGCGGAGGCTTTTTTCCTTCAGGCCGCGGTCTGCCAGGTATTCCTCCAGCAGCGCTTCATCCGTGAGGGACATGCCCTCCCAATCCGGGTCCTCCAGGTCGAAGACGCCCTCCCCCAGCTGTTCCCGGAGGGCCGTCAGCAGGGCTTCCTTCCCCCCATAGGGCAGGTCCGTCTTGTTCACAAAGAGGAAGGTGGGGATATTCCGCTGGCGCAGCAGCTTCCAGAGGGTGCGGGTGTGGCTCTGCACCCCCGCGGAGGCGCTGACGACCAGCACGGCGCAGTCCAGCACATCCAGGGTGCGCTCCGCCTCCGGGGAGAAATCCACGTGGCCGGGGGTGTCCAGCAGCGTGGCCTGCCAGCCGGGCAGGCGCAGCCGGGCCTGTTTGGCGAAGATGGTGATGCCCCGCTGCCGCTCCAGGGCGAAGGTATCCAGATGGGCGTCCCCGTGGTCCACCCGGCCCAGATTCCGGATAGCCCCGGATTCATAGAGCAGGGCTTCCGACAGGGTCGTCTTCCCGGCGTCCACGTGAGCCAGGATGCCGATCACCGTCTGCCGCAGCGGCGTTTTTTCTTTTTCCGCGCCCACGCGTTCACCTCCCGTCGGGCTGGTTCGTTAGACGTTCCATTTTGATTCAGTATAACACAAAACCGTATCACCGTCGATAGAGATACAAGCATTATAATGCGAGTCGAATGGCTTGTCTGAATTTTCGATGTATGTTATTATTTTCATGGTATATAACGACTTCGTTTTGGAGATGGAGCATCCTTAAAGAAATAGTCAGGTTGCTCCTAAAGATGAAACATTCTTAATGCGGCTGCCTTTATCTCAGTTCAGCAAAGCACGTTATTTTGAATACTCACTTTCATGTCTGATCATAAAATACAATATCATATGTAAGGAGCACAGAATGAACAAGGATCATTTGCTGCAAATCTTTACGAACTATATTAATGACTTTGAGACTATCAACAACAACGATCATCAAGAGTACTACAAGTGGCAGATCATTAAGCGGTTCCATAATGAAATGGATAAAGCTCTTGACGCACCGGACAACGAGTTTCCCTCAAAGCTATTAGCCCTCAAGAAGCTCACAGAAAATTTGATCGATAGCTATACGCAACCGTTTTACGGACTGGTAAGATTTGCCGAAAAGGAGCCTGATACTGTACGAAAAATGTTCCGCATGCTTTTCAGCGCTGACAACGGTGATCTTGAAAATAGGCGCCAACGCATTTCCGCATTTTTGAATCAAAGTCATTCGCTTCGGGATCGTCACTTTCCAAACAGCTACTTATATAAGGATGATATGCACTCTGTAACCGGATATCTGTTCTTGTACGATCCAGATCACAACTATATTTTCAAGGCGACGCATGCTCAGGCATTCGCAGATTGTGTAGAATTCTATGATGACTGGGGCTCTGGTGATTCGGTGAAACTGGATGTTTATTACCGGATGTGTGATCAACTTGTGGAAGCAATCAAATCGAACAAAGAACTGATGGCAACTGATGCCAGCCGCTTTTCTTCCGGCTGGTGTGTCGACCCTCAGACGCTGTATGCCGATCCA
The DNA here is from genome assembly GCA_016286665.1 of Oscillospiraceae bacterium. Classification (GTDB taxonomy): domain Bacteria; phylum Bacillota; class Clostridia; order Oscillospirales; family Oscillospiraceae; genus UBA1774. The sequence goes on from JAEETX010000042.1 coordinate 10,747, forward strand.
GAAAAGCATATTCTGGCGTTTGATTTGATATACTGTTGCTCGACTTATGGACTATTTGATGGCATCTCATTTGAAAGGCCAAAAACAAAAGAACGTCAGTTAATGCAAGAACGGAAAGAAAAGGCTCTGCTGCTGTCAGCAGAATACGAAAAAGCGAAAGAAAACCACAGACGGCTTGAGGACGCTCAAGGTTATGTAAATTCGGTCTATTGCGAAGGCCGCAAGGTTTATCATAAACTATACGGGACCGGGATTGTCATAGAGAATAATGGTACTATCATCACGGTCGATTTCCCGGAACACGGTGAAAAGCGTCTCGGAACTTTCGTGTCTACCGCAAACGGAATCATATCTTTGGATGAGGCCGGATATAATAAAAGGATTTCCGAGTATAAAGAGGTACTGAGCAGGGGAGATTCTATAATTTACACACTCAATAACGCAGAAAAATCGTTGGCTCCGTATATTGAGTTTTTGGAGTAATAGAAGATAGAAATATACAGTCCCTTTTTCCGGGTGACTTTCCCGAATGTTTTATTATACTATCATTTAAACATGTGTGCACTTGATGACTGCTGTTTTTACTCCCTGATAGTCTGTGATGATTGGGCCAAGCTTTTTTATGGAGTTTAGTGAAATGCTTTTTTGTTTTCCACAAACAGTATCAAGGATTCTGGTGGGCAGAATATAAAACTCCCATCCGTCAAGTATCAGAGGGTTAGCCTTCTCTTTATCTAAAACTGTGTAAAGCCCAAATACGTAAACATCCGATTGACGCCTGGACACTTCTTCATAACCTGACAACTCTTTCCAAGCAACCGTAGGGCTTATCATGAACTGAATGCGTGATGGCTTTTTCTGAGTCCAAGCTTGCAAATAAGCACCGCTTTTTACCTCAATATGGATCTCATCATGTACGGTTTCTCCATTCCGCCATTGATAAGGCATGGACAAATCCCAAGGCGTCCAATCTTTCCGACAGCCCCTCAGATCCAAATCAAGCGCAGTTGCAACGATATATTCACAATATGCTCCTCTAAGCGTGTTGTTTAAAAGGTCTGAAAAACCCCATCCCCAGAAGTCATTGAGTTGATAGCCGGTACTTTTCCCATGAAACTCAATGGCTTCAAATCCTGTTCTACGATTCTCCATTCTTTCACTCCTTTTCAAATATGACTTACACGCTTATGTATCTCAAGACGATTACTGAAGAAAGAGTTTACGTTTTGCGGGAGCGGGCAGTGTGCCCGCTCCCGCAAATACTATCCTCTATCCTCTTATCCGCAGCTCCCAGAAGGCGACGGCGGCGGCCGCCGCCACATTGAGGGAATCCACGCCCCGGCTCATGGGGATTTTCACGTTGTAATCACACGCTTCCACCGTTTCCGGCGTCAGCCCGTCCCCCTCCGTGCCCAGGAACAGCGCCAGCTTCTCCGCTTCCTTCAGTCGCGGGTCGTCCAGCGGCAGCGTATGCCCGCTGAGGGCCAGGGCGGCGGTGCGGAAGCCCATTTCCTTCAGCGTCCCGACGGCCTTGCCGGGCCAGTCCTCCGGACGCTCTCCCCATCGGCTCCAGGGCAGCAGGAACACGTTGCCCATGCTCACCCGCACGGCCCGCCTGAGCAGCGGGTCGGCGCAGCTGGGGCTGAGCAGCACGGCGTCTACGCCCAGGGCGGCGGCGGAGCGGAAGATCGCTCCCAGGTTCGTGCTGTCCACGATGTTTTCCAGCACCGCCACCCGGCGGGCGTCCCGGCAGATCTCCCCCACGCTCCGTGGCGCGGGGCGCCGCATGGCGCAGAGGATGCCCCGGGTCAGCGCATAGCCCGTCAGGTCTTTCAGCACCGCCCGGTCCGCGGTATAAACGGGGATATCCCCGCAGCGCTCCATCAGCTCCGCGCCCTGGCCGGCGAGGTGCCGCCGTTCCATGAGCATGGCTTCCGGCACACAGCCCGCATCCAGCGCCAGGCGGATGACCTTGGGGCTTTCCGCGATAAAGAGGCCCTTTTCCGGCTCCAGGCGGCTGCGCAGCTGAGCCTCCGTCAGATGGGCGAAGGCCGCCAGCTCCGGGGCCGCCAGGTCGCGGATTTCAATGACGCGGGCCACGGCTCAGGCGTCCAGCCGCAGCAGGTCCTCCGGCGTCTCCCGCCGAACGGCCACATAGCTTTCCCCGTCGCGCAGCATCACCACGGGAGGACGGCCGAAGCGGTTGTAGTTGGAGGCCATGGAGTAGTTGTAAGCGCCGGTGGTGCACACGGCGATCACATCGCCCCGGCCCACGCCGTCCGGCAGGAGGATGTTTTCCTGAATGAGGTCCCCGCTCTCGCAGCAGCGGCCCGCCAGGGTGCATCGGAAATCCGCCGTCTCCCCCATCCTTCCGGCGGCCAGGACGGTGTAGCGGCTGCCGTAGAGGGCGTAGCGGGGATCGTCGGTCATGCCGCCGTCGATGGTAACATAGCTTTTGTAGCCGGTGATGCGCTTCACCGCCAGGACCCGGTAGAGGGTCATGCCGGCGTCGGCCACGATGCTCCTCCCCGGCTCCATCATGATGCAGGGCTCCGCGATGCCCAGGCGCACGCAGGTCTCCTTCACCGCGGCGGCAACGGAGGCGATCTTCGCCGGGATGTCGATGGCGGGGTCCGACGCCACGTAGGGGACGCCGTAGCCACCGCCCAGGTCCAGCACGCCGGCCAGATAGCCGGTCTTCTTCGCCATATCGGCAATGAATTCCAGCATCACCACGGCGGCCCGCTCGAACACGTCTTCCCCGAAGACCTGGGAGCCCACGTGGCAGTGGTAGCCCAAGAGCTCGATGTGCTTCTGCTGCAGGGCCAGCCGGACAAACTGCTCCGCCTGCCCCGTCTCGATGGCGACGCCGAATTTGGAATCCACCATGCCGGTATTCACGGCGGCATAGGTGTGGGGATCAATGCCTGGGGTGAGGCGCAGGAGGGCTTTTTTGGTGATCCCCCGCTTCTCCGCCTCCGCCTCCAGGGCCAGCAGCTCCTCGGTGTTGTCGATGACGAAGCAGCCCACGCCCCGGTCGAGGGCGTAGCGGATATCTCCGTCCGATTTGCCGTTGCTGGGGAACATGACCCTGGTCATGTCCACACCCGCGGCGACGGCGGTGGCGATCTCCCCGGTGGAGCAGACGTCGATGCCCATGCCTTCCTCTGCCACAACGCGGCAGATGGCCTTGAAGGCCGCCGCCTTGGCGGCGTAGTGGGGCAGGCTGCCGGGGCGGAAGGACGCTTTGAACGCGTCCAGATACAGGCGGCAGTTATGGCGGATGCGGTCCTCGTCCATGAGGTACAGGGGGGTGCCGTATTCCTCCGCCAGACGCAGGGTATCCTGCCCCGCGAAGGTGAGGCGGCCTTCGGCGTTGACGCCGATATTCGGGCAAACAAAGGTCATAAAAGCTTCTCCAGTTTACAGCATGTGCGCCCGCAGCTCCTCCGCCGTGAGGGGCGAAAGGTCCGCCGGAGCCAGGTCGAACACCGTCTTGCAGCCATAGTCGCCGCGGGAAGCGTGCTTCCCCACGGCCCGCGCCAGGGCCACCAGCACCAGGGCGGTGAATTCCGGGTTGGAATCCAGGTTCAGCCGGTATTCGATGGTGTGGGTGTGCTCGTTATGGAGACCGGAAACGCCGGTGCGGATCACGAAGCCGCCGTGGGGAAGCTCCGAATGATCCCTGGCCATCTCCTCCGCGGTGATGAAGGTGACGGTGGTGTCATACTCGTCAAAATAGTTGGGCATGGTCTTGATGGCCTGCTCGATGGCGGCCTTGTCGGCCCCCTCCTCCGCCACCACGTAGCATTCCCGCGTGTGCTTCTGCCGGGTGGTCAGCTCCGGGCACTTTCCGGCGCGCACCGCCTCCAGGGCTTCCGGCACGGGCACGGTATACTGCCTGGCATCGGCCACGCCGGGGATGCGGCGGACGGCGTCAGAGTGGCCCTGACTCACGCCCCGGCCCCAGAAGGTGTAGTCGCTGCCCTGGGGCAGGATGGCATTGGCATACAGCCGGTTCAGGGAGAACATGCCCGGGTCCCAGCCGCCGGAAATGAGGGCTGTATGCCCTCCCGCCCTGGCAGTCGCGTCCACCGCAGCAAAATGCTCCGGGATGCGGGCATGGGTGTCGAAGGAATCCACCACGTTGAAGTCCTTCGCCAGCATGGGGGTCAGCACCGGAAGGTCCGTGGCGCTGCCGCCGCAGATGACCAGCACGTCGATGTCTGCCTTATGCTGGAGGATATCTGCCGCGGCATAGACCGGGACGCCGGTCTTCGTCTTCACCGCAGCCGGGTCCCGACGGGTGAAGACGCCCGTGAGGGTCATATCCGGGTTCTGCCGGACGGCGGCTTCCACGCCCCGCCCGATGTTTCCGTAGCCGTAAATTGCAAGTTTCATTGTCCGTTCTCCCCTTATTGCAGCATGCTTTTCATATCGTAGAGGCCGGGTCCCTGCTTCATGAGGAATTCCGCCGCCGCCAGGGCCCCTTCGGCAAAGAGGGCGCGGCTGTGGGTCTCATGCTTCAGTGTGATTGTCTGGTTGGGGGTGCCGATCATGATCTCGTGCTCCCCGGCATAGTTGCCCATGCGGATGGCGTGGATGCCGATCTCCGTCTTGGTGCGCTTGCCGAAGCCGTCCCGCCCGCGGACGATCTCCGCGCCGGGGCGCACCTCCCGGATGGCCTCCGCCAGGGCCAGGGCCGTGCCGCTGGGGGCGTCCGCCTTCCGGTCGTGGTGCTTCTCGATGATCTCAATCTCCGCGTCCGGCATGGCGGCGGCTGCCTTCTTCGCCATCTCCGTCAGCAGGGCGATGCCCAGGGAATAGTTGGCAGCGAAGAACAGGGGGACCTTTTTCGAGGCTTCCAGGATGGCCGCCTTTTCCTCCTCCGTCTGCCCCGTCGTCGCCAGCACCAGGCGAAGACCGTTCTTCGTCACGAAATCCAGCAGGGCCATGGTGGTGTCATGGTGGGAAAAATCCACCACCACATCCACGTCCGTCCTCGCTTCGTCAAAGCTTGCCGCGCAGGGCACGGGGGCGTCCTTGGCCCCCAGCATGTCCACGCCTGCCACCAGCTCCGCGCCGCGGCAGCCATCCAGGGCCAGCTTGGCGACCTCCTTGCCCATGAAGCCGCCCAGTCCGCTGATCAGTATCCGCATCTGTGCTTCCCCCCTCAGATCAGGCGCTGAAGCTTCATCAGGGACAGCAGCTTTTCCTCGTGCTCCGGCTCCATCACCGTCAGGGGCAGGCGCACATAGTTCTTGCAGAAGCCCATGGCGGCCATGGCGGCCTTCACGGGGATGGGATTCACCTCGCAGAACAGGGCCTTGATGAGGGGCAGGTATTCGCACTGCAGCTTGGCCGCGGCCTCGCCCTCCCCCTGGAGATAGAGGTGGCACATGCGGCTCGTCTCCGCCGGCATCAGGTTGCTGAGGACGGAGATGACGCCCTTGCCGCCCATGGACATGATGGGCACCACCTGATCGTCGTTGCCGGAATAGATGTCCAGCTTGTCCCCCACCAGAGAGGCGGTCTCCACGATCTTGGAAATATCGCTGCCCGCTTCCTTGATGCCCGCGATCATGGGATGGTCCGCCAGGGCAGCATAAGTGGAGGGTTCGATGTTCACGCCGGTGCGGGAGGGGACGTTGTAGAGGATCAGGGGCTTGGTGGAAGCGTCCGCGATCTCGCTGAACATGCGGATCAGGCCCTTCTGGGTGGCCTTGTTGTAGTAGGGGGTCACCACCAGCATGGCGTCGGCCCCCACCTCGCAGGCATATTCCGTCAGGTCCACGGCATAGGCCGTGTCGTTGGAGCCGGTGCCGGCGATCATGGGCACACGGCCGGCGATCCGCTGGGCGGAGAAGCGCAGCACCTGGCGGTGCTCCTCGTCGCTGAGGGTGGAGCCCTCGCCGGTTGTCCCGGCGATCACCAGGGCGTCGATCCCCTTCTCGATCTGCCAGTCGATCAGCCGCCCGAAAGCGGGATAGTCCACGCCCTCCTCATTCATGGGGGTGATGAGCGCCGTGGCGGCGCCCATGAATACGGGATAACTCGTCATGATCCATTCTCCTTTATCTGTCCGTTCTTTATCTGTCCGTTCTTTATCTGTCCGTTCATTCTTCTGTTATCTTCTGCCGGTCTCCGGCGGAATCGCCCGCAACAAAAAAAGCAGCCTGCACTGCGCAGCTGCCGAAATCACGAAACGCCCCCAAAGTCCCGCCTTCGGCGGCAGACCGGGGAAGCTCCGCAATCAATCCATAGCGCTCCGCAAATGCGACAGTCAGACGGATGTTCTCCGGCTGCCCAGGCGGGGCTCGCAGGGCCTCGCCTTCGGCAGCGGCCCCTTTCGCCCCGGCAACGGCTTTGCTGCCTTCTTCACCGGGATTACTGATGGACGCTGCGCCTCTATCATTCGATTGCGATATACAATTTAGTGAAATATAACACAGTTTTCGGGGTTTGTAAAGTCTTATTTCAGGATTCGGACGATTGCGAAAAAAAGTCTTGACATTTGCGATTTGGTGAGTTACAGTATCGCCAAATAAATCAAAGGCGACGACGAAGACGGTCGGGCGCGATCCTTTCAGAGAGCCGGCGGGCGGTGCGAGCCGGCAGGAGGGCACCCACAGGACCCATCCCTTCCGAGCCGGAGTACCGAAAGGTCATCCCAGTAGGCTGCTCCCGTATGGCTGCGTTAAAGCACAGAGCTTGTTGGAGCTCGCAGAGGGGCGCGAAAGCGCAATTTGAGTGGTACCGCGGGATTTCTTCCCGTCTCAAAGCAATTTGAGACGGGATTTTCATTTTTCTGAGGGAGGTTACAGCCATGGAAGTCAAAACCGCGAATCCCAAGCTGGTGGAGGTCGGCGCCCGTATCCGCGAGATGCGGGAGATCAGCGGCTACAGCGTCAGCGATATGGCCGCCCTGACGGAGGTCAGCGTCGAAGCGTATCAGGCCTATGAGGACGGCCTTGCGGATTTCCCCTTCACGTTTATCCACAAGTGCGCCCTGGCTTTCAATATCGAGATCACCGATATCCTGGAGGGCCACAGCGCCAAGCTCAGCGCCTATACCGTCACCCGCCGGGGACAGGGCCAGATCACCGCCGACGAGAAGGGCATCCGCATCCAGAACCTGGCCCCTCAGTTCAAAAAGAAGCTGGCGGAGCCCTACTGGGTGCGCTACAGCTATGACGAGGAGCTGCAGCATCAGCCCATCCACCTGATCCGCCACAGCGGCCAGGAATTCGACGTGATCGTTTCCGGCAGCCTGAAGGTGCAGGTGGGCGAGCACATTGAGGTGCTCAACGAGGGAGACAGCATTTTCTACAATTCCTCCGCCCCCCACGGCATGATCGCCGCCGGCGGCAAGGACTGCGTCTTTGTGGCCATCATCATGAACGGTGAGGATGAGCTCAGCGAACCCGCCGCCGCTCCCCTGCCCGCGGTGCGCGCCGAGGAGGAGCTGGTCTCCCGCCCCTTCATCGACACGGTGGAGGACGCCGACGGCCGCCTGAAGGAGATCCGCTTCTTCAACGAAGACAACTTCAATTTCGCCTACGACGTGGTGGACGCTCTGGGCAGGCAAAAGCCGGACAAGCTGGCCATGCTCTGGCTGGACCACAACAAGAATGAAAAGCGTTTCACCTTCAAGGACATGATGAAGGAATCCGCCCGGACGGCCAACTATTTCAAGGCCCTGGGCATCAAGCGGGGGGACCGGGTGATCGTGCTGCTGAAGCGGCACTACCAGTTCTGGTTCACCATCCTGGCCCTGCACAAGCTGGGCGCCATCATCATCCCCGCCACCAACCTGCTGCAGAAGCACGACTTCGACTACCGCTTCGAGGCCGCGGGCATCACCGCCATCGTCTGCACCGGGGACGGGGACACCGCCAGAGAAGCCGAGAAGAGCATGCTTACCCATCCCGAAGTGGGCCTGCGTATCCTGGTGGGCGAGCCCCGGGAAGGCTGGCATGACTTCAATAGCGAATATAAGATGTATTCCTCCAGTTTCCCCCGTCCCGAGGGCGACGACTGCCCCTGCGGCGACGATCCCATGCTGATGTTCTTCACCTCCGGCACCACCGGCTATCCCAAGATCGCCTGCCACAGCTACAAATACGCCCTGGGCCACTACATCACCGCCAAATACTGGCACTGCGTGGAGCCCGACGGCCTGCCCTTCACCATCTCCGAAACGGGCTGGGGCAAGGCCCTCTGGGGCAAGCTCTACGGCCAGTGGCTCTGTGAAGGGGCGACCTTCGTCTACGATTTCGACAAGTTCGACGCCGACGATCTGCTGCCCCTCTTTGCCAAATACAACATCACCACCTTCTGCGCGCCGCCCACCATGTACCGCATGCTCATCAAGCAGGACATCTCCAAGTATGATCTGAGCTCCATCCACCATGCCACCACCGCCGGCGAAGCCATGAACCCCGAGGTCTTCAAGCAGTTCGAGAAATCCACGGGCCTGCAGATCATGGAGGGCTTTGGCCAGACGGAGACCACCCTGGTGATCGCCAACCTCATCGGCGAGCCCCACAAGCTGGGCAGTATGGGCCGCCCCACCCCGCAGTGGGATGTGACGCTGCTCACCCGGGAGGGCAAGCCCGCCGAGCTGGGCGAGACCGGCGAAATCTGCATCCGCACCGATGAAAAGGTGCCCTGCGGCCTGTTCAAGGGCTATTTCCGGGACGAGGAACACACGGCGGAGCAGTGGCACGACGGCTACTACCACACCGGGGATCTGGCCTGGAAGGACGAGGACGGCTTCTACTGGTACGTGGGCCGGGCTGACGACGTGATCAAGTCCTCCGGCTACCGCATCGGGCCCTTCGAGATCGAAAACGTCATCATGGAGCTGCCCTACGTGCTGGAATGCGGCGTATCCGCCGCCCCCGATCCCATCCGCGGCCAGGTGGTGAAGGCCAGCATCGTCCTTACCAAGGGCACCGAGGGAACCGACGAGCTGAAGAAGGAGATCCAGAACTACGTCAAATCTCACACAGCGCCTTATAAATACCCCCGCATCGTGGAATTCCGGGAATCCCTTCCCAAGACCATCAGCGGCAAGATCCAGCGCAACAAGCTGTAAAGGATGTTGCAAAGGCGCCTTTCATCACTGCGTTAAATTGTCGCTTTGCACCTATTGACTTGTTGTTTCGATTGTGCTAATCTAACTGCAAATTTAATTCAAAGGCGATGACGAAGAGGGTGCCGGTGGATCCGGATACAGAGAAGCGGCGGTTGGTGCGAGCCGTGATTCGGGACCCGTTCACTGCTCGCTTCCGAGCCGGAGAGAAGAAAGCCGAAGGCCAAGGCCGCAGGCAAGTAGAACTCTCCCGTTCGCGCCGCGTCAAGGCGCAGGACTTGTTGGAGTCCGCTGAGGGGCGTCCCGTCGTGGGCGCAATTTGAGTGGTACCGCGGGTTATGTTCGGCCCGTCTCAAAGATTACACAATCTCTGGGGCGGGCTTTTGCCATCCAAAAGGCGGCCCCGGGCAGGAGGTAAGCAGCATGCAGCAAATGACCGGTCTGACAATGAAGATTCAGGAGATGGCGGCCCGTATCCGGGAACTGCGGAGCATCTCCGGCTACAGCGTGGAGGAGATCGCCGGCAAGACGGGCGTGACCGCGGAGGAATACCTGGCCTGCGAGGCCGGGCAGAGCGACCTGAACTTCGCTTTCATCTACCGCTGCGCCCTGGCGTTCGGCGTGGACGTGACGGATATCATCCGGGGCTCCAGCCCGAAGCTCCGCTCCTACACCGTCACCCGGCAGGGGGAGGGCCAGCGCATCGAGCAGGCCCACGGCATGGTGTACTACAACATGGCCGCCTCCTTCAAAAACCGCATTGCCGATCCCCTGTTCACCCAGGCCATCTATGATCCGGAGCTGGAGCGCAGCGACATCGCCCTCACCACCCACGAGGGCCAGGAATTTGACCTGGTCATCAGCGGCAGCCTCAAGGTGCAGGTGGGAGAGCACAGCGAGATCCTCCACGAGGGCGACACCATTTATTATAACAGCTCCACGCCCCACGGCATGGTGGCCGTGGGAGGCCGCGACTGCGTCTTCTACGCGGTGGTGTTGAATCCCGCGGAGCACGTCGACATGACCGCCGCGCCGGATCCCACCCGGGAGGAGACCACGCCCCAGCGGCCGAAGACCGAGGAAAGCCACATCTATGAAAACTTCATCGTGCCGGTGGAAAACCCCGACGGCAGTCTGAAATCCATCTCCTTCAAAAACGAGGAGCACTTCAATTTCGCTTTCGACGTGGTGGACGCCATGGCCCGGAAAAACCCCACGAAGCTGGCCATGCTCCACATCGACCGCTTCAAGGAGGAGCGCTGGTTCACCTTCGCGGACATCAGCCGCTATTCCAACAAGGCGGCGAACTATTTCCGCAGCCTGGGCATCAAGCGGGGGGACAAGGTCCTGCTGATCCTCCGGCGGCACTACCAGTTCTGGATCAGCATGATGGCCCTGAACAAGATCGGCGCCGTGGCGATCCTGGGCTCCAACCAGCTGCTGGCCCACGACATCGAATACCGCGTCAACGCCGCGGATATCCGCGCCGCCCTCTGCACCTCCACCGGCGGCGTACCGGACCAGGTGGACGAATGCCTGAACGCCTGCCCCGGCCTGCAGATCCGGGTCATCGTGGAGGGCGAACGGGAAGGGTGGCACTGCTTCGACAAGGAATTCCGCCTGTTCAGCGAGGAATTCCTGCGGGACGCCAACGCTCCCTGCGGCTCCGACCCCATGCTCATGTTCTTCACCTCCGGCACCACCGGCTACCCCAAGGCGGCCGTTCACAACTACAAATATCCCCTGGGGCACTTCATCACCGCCAAATACTGGCACTGCGTGAATCCCGACGGGCTGCACCTCACCATCTCCGATACCGGCTGGGCCAAGAGCATGTGGGGCAAGCTCTACGGCCAGTGGCTGGCGGAGGGCCCCGTTTTCGTCTACGATTTCGACCGCTTCGACGCTGCCGATATCCTGCCTATGTTCGCCAAGTATCACATCACCACCTTCTGCGCGCCCCCCACCATGTACCGCATGCTCATCAAGGAGGATATCTCCAAGTATGACCTCAGCAGCATCGAGCATGCCACCATCGCCGGAGAAGCCCTGAACCCCGAGGTCTTCCATCAGTTCAAGAACATCACGGGGCTCAGCCTCATGGAGGGCTTCGGCCAGTCGGAGACCACGGTGATGATCGGCAACCTGATCGGCACCAAGCCCAAGGTGGGCAGCATGGGCAAGCCCGTGCCCCTCTATCCCGTGGAGCTGCTGGACCGGGACGGCAAGCCCGTGCGCCCCGGCGAGACCGGCGAGATCTGCATCCGCACGGAGCCGAACAAGATCTGCGGCCTCTTCACCGGCTACTAC
>JAEETX010000043.1 GCA_016286665.1 Oscillospiraceae bacterium
GTGCTATTTTATAACAGCTGCGGCATTTGGAGAAGTACCCAAGAGGCCGAAGGGGCTCCCCTGCTAAGGGAGTAGGGCGTGTTGAGCGCCGCTCGGGTTCAAATCCCGACTTCTCCGCCATGATCCCCGGAAACTGTTTTTGGAAGCGGTTTCCGGGGGTTTTCTTTTGCTTTTCATGCAGCTGCCAGTTCCATGACCGTGTCCTTGTTCAGCCGCTTCGGGATGTCCTCCTCCCGGTAGATGCCGTCGGTGATCCCGTTGGCAAAGTCCTTCTCCGCGTCCGTGGCCCGCAGGCGCTTCTCCGCCCGCCGGGCTTCTTTTTGCAGGCTCTTGGCCGCCCGGTCCTTGGCGATCAGGCTTTCCGTCTTGCCGTAGTCGCCCACGCAGCCGCTGACCTTCACGCCCAGCTTCTTCAGCGCCGGCGTGTCCAGCACCTCCCGGCTCCCCAGCGTCCGCGCTTCCTGCGCCTTCGCCGCCCCGGTCTGCCCTTTGAGGCTGAATCGGATATCGTCATTGCTCTTGACTTTGGCCTGATTAACTGCTATTGTTTCTCCAGAAACAACGCTTGTGGTCTTGGCAAGAGAGCCGGAAACGGTCACTCCCCTTGACGATTCTCGCGTTGTTTCTTTGTTTTTGTCCGAGAATCGGAATACGCTTCCATCCGGCAGGAGAATCCTGTGCGCATAATGCTGCCGACGTTTGGCCTGATCTTTAGTCTCTGCTCCTGGGTCAAGTTCCGTCGGCTGGCGGCGTCCCTGGCTTTCTGACCGGCAAAGCTGAACCTGTCCCCGCCCGCCTGGTCCTCGAACTCCTGCAGAGCTTCCTCCATGGTTCTGCGCAGCTACGCCTGGTGCGTTCCTTTCTATCCAGGTTACTTTTCCATGAGCTTCCGCATAAGATCGGCGGTCACTTGCTTTATGAACTTGTCCGAATACGGGCTGCCCGTTTTCTGCGCCTTGTCCCAGTCCTCCAGCTTGCTCTCCGGCACGCTGGCCAGAAAACCGCTGTCGCTCTTCAAAAGGTATCTCTGTTCTTCCTCCGTCTCCTCCGCCTGCTTCGGCAGCGGGGGAATTTTCAGTTTGCCGTCCAATTCTCAGACCTCCGTTTCCGTTCTCGTTCAGCGTAGCATTTGCTGCGCCGATCGTCAAGCCGGTCGTTTCCTGCATTGCATCCGCCGGAACGCATTATGGGTTCCCTATGTTTTTCATTTTTCGGCGCTTCCCGGCGCATGGATGGATTGACTTTCGGGAGGAAAGCGGTTACTATAAAGAAAATAATATAATCTGGGAGGTATCCGCATGAATCTTTTTGAAAAATACGATCGCATCGCAGCCCGCAATTCCATTTCCCAGTTCTGCCCGCCCCGCTGCTTCGAGCTGGCCGGACAGCAGTTCGACTTCGTCATCGACACAGGCAAGGAGACCGGCGATATCCACCTCGATCTGGTGGACCGGAACAAGCTGACCTGGAGCATCCGCAGCGGCGCGCAGACCGGCGAAACCGAGCGCTATGAAGTCCGCAAGGCGGACGACGACACCTACCTTCTCACCTATTGCGTCAAGGAACCCAGAGCCAACCACACCTTCGTCATCGACCTGGAGCAGGGCCTGGTGACCTTCCTGCGCTGCAGCGTCGGCGAAAACCCCTACTATCCCTACCTGATCGACAGCCATTGGGGCTTTGGCTACATCAAGATCGAGGGCGAGGAGCACACGGACCTCCGCCGCCACGGCTTCACCGACGACGTGATGGGCACCGGCGTCCGCTGGGTCTACGGCCACACGATGTCCACCACCCACGTTTACCACAATTCCAACTGGTACCGCATCCAGTATGCCGCCCGTCAGGCCGGCACCAGCGGCATCAGCAGCATGATGGGCTCCCTCCCCGGCTCCGACGAGCCCGCCGATTACGTGAAGATCAAGGAAGGCATCTACATCGTCAGCGCCACGGAGCAGAACATGGAAAAGATCCTGGGGGCAAAGATGGGCTTCCGGAGCGACACCCTCCTGTTCCTGGACAACTGGAACCGGATGTACAGCGTCGGCCGCGGCTACGGCACCATGACCCGCGAGGGTTCCCCCGACGGCGAGATCTTCTGCATGATCGGCAAATACGCCTCCAAGCCGGAGATCGAAGATCATATGTTCACGGACTCCAATCCCTATCTGGTGTAAGACTGAATCCATAATATGCGAGCCTGCCGCGGATCGAAAGCGGCAGGCTCTTTTTTTGCATTGATTTTTCAGTATATCCGGTAGTTTCCGCCGAGGGCAAGCAGAGTGAAAAAGTAAAGGCAGTTATCGTAATATCGGCGCTTGTCCGTCCGCAGCGGCATCCGGAAAAAGCTTCGGACCGCTTCCAAACGGTGAGGTCCGGCGGCAGCCAGGGATGCGCAGGCCCAGCTTGCCTTCATTCCCAGCGGATGCATGATCGGCTCCGGCGCAAAGACGCCGCCGTCCGGAAACAGCACGTGCTCCGAAGCTTCCGGGTGTTCATACACGAAGCTTTGCAGCGTATCGGCAAATTCCCTCTGCCAGGGGTCCTTTCCAAACCAGACGCGATCCAGGGAAATATTGATGGCGACCCGATAGGCGTCGCTGAAATAGCATCGGCCGAGATTGGCCCAGGGATTATCCTTCTGTGCCTCCGGCACCGGCAGAGGATGCCCGTCAAAACCGCTCATATTGGGGGCCAGACCCGTCCGCCAGGAGCAGGCGACATGCAGATATTTCCGGCTGTTGCGGGCCGCTTCCCGCCAGAACGGACGGTCCTCCTCATCCGCCCAGAGGGCAAAAAGCTCATAAAAATGCGGCAGATGATAGGAAGGGTCGGTGAATCCGGCCTCCGGAACGAATTTGATGAGCTTCGTCTCCGGGTCCCACATGGGACCGCCCACGACCTTTCCGTCGATCGTCTCCGCCTGATTATGGACACAGGCACGGAGGATGCGCCGGGCCTGCGCGCTGTAATCCAGCGGCGGCTTGCCGTCGCCCCAACGGTGGGAAGCGAAGAACAGGGCCATGGCATAGTATTCTTCCCCGTCCGGCGCGGGACCCTGGGCCCGGCGGCTTCCGTCCAGGTTGCAGCTCCAGGCGAAATAATCCCGGTAAGGTCCGTCTTCATGGCGCATATAGCGGAGGCTCCAGCGCCACACCTTATCGAAGACGGCTTTGTCGTCCATCTGCACCGCCATCATCATCGCATAGGACATGCCCTCTGTCCGGGCGTCGTCATTGCCGGTGTCGGTGAAATAGGCGGTATCCGGGTCCGTCTCTCCGTAGATGCGATGTTCCCCGGAAATCAGCTCCCGCCACGCCTCATGCAGGCGCTTTTCCGATTCCTCCTTGGGGATCCCGGCTTCGGCAAACAAATCAGGATAGTTTCTTTCCGTCATATCAGCAAATCTCCCAAACAAAGGCGGCGCTGTCGCTGAGCTCGATATCCTCCGGCGTCATTTCCGCCCGAAAAGCGCTTTTCATCATGGGCATCACCGCGCGGTCCGCGTTGACTGCCGTGCGGGAATACAGCTGCGTATCCTTCCAGTTGTATTCAATGCGCTGCAGCTGGCCCAGCTCTACGCCGGAAGCAGCGCAGAGAAGCTCCGCCTTGCTGCGGGCATTGTCCGCCGCCGCTTTCAGGAGCTTTGCGTTGACTGCTTCGGGCTCCTTCACCGTGAAGCGGATATTCAGCTCCGGTCTGGCGCGGCAGCTGCCGATGGCGCTGATGGTCTCCCCCAGCAGCTGCATATCCAGGTCAAAGCAAAGCTTCATGCTGCAGTGGCAAACATAACCGTCGAACACCTGGATAAAGCCGCCCTTCTCGTCATGCTCGCCGCGGTATTCCGCCCGCACCTGGAAGGCGCTGGTTTTCAAATCCTCCTTGGAAAAGCCGACCTCCGCCAGAGCCTGGGTGATCTCCTCCAGCTGCTCCGAGGAGAGCGCCACGGAGCGCTGATAATCCATGTCCTTTGCCTGCAGCTCCAGGGCGATCTCCGCCTGGTCCGGCTTCACGCGCAGGCTGCCCGTTCCGGTGACGGCGATGGTTCTGCTCATAACTTATTTCCTCCTCAGGAATGCTTCTGCTCTTTCTTGTCCAGCTCCGCCCAGGCGGCCTCTCTCTCCGCATCCTCTTTCTTATGGCGGAAATAGGCGGCCAGGAGAAGAAAGGCCGCCAGGCCGGAGGCGATGCTGAAAAACAGCGCCGCGGCTGCCGTGCCCGGGTCGCGCTGCCACAGGAGCAGAAATGCGGCCAGAAGACAGACAAAAAGGATCAGAAACAGCACGGTCATGAACATCACCGGCCCCGTTCCCAGCACCATGATGGACTTACGCTTCTTTTTCATACCTCGGCCTCCTCCCCGCCGTCCGCAGCGGGTCACCTTGACGTTGATCTTTATTTCAGTTTAACACGAAAGAATGCCCGACGCAACAACAAGAATGGGCATTTTGCCCTAAGTATGCCTTTTCCTTCTGATGATTATAAGGAATCTTTCATAAACCCCCCATTGATTTACGTACCATACGCATTTATAATATAACGTAGTGAAGTAGGGGCAATCAAAGCCCCGCAGGATTTTGCATATAACGAAAAAATATAAAATGAAAGGAAGAAACAAGAATGGCAGTCTTTGAATTCAGCTTCTTTTCCACCAGCATGCACCGCAACACCGAGGTGACCGCTTGCATTCCCGTCGGCGGCCCCATGTTCCCCGGCATGGCGCCCGCGCCGAAAACGCCGCTGCGCCTCCTCATCCTCCTGCACGGGTATTCCGGCTCACACGCCGACTGGGTACGCGGCAGCAGCATCGACCAGCTGGCCACCATGCACCACATGGCGATCTTCTGCCCCTCCGGCGAAAACAGCTTCTACATCGACGACCCCTCCCGCGACGCCATGTATGAGCAGTACATCTGCCGCGAGCTTCCCAAGTTTGCCCGGGAAGTCTTCCATATCTCCGACAAGGTGGAGGACACCTTCATCGGCGGTCTCTCCATGGGCGGCTACGGCGCCATCCGCAACGGCCTGAAGAACCCCGATGTGTTCGGCGGCATCCTTGCTTTCTCCTCCGCCCTGATCACCGACGGCATCTCCAAGATGCCCGACGATCCCCAGCCCGCGCCCCAGGGCCAGGGCGGCGGCGGAATGGGCATGTCCATCGGCTACTTCATCCATACCTTCGGCAAGCCCAGCACGATCATGGGCAGCGATGTGGACCCCAAGGCCCTTGCCAAGAAGCTGATGGAATCCGACGGCCCCAGGCCCAAGCTGTATATGGCCTGCGGCTCCGAGGACTTCCTGATCGAGCCCAACCGGGACCTGCACAAGTATTTCGAGGAGGTCGGCTATCCCCACTACTATGTGGAGGGCCACGGCACTCACAGCTGGGAATACTGGAACAAGCACATCACCGACTCTCTTAACTGGGTCGACGGCAAACTGGAAGAAGCAAAAGAGGGCTGAGAGGAGCAACATTGGGACATGAGTTATGAAGCACTGTTCACGCCGCTGAAAATCGGAGGCGTCACGATCAAAAACCGCATCATCATGTGCGCCATGGGCGGCACCAGCCCCATCGGCTTCAACGGGACCTTTGCGGAGAAGACCCGTCCCTATTTCCTGGCGCGGGCCAAGGCAAACGTTGGCCTGATGATTCCCGGCGTCACCGCCGTGGGCGGAAGCGGACGCTGGCTCTATCAGAGCGAGGACCTGTTCATGGGCCCCCTGAAAAGCCTCATGGAAGAGATCCACGCCTACGGCAGCAAATTCTTCCTGCAGCTGGGCGCGGGCTTCGGCCGCTCCCAGATGGTCTTCCCCGGCATGGACAAGATGCCCCCGGAGATGCTGAAAGCGACCATGGTCGCCCCCTCCGACGGGCTTCCCAACGTATGGGACCCCTTGATCAAGCACCGCGCCCTCACCCGCGAGGAAATCTACGATATCATCGACGCCTACGGAAAGACAGCCGCTCTGTGCAAGAGAGCGGGGATCGACGGCGTGGAGATCCATGCCGTTCACGAGGGCTATTTGCTGGACCAGTTCGCCATGGCCAACATGAACCATCGGACGGATGAATTCGGCGGCAGTCTGGAAAACCGCCTGCGCTTTGCCTGCGAGATCATCAAGAGCATCAAGGCCGCCTGCGGACCGGATTACCCCGTTTCCGTGCGCTACAGCGTCGCCAGCAAGATCAGAAACTTCAACGAAGGCGCGCTGCCCGGCGAAAACTATGTGGAATTCGGGCGCAGCATGGAGGAAAGTCCCGCCGCCGCCCGCATCCTGGAGGCCGCCGGGGCGGACCTGCTCAATGCAGACAACGGCTCCTACGACTCCTGGTACTGGGCGCATCCGCCGGTGTATATGCCCATGGCCTGCAATCTGCCGGAGGTCAGTTATCTCAAGAACTTCGTGAACATTCCCGTGGCCTGCGCCGGGCGGATGCATGACCCGGAGATCGACGCCAAGGCCGTGGAAGCCGGTCAGATCGACGCCGTGGGCGTTGCCCGCCAGCTGCTCTGCGATCCCCAGTGGTGCGACAAGATCCGCGCCGGCAAGCTGGAGGATGTGCGGCCCTGCATCGCCTGCCATAACGGCTGCTTTGCCATCAGCCATTTCAAGGGCACTCCCTCCGGCTTCGGCCGCATGGGCGAATGCGCCCTCAACCCCGTCACCATGAACGAGGAAGCCATGGAGCTGAAGCCCGCCGCGGTGGCGAAGAAGGTGGCCGTTGTGGGCGGCGGCATCGGCGGCATGGAGGCTGCCCGACTGCTGAAAATGCGGGGACATCAGGTGACCCTGTATGAAAAGAGCGGCGAGCTGGGCGGCGCATTCATCGCTGCGGCTGCGCCCTCCTTCAAGGAGCAGGACAAAAAGCTGCTGCTCTGGTACAAGCGACAGCTGCAGGAGCTGGACGTGGACGTGCGCTTGAGCACCGCAGTCGACCCTGCCAGACTGGACGAGCTGGGCGCGGACGCCGTTATCGTCGCCACCGGCGCACAGCCCCGCAAGCTGCCCATCCCCGGCTTTGACGCTCCGAACACCATCGAGGCGATCGACTACCTCAGAGGCAGGAAACAGACGGGCGAAAAGGTCGTCATCATCGGCGGCGGCCTCACCGGCTGCGAGATCGCCTATGATCTGGCGCTGAAGGGCAAAAAGCCCGTCATCGTGGAAATGCAGGACGACATCCTGAAGGTACCCGGACTCAGCGCCGCCAACTCCAATATGCTGCGGGAGATCATCCGTTATTACGGCATCGAGGTGCGTACCTCCTCCTCTCTGAAGGAGATCACCCCCGCCGGCGTCGTTCTGTCGGAGGAGAGCGGCGAAGTCCGCCTGGAGGCCGACAGCGTGATCCTCTCCGTGGGTTATGTGCCGGATAGGAAATTCAATGCGGAAGACCCCCGCGTCCGCGTCATCGGAGACGCGGAAAAGGTGGGCAACCTGCTCACCGTCATCCGTGCGGCATACGCCGCAGCCTATGAAATCTGATCAGGAGAAGGAGCGTGCCGTCATGGGAAAAATCAATCTGACGCCCGGGACGCCCTTTGAGGGGAAAATGACCTTTCCCCCTCCCGCGGGCGTGATCCTGAACAACACCAATTCCAACACCACCATCCCGCCCCATCCGCCGGTGCTCTGCAAGGGCGTGCTGGCGGACGGAAAAGAAGACAGCTGGCTGGAATACATTCCGGAGGAGCTTCCCGCCGGAAAAAAGCCGCCCCTCATCATCTCCTGCCACGGCGGCGGCGCAAGCGCCGAGCTGCAGTTCAATGAAAACTCCTGGTGGTGCGTGTGCGAAGCCGAAGGAGCCATCGCCGTTTTCCCCAATGCCGGCGGTCAGACCCGTGCCTGGCTCAGCGAAGACCCCCCTGCCCAGCCCGCCCAGCCCGGTCCCCGCGCAGGCGGCCTGATGGATGCATTCGCCGGCTCCCCGGACGGGCGCGCCAGCGAGGAGAACCACCATATCAAGTTCCTCAAGGCCCTCATCGAGGAAATGAAAAAGAAATACGACATCGACGAAGGCCGCGTCTATATGCAGGGCATGTCCATGGGCGACATCATGACCATGATGTTCTCCCGCGTCTGCGGACATCTCCTGGCCGCTGCCGACTGCACCGCCGGCCCCTCCCCCGAGGTGGCGCTGTTCAATGAGGACGGCAGCCTGAAGGGCTACGACTGCCCGGTGCCCATGTATCAGTCCCGCGGCGAGCTGGACAACATCGTCGTCGGCAAACGTCCCGGCAAGGAGGATACCACCCGGCAGGACGTGAATGCGGGCAACCGGGAATTCTGGCTGCGGGTCAACGAGTGCGACGACCTGCCCCGTCTGGCGATCCGCGGCGTCAATAACTTCGCCTTCTATACCGGCAAAAAAGCCAACCTCGTTTACCGCGACGTGAAGCACCGCGGCCACGGTCAGACCCTGGACGATTCCTTCTGGGCATGGGAGACCCTGTTCAAGTACTGCCGCCGCAATCCCGACGGTAGCGTCACCTGCTACGACTCCGATTTCACCTCCACCGGCGACAAAACCGCCGTCGCCATCTGCGACGGCGCGCAGTATGCCTATGTGCGCAACCGGAAGGTGAAGCTGGAAGCCCCGGTCTTCTCCGAAGCCCTGACGAACATGGATTTCGCCACCCGGGAACAGGTGGAGGTCAAGCGGGACCTTTATGTTCCCGTCAGCGCCCTGAGCCAGTTCTTCGGCGCGGAAGTGGAGCTTATCAAGGACGGCAAGGGCGCTGTCATCCGCACGAAGGAGGAAGAATTCGAGGTGGTGTCCGAGAGCGTGGCCTGCCTGCACAGCGGCTTCCTGGAAGCAATGTTCATGCCCGCCCGTATGCGCAACGGCGTCCTCTTTGTGCCCCTGCGCTGGTTCGCGGAGGTCATTTTCCGCCGCTTTGTCACCGAATGCGACGGCGCCCTGTATTTCTCCGGCCATTACGGAGAAATGAGCAAGGACATGGCCTATCTGATCAAGGAAATCCTGGCCTGATCCCACATCCGCGCGGCCGGCCGGCTTTTCCGGGCCGGCCGGCCGCTGCGAGGTTCCCATCGGATAACCGATCATCTGAAAGGAGTTCTATTCATGCTGGAAGCGAAAAACTTTATTTCTCTGTCCGACGCTCCCTTTTCCCGCCGCGGCTCCTATCTCGGCTTCTTCATGGACCCTAACGGCGTGGAGCTCTACGGCAAGCCCAAGCTCTATATCAGCAACGTCCGGGGCAACGGCCCCTACCGCCAGATCCAGGCCCAGATCGTGAAGGACGGACAGGCCCTGCCCACGGTGATCTCCACCACGGAAAGCGAAGTCATCCTGGAAAGCATGGCGGGTTCCTTCCGCTTCTGCATCGGCGAGCGGAAATTCGTCCGCATCAAAGGTACCGACGGCCTCACCCTGCGGCTCACGCCTAAAGTAGGCGGCTTCGGCGGCCTGGTCATGGACATGAAGGACGGCACCTGGCAGTTCAGCTTCAACACCACCACCGCCCTGCTGATCCCCTTCACCGGCAAGCTTCAGAGCCGGGCCGCCATGAGCGGGAGCCTGGCAGGCGCGCTTTCCGCCAGCTTCGAGATCGCGCCGGATGCCAGCGGCGTCGTCGATGTGGGCATCGAGGAATACTTCATCCCCGACGCAATTCACCGTCCCCTGGAGGAATACCCCTCCTATGAGGAATGCGTGCGCAGCTATCAGGAGGAATTCGACGCCTTCTGCGAGGATGTCTGCCCCAGTCTGCCCGAACCCTGGGAAGATATGCGCCGGAAGGCGCTTTGGGTCATCTTCGGCCTGATGGTGGAGCCGGACGGCGGCGAGACCATTTTCAAGCACAGCATGATCAAGATGCTTCACGGCACCTTTGAGCATGTTTCCGGCTGGCAGCAGGCCATGCATATCATCTGCCTCAGCGAGCATGCGCCGAAGCTGTGCTGGACGATCCTCCGCGGCCTCTTTGACTATCAGGACGCCAACGGACGCATCGCCGACATCATCATGGACGCCAACTGGTCCCGCAACGCTTTGAAACCGCCCATCCAGGGCATCGCCCTCCACTGGCTGCTGGACAACGATCCGCAGCTCGCTTCCGTCTCCCCGGAGGACGCGCGCCACATCTACAAGGGCCTGGTCCGCTGGAGCGAATACTTCTTCCTCTGCCGCGACCTGAACCGTGACGGCATCATGGAAAACGCCGGCGCCATGGAGACCGGCTGGGAGGACGCGCCCTACTTCAACGTGGGCTTCCCCCTTGCTTCCCCCGATATGAATGCCTACCTTGCCATCCAGCTGGAGGCTCAGGCGCGGCTCGGAAGACTGCTGGGCGAGGAGGAATCCGTCTGCGCCGACTATGAGGCGCAGTCCAAGGCGCTGATCGAGCGCATCATCAAGAATTGCTGGGACGGCGAAAAGTGGAGCGCCTACAACTCCGAAACGGGAAAGAAGTCCAATACCCAGACCATCAGCCTGATGGGCGCTCTGATCCTGGGTAAGCGGCTTCCCGAGGAGATCATCGAGAAAACCATCAAGACGCTCATGGAAAAGGACAAGTACCTGACGCCCTACGGTTTTGCCACCGAGGCTGTGGACAGTCCCTACTTCAACCACGCCTTTGCCCAGGGCAGCGTCATTCCTCCCGCGCAGCTCATTTTCTGCCTGGCGCTGGAGGCCTGCGGCCGCTTTGACCTGGCGCGGGAGGCCGGTCTGCGCTACATCCTGAATCTGAAAGAGAACGGCTTGTTCCATACCCACAACGCGCTCACGGGCAAGCCCGAGCGGGGCATGGTGGCCCTGGACGAAAAGTTCCTCTTCTGGTCTGCCTGGTCCTCCTCCATCTATCTCTTCATGGCCCAGCGCTACGGAACGCTGTGATAAACGCTTCGGAGCACCGCCGCAGCGGTGCTCCGATTTCTTATCGTTTATATGCGGCGATGACCGCCTCCATGACGGCGCTTCTCAGCCCGCCTTTTTCCAGAGCTCGTACGCCCTGGATGGTGGTCCCGCCCGGAGAACACACCTCGTCCTTCAGTTGGGCGGGGTGTTTTCCCGTTTCCAGCATCAGTTTCGCCGAGCCGGATACTGTGGCCGCTGCCAGCTCCAGAGCGAGGGAGCGCGGCAGACCGCAGGCGACGCCGCCATCCGCCATTGCCTCGATAAAAAGATCGACAAAGGCGGGGCCGCAGCCGGAAATGCAAGCCCCTGCGTCGATCAGCCGCTCCTCGACCTTGAGGAAGCGGCCGGAGGCGGACATGGCCGCAAGAAAGCTTCCTTCTGTTTCCGCTGTCACTTCCCCGCTGCATGCATAGAGGATGACGCCCTCTCCCACGGATACCGGCGTATTCGGCATGATCCGGATCACGGGAACATCGTCCCCCAGCAGTTCCTTGATCCTTGCGATAGAAGTCACGGCAGCCATGCTGACGACGGTGAAGGGTTCCCTTCGCTGCTTCAGGACTTCCCGCAGCTCCGGCGTCACCTCCGGCAGCATCTGCGGCTTGACGCCAAGGAAGATGAAATCCGCTTCCGCCGCGCCCGGATTATCCGTAACCCGTCCGCCGATCCTGGCCTGCAGAGCTGCCGCCTTTTCCCTGCTGCGGTTTGAAAGCAGGAGCTCATTATCTCCGTTTTTTGCCGCGGCTGCCGCCAAGGCGGCGCCCATATTCCCGGTCCCGATGAATCCAAGTGTCCGCATCGATGCTTCCCGCCTTACTTTACGAGTTCTTGTCCCATTTGGAACGCCCTCCGGCAATCCTCCGGGAACACCTTTTCATGCTTTTCCTGCCGCCTGGGCACGTCGAACATATCCCCCACATAAAGGTCATAGTTGTCGAACTGCAGGGTCTCCGTGGCGCAGACGACCTTCGTTTCTCCGAAGAAGCGCTCAAAGGTGCCCTTGTGCCCGCCGATGAGGCTGTCATAGAAATGCTCGTCAGGGCAGTTCATGGTGTAGATAAGCCCCACCTTGACTTTATGATCGTAGGCGCAGGCGCCGTCCCGCCGGTACATCAGTCCGGGGAACCAGAGCCGTTCAAAGAGATTGCGCACCATGCCCGGCACATCGCCGAAATAGACCGGCGCGGAGATGATGACGGCCTCCGCTTCCAATATCCGGTTCAGGATATCCGTCAGATCATCCTTCACGGCGCAGCGCCCGAAGCTTTTGCCGCCGAGTCGTTTGCAGGCAAAGCAGCTTCGACAGCCGGTGAAATTCAGGTCGATGAGATGAATGAGCTCGGTATCCGCGCCGACGGAAGCGGCGCCCTGCAGCGCATGTTCCAGCATTTGGGCGGAATTCCAGTTTTTTCTGGGACTTCCGTTCAATCCGATGACGTTCATATTTGCGCTCCTTTCGATTCTTTTTGATGATTATACCTGTTTCATGAAAAAAAGCAAGGCTTTCGACGCTGTTTTCGGTTTGGCGCCGTTTGTTTTGAAAACCTTGAAAGCCGCTGCATTGTGTGATATGATGCAGAAAAGAACGGGATTTCCCTTTCTGAATCCGAAATTTCAAAATAGGAGGTACCTATCATGCAGGAAGTATATGATTTTCTGAAGAAGGCCGGAACTTACTATCTGGCCACCGTGGAGGGCGATCAGCCCCGCGTGCGCCCCTTTGGCACTGTGAACATCTTCGACGGCAAGCTCTACATCCAGACCGGCAAGATCAAGCCCTGCTCCAAGCAGATGGCCGCCAATCCCAAGATCGAGATCTGCGCCTTCGCCGGCGGCGAGTGGGTCCGTGTGGCTGCCAAGGCCATCAATGACGACAGGATCGAAGCCAAGCAGAGCATGCTGGACGCGTATCCCAACCTCCAGGCCATGTATAAGGCCGACGACGACAACACCCAGGTGCTCTATCTGAAGGACGCCACCGCCACCTTCTCCTCCTTCGGCGGCTCCGACCGCGTCGTGAAGTTCTGAACGGCCGGTCCGCCGACAGGGGCCCACAACGCAGGATGTCAATGAACCGGAAGTACCTGCCTCGGTTTTTGCGAGGCAGGTACTTTTCTTTATTGCCTTTGATCGCAAAGCCGCTTAGCGGAGCCGGTGATCTGTCCGATCATCAATGATCCTGACGATGCTCCACTTTCCCGCGTTTCCCGGCGGCAGCTCTGCGCAGGGCCCACAGAGCGGCAGAAATGAGCAGCGTCGCACAGACCATCAAAAAGCAGCTGAATCCCCAGTGTCCGCCGATATTGAAGCCGTAGAAATCCGGCCATCGCTTTTCCACGAACACCATGGTGATATAAACGATACCGTACAAAATCGTCGGGAGCAATCCGAGGAAGACGCAGCGGAAACGAATCGGCGGTTCTCTTTCCAGAAAACAGAAGCCAAGCATCGCCAGCAGCGGCGTCAGCAGATGCATAAACAGGTTGGCGCCCTCGATCATGCTTCGGTAGCCGTACAGGAATCCCAGGAAGCAAAACACCGTGAAAAACGTGACGCCCACCGCCGCAGCGCCGACATGCTTGAAGACAAGGAGCCAGCGCGACGGCTGCTTGCCGCTGCCGAGGCTGCGCAGCTGCCCGATCAGGAGCAGCAGCGAAGCAAGTGCGGCCAGGAGATTGGAATCTACGGTAAAATACTGAAAGCAGCGGGTATTCATGACCGCCATGTTCCCGTCGCCGCCCACGGTGAAAAAACGGCTCATGGAATAGGCCGTGAAAACGACGATCAGCAGATTGCACACGGAAGCAGCGACCGTCCTGCCGCGGCCATGTCGGACTTCTTCCACGGTTTTCCCTCCTCTCCCGGTGTGAATTGTATTATATGCGATATAAGGGTATGTGTCAAACCATTCCGCTCTTTCACGGCCTGTGATGCTCTGCGAAATCTTGACGTTTGCACAAAAAGGTGATAATGTATTTTCATCAATATGTGCAGAATATCCAATCATCTGCGATCTGAACAGGAGGAAGCGAACATGACACCCGAAAACCAAAAGAAGTATGACGCAAAACTGAAACGAATAACGGATGCGCTGGAGCTGAAAGAACCGGATATGATCCCCATCACCCTGTCCGCAGAGCTCTTTCCGGTCTTCAACGCAGGGTACACCGTGGCCGAGGTGGTCTACGACGCCACGATGGAAAAGATGAAAAACGCGCTTGTGAAGTATGTCAACGATTTTGACCCGGACATCCACCCCGGCCTCTGCAATATCCTGGCCGGCGAAGGACCGGGCCTGGAGCTGACCGAGCCCAACAACCAGCGATGGGCCGGAATGCCGGGAAAACCCATCGACGACAATTCCCTGCAGCAGCACATCGAATTCCCTACGCTGCTGGATGAAGAATTTGAAGAATTCAGCACGGATCGCACCGGTTGGACCTTCCGCAGACAGATGCCCCGGCTTTCCAATCTGCTGAAGCCCATGGCTGCCCTGAGCTACGCGGGAGACGCACGCAGCCTGGCGCGCGTTTTCTCCACGCCGGATTTCCAGCATATGATCGAGCAGTTCCGGAAGATCAACGAGTTTTATGAAGAGCATGACAAGCGCGCTGCAGAAGTGGTCAAGACCGTGGAAGAAATGGGTTACCCCAATCTTCGCACCGGGATGGCCGGCGCGCCCTTTGACAGCTACTCCAATTTCATGCGCGGTACGATCCTCAGCCTCAGCGATCTGTACGACAATCCGGATTTCGTGCTGGCCCGCGTGGAGGAAAACTATGAGCGGACGATCAATATGATCCGTATGAGCAAGGGAAAAGGCCATGAATTCGTCTTTATGCCGCTGCACAAGGGCATGGACGGATTCATGAGCGATGAACACTATGAAAAGTTCTACTGGAAATACCTGAGAGGCGTCATTCTGGAGATCATCGACGCCGGAAAGACACCCTATGTATATACGGAAGGAAAATACAATTCCCGTCTCGACTTTTTGACCGAAGTTCCCCCCGGTAAGGTGATCTATCACTTTGAAGACGTGGACATGGCTGTCGCCAAAAAGAAGCTTGGCGGGATCGCCTGCATTACCGGCGGGTATCAGCCCTGGAAGTTGGGTTGGGATTCTCCCGAAAAGGTGCGGGATGAGGTCAAAGCCCTCATCGACACCTGCGCACCGGGCGGCGGCTACATGTTTGAGACCAGCTGCGGTCTGGACTATGCTAAGCGCGAGAATGTGGAGGTCATGTTCGATACCGTTCGGAATTACGGCAAGGCATAAAAATCTCCTGAACACACGGACGGACCGGGCAGTGGTCCAGGCTGCCCGGTCCGTCCGTCTGAACAGGAGGTGGAGGATTATTTCCGCGGGGCGAAGCCCCGTAGAAAGCGTGTGCGCCAGACCGGACGATCGGGCAGTGGTCCAGGCTGCCCGAGTCCGTGTCTGAACAAGGAGGT
The DNA here is from genome assembly GCA_016286665.1 of Oscillospiraceae bacterium. Taxonomy (GTDB): domain Bacteria; phylum Bacillota; class Clostridia; order Oscillospirales; family Oscillospiraceae; genus UBA1774. The sequence continues at coordinate 15,344 of JAEETX010000043.1, forward strand.
TGGAGGAATTATCTCATACGAGCGAGAAGTCGGCGCTCGCTGAAATCATAAAAAACGGGTATATCAGATTGCAATAGCAATAGCTGACACACCCGTTATTCGTGTGCTCACTGCCATAGACACTTCCTCGCTATGGCTGGAAAACAAGCTGAACAGTAAGTCTTCTGACTCGTGTTAGGAGCTTACGCTCTGCGGGACCTTCCTACCTTCCCATGAAAAATCACAGTGGAAGCCTTTCGGCTCACATCCAGCGGATGCTTCGGAGATCCCTCGCACTTACAGCGTCGGATACGCGGGGCTTTTCACCCCATTCCGTCTACGCCCGATCCTGACCTTTGGCCTTTGCGGATCGGCCGACTGAACGCCCATTCAATTGTTACGCTTATGAACGATATTAAGATAACAGATTCGCGCCGGAATTGCAAGTATAAAATCACCGAATCTGGTGATTTTCTCAGATTCTTTTTTTGGCAAAAGTGACAGAGCGCCCGAAAATCGGTGGGTTTGCATCCGATTTCCGGGCGCAGGTCAAGCTCACTGATACATGTCGTACATTCTGCCTGCCATTGCCTGCGCGGCTTCCAGGGTCACCGGAACGGGGCAATAGGTGCTCAGGTGGCTGGTGCTTCCCTCGTGCGCGATCTGCAGGACTTCTTCCCTGCTGTAGCCCATTTCCTTCAGGGACTTGATTTCCAGCTTGCGCATCAGAGCCCAGAGGGTATCTGCGCAGAGATGCCCCACTTCCTCTGCGGTTTCGTCTCCCTTCAGGGGAATGCGCATAGCTTCGGCCACCATCTTGATCTCTTTGGGCACGGCGGGCGCGGCATACTCCAGCGCGACCGGAAGGGCCATGGCGCAGTTATAGCCATGGGGCGTGTGGAAGGCGATGCTCAGACCGTCGGCCAGGGCGTGGCCCACATGACACATGGTCTCAGCGAAAGCGATGCCCGCCCAGTTGGCTGCAAGGGACATCTCCGTCCTTGCCTCCACGTTGTCCGGCTCTGCCCAGGCGGTGTAGATGTTGTCGATGATCTTGCGGATGGCGGCGCAGCCAAAGAGCTGGTTGTGGGGATTCGTCACGTTGCTGGTGACGCATTCCGCCGCGTGACTCAAAGCGTCCATTCCGGTGAAGGCGGTCACGTGTTTCGGAAGCTTGAAGGTCAGCTCCGGGTCCACCACTGCCAGATTGGTGTTGACGAACACGCTCCATTTTCCGTTCGTCTCCGTCTGGGTGATGATGGCGACGCGGGTGGCCTCGCTGCCGGTCCCGGAAGTGGTGGGGACCGCTACCACGGGCACCTTGGTGTCCACGCTGATGGGCTTCGCCAGCACGTATTTGCTGATGGGGCCGGGATAGCTCATCAGAATGCTGATCGCCTTGGCCGCATCCATGCTGCTGCCGCCGCCGATGCCGATGATGACGTCCACCTTTTCCCGAAGGGCGATCTCCCCCGCTTCATCCACCACGTTGATCGTGGGGTCGGACATGATCTTATTGAAGCACACGCACTGGATGCCGGCTTTTTCCAGGCTTGCCACGGCGCGGGCGGGAACGCCCGCAGCCTCCACGCCGGGATCGAAGACACAGAATGCCTTCTTGCTGCCCAGCTCGGAAACATATTCGCCCAGGTGGTCAATGGCCCCGGCCCCGAAATAAATGGGGCAATTCTGCATGTATTGGAACATAATATCCTCTCTTTCCGCTTTCAGCGCAGGATTTTGACTTCCAGCCGCTGTCCTTCTCCCTTGAGCTTGGGGAATTCCTTTTCCGCATAGCCCAGAGCGCAGGAGCCGACGCAGGTGTAGCCTTCGGGGAAGCCCAGCTTCTTCTGCAGCTCTGCGCTGGAATTGATGCCCGCCATCGCCATCCAGAGATAGACGCTGTCGATGCCGCGGTCCGCCGCCAGCACCATCATATTCTGGATGATGCAGCCCGCATTGGAGAGCTCGATATTCTCCAGGAAGCCCTTCTTTGCGGCAACGACCACCAGAGTCGGCGCCTGATAGAGAGGATGACTGCCGGGATTTCCCTTGGCGGAGGTTTCATCGATCTCCTTCAAAAGCGCGGGATCCTGCACCGCGAAGAGCTGAAGGCTGGCGAAGTCGGCGCAGCCGATGGCGGCCTGTCCGCCGGCTACCAGGATATCCTGCAGATCTTCTTCGCTGATCTGCCGGGAGGAGAAAGCTCTGGTAGAGTGGCGTTTTTTGATTGCGTCAAACGTGTTCATCATGATCCTCCTCATCGAAATGATTCATACGTGGATTGTACCCCATTTTCCCTTCGCTTGCAAGGGTGGAAGGAAGATTGCGCTTCACTCTTTTTCCGCTTTCGGCGCTTTAAGGCCGAAATAGGCCTCGATCTCTTTCCTCGAAGCGGTACAGGAGCCCTGGATCATCTCCGGACGGCCGCCGCCGCGCCCGTTAATGGCGGCGTTGATTTCCTTCGCGAGGCTCCGAAGGTCTACGCTACGGCTGCCGATGATATACTTCCAGTCTCCGTCCTTCCCCGAAAAGGCGGCGCACATCCCGCTTGTCTTTTCCATACCCGCGTTGACGAGCTCCCGCAGGGACAGCATATCCAGCTCCGGCTCAAAGAGGCAGAGATTGCCCGTCGTTTCCGGAAGGGCGGCCGCCTTCATCTGCAAAATCTGTCTCCGGGCGTCCGCAAGCGCCTGCTTCGTTTCTTCCAGTTCCCCCAGAACCCGGCGGACGGCCTTCGGCGTCTCCAGCTGGGGCACGCTGAGCAGTCCGGAGATGGAAAGCGTCGCCTGATAGCGCGCTCGGGCGTCCTCCACGGCGTCCAGGCCGCAGAGCATGCGGAGCCGTATCCCGCCCCGGTGACGCATGAAATCCAGAATGTGCATGCTGCCGATCTCCCCTGTGCGGGAAACGTGGGGCGCGCAGCAGGCGCAGAGATCATACCCTTCGATCTTCACCAGACGAACGTTCTCCGTCAGCTCCAGCTTGCTGCGGTATTCCAGCGCGTTAAGCTCCTCCTTTGCCGGATACCAGCAGGTGACGGGGACGTTCCCGGCGATGGCAAGGTTGACTTCGGTCTCCAATTCATCCAGCTGCGGCCGGGTCAGTTCCCCGTCGAAGTCCACGGTCACGTCTCCGTCGCCCAAGTGAAAGCCCACGTTCCGGTATCCGTAATGCGCGTGGACAAGGCCGGACAGCAGATGCTCCCCGGAGTGATTCTGCATCCGGCGAAAACGCTTTTCCCAGTCCAGCTTGCCGGCGACGGCCTCGCCGGCAGTCAACGGCGCATCCAGATAATGCCGGATCACACCCGAAGCCTCCTGCACGTCCAGCACGCGGCAGCCGCCCAATTCGCCGCTGTCGGCGGCCTGACCGCCCCCTTCAGGGAAGAACGCGGTCCTGTCCAAAACGACGGCCCAGCGCTCTCCGTCCTTTTCGCAGGAAATCACCTTTGCGGAGAACTCCCGCAGATGGCTGTCCAGATCATAGAGCTTCTCGGTCATACGCGCCTCCGAAAACAACTGCGCCGGTACAGACCGGCGCAGTTTGGTGATCAGTGTCTGTCGACCCATTATGCGGTCAACGGATGCGGCTTGTCAAGTATCGGCAGCGCGGCATTTTTCCGTCGCCTCCAGGATCGCGGCCCGGTTTCGGTTCAGCCGCTCCCAGGCGGGTTGACAGAGCCGGTCCTTCCAGCTGTCGATCTCTGCGGGATCGATGAAGCAGGCGTCTACTACCTCCTCCGGCTGAAGGGTGAGCGCCGGTTCGCGCTCCGGGCACAGATAAAGATAGTTGTCGAAGAAGAACCGATCCGCCTTTTCCGAACTCATGAGCCGGACATGCTCCGGCGCGGCGACCAGCCCGGTTTCCTCCCGCAGCTCCCGCAATGCGCCGTGAAAGCTGTCTTCCCCGGCCAGCACGCTTCCCCCTGTGTTCTCCCAGAACAGTCCCCAGGGCTTGTCGGGGTGCCGCCGGGTCAGCAGCAGTCTGCCGTCCGCCGTGACGGTCCAGATGCCGACGACGATATGCCAGTAACCCTCCGGAACCGGCTGACCGCGCAGCATGGTCTTCCCCGTGGGCTGCTTGTTTTCGTCATAGAGCTCCCAAAGCTCAGGCATTCTCCACCTCGAAGAATTTGATAAGGACGCCCTTTACGTCGGGATGGCCTTCGCCGCGGAATTGATTGGTGTGCAGATAAGGCGCGAGGGTCTTGCTGTCGGTGATGAAGGTGGGAACGGTCTTGAAGGGCATGCTCTGGGTCTCAAACCAGCCGTTGTTTTCAATGAAGATATGGCACTTCTCCCCGGCGCTGTCCTCGCCCTCCAGCAGATAGCGGGCGGACATATGCCGCACGCCGGCCAGGTTCACCCGCTGGCAGTCCACGCCGCCGGGGCGCACCACGCCGCTGAAGATTTCGCCTTCCGCCGTGCCGCCGAAGGGGATCATGACAACCTCGCCGGCAGGCCCCTTGAGGAAGGAGCAGTCCTTCATGTCCATCGTCACGTGGATTTGCAGAATCAGTTTGTCAGCCATGGTTATGATACCTCCTGATCGAGCCTGACGGCCCGGAATTTACTGCCTAAAACCAGCGCTTCCACGGCGCCGGAAGAAATCTCCTGCAGCCGCCGGTTCAGTGCTTCGCTTTTTCCCTTTTCCAGCAGCGCCTCCAGGGAAACGTCCGCGCCGAAGTCCGTGGCGGTCACCACGGCTCCGGCCAGCTCCAGCTCCCGCCGAATCCGCTCATACATCCCGTAAGGGCAGGCGATGAGCAGCTCCTCCCATTCCCGCACGCTGGCGACGCCCGCCGCAGCCAGCGCCAGCTTCGCCGTCTGGGAATAGGCGCGCACCAGCCCGCCGGTGCCCAGCAGGACGCCGCCGAAATAGCGGGTGACGATGCAGAGAACGTTTTGTATCTCCTTGGCGCGGAAAACCGTCAGCGTGGGCATCCCCGAGGTGCCCTGGGGTTCCCCGTCGTCGGAATAGCGCATCGTACCGCCTTCCCGCAGGATATAGGCGTAAACATTGTGGGTGGCGTCCCAATGGCGGGAACGGATTTCCTTCAGATGCTCCAGGGCCTCCGCTTCCGTCTCCACAGGCCACACCCGTCCGATGAAGCGTGACCGCTTTTCGATGAATTCCGCCTCGCCGTATCCCGCGGGGGTCAGATAATCCTCACGCATCGTCTACCGCAAATTCCCGGAGACGCCCGTAGACCTCCGGCGTGCAGACGGCGGTGACACGGATGCCCGCATCGGTATATTCCGTTTCCTTGATGCGGCAGCTGTCATGCAGCCGGTCCAGCTCTCCGCCCCGCGCATAAGGCAGCAGGAAGGTCACGGTCTTCTCCCCCGCCGTCAGCAGGCGGAACATCCGCTGCTTCAGCTGATCCAGTCCTTCCCCGGTCACGGCGGAGATGCAGACGGCTTCGCTGCTGCGGGGCAGCTCCAGGCCGGCGCAGCGGTCGCACTTGTTATACACTTCGATCCTGGGCGTCGTCTCCACGCCCAGCTCCCGAATGAGGGAATCCGTCACCCGCAGCTGGTCCATCCAATCGGGATTGGATACGTCGATCACATGCAGGATCAGGTCCGCGTAGTTGAGCTCCTCCAGCGTCGCCTTGAAGGCGGCCACCAGCTGCGTGGGCAGCTTGCGGATAAAGCCCACGGTATCGCTCAGCAGCACCTCCAGGGTGTCGTCCAGCTCCAGGCGTCGGGTGGTGGTGTCCAGCGTGTCGAACAGCCGGTCGCCCGTATGGATGCCCGCGCCGGTCAGGGCGTTCAGCAGCGTGCTCTTTCCCGCGTTGGTGTATCCCACCAGGGCGACGGAAGGCACTTCGTTTTTCTGTCGGCGGCGGCGCTGGGTACCTCGGACGCGCCGCACCTCCTCCAGTTCCTCCTGCAGCTTCTGGATCTTGCGGCGGATATGCCGCCGGTCCGTTTCCAGCTGCGTCTCGCCGGGGCCGCGGGTGCCGATGGGACTCTTGCCGCCGGAAGCGGTCTGCCGCACCAGATGGGTCCACATGCCCGTCAGCCGGGGCAGCAGATACTGATACTGCGCCAGCTCCACCTGGAGCCGCCCTTCCCTTGTCTGGGCGCGGCCGGCGAAGATATCCAGGATGAGACCGCTGCGGTCCAGCACCTTCACACCCAGCGCCTCCGTCAGATTGCGCATCTGGGAGGGGGAAAGCTCGTTATCGAAAACCGCCAGCTCACAGTCGTTGGCGGCGATCAGTTCTTTGATTTCCTTTGCCTTGCCGGAGCCGATGAAGCTGCCGGGGTCCGGCGTGTCGCGATTCTGCAGGGACCAGCCCACCGCCTCGCCGCCCGCTGTTTCCAGCAGCGCCGACAGTTCCTCCATGGTCACTTCCGTGCTGCGCTCCTCCGGCGGCATGCTGTCCGCAGCGAGGCCGACCAGAATGGCCCGTTCTCTTTTTTCCTGCTGTATTTCCTGCATGCAATTCCTCCGAATCTATAAAAAAAGCCCCGCGCGAGGGCGCGGAGCTTTCGGAATATCCAAGTCAGGCAAGGCCAAACTTCTTGTTGAATTTATCAACACGGCCGCTGGTGTCGACCAGCTTCTGCTTGCCGGTGAAAAAGGGGTGGCACTTCGAGCAGATTTCGACCTTGATATCCTTTTTGGTGGAGCCGGTGGCGATCACCTCTCCGCACGCGCACTTGATGGTAGTCTGATAATACTGAGGATGGATACCTT
>JAEETX010000044.1 GCA_016286665.1 Oscillospiraceae bacterium
CTCCACCAGCGCGGCCATGAACGCCTACAATTTCGATGATCTGAGCCGGGTTGTCCGGATCTACAACCCGGACGCCAACCTGAACGAGCTCGTCGCCCTGGCGGAGGCCTGCTCCTATCGGGCCGTGCAGGCCCGCCGCGGCGCCTGAGCTGCTGCGATTGCAGGAAGTTAGCTGTTGACAACTTCGGAGACGTTCGCTAGAATACAAAGCAGGAACGAGAATAACGAAGGACGGGCAGCTTCCGGAGCGCCCGTTCGGAAAGGAAAAAACGTGAAAAAGACCTACAAGATCGAAGTGGACTGCGCCAACTGCGCCAACAACATGGAGGATGCCGCAAAGAAGACCCCCGGCGTCAAGGACTGCACCGTCAGCTTTATGACCCTGAAGATGAAGGTGGAGTTCGACGAAGGCGCCGACGCGAACGCCGTCATGAAACAGGTCTACGCCAACTGCAAAAAGGTGGAGGACGACTGCGAGATCTATCTCTGATCAAACGAAAGCCCGTGTCGCGGCTTTTGCTTGAGAAGGGGGTTCACACTCCGCTCCCCGCAGGCCCCTGAACGGGGGCCACAGTCCGCTCCGTGAGAGGTGTTCTGGGGCAGAAGTGGATTCCGCCCCGGAATGATTCCAACTCTCTTCGCGGCTTGCGAGCCGCGAACTCTGCGAGGCAGTATTCTAAGGAGCCGGTACAAGGAAGTGCCGGCTCCTCTTATGAGGGAACGCTATGAACAAAAAACAGAAGCGTCTGCTGTGGCGCATCATCATCGCGGCTGTCTTTTTCGTGCCGCTGTATCTGATCTCCGAGGAATTCGTCAAGGTCGATATGCCCGGCTGGGCGTTGATCATCCTCTTCCTGATCCCCTATCTGCTGGTGGGCTACGATATCCTGCGCAAGGCGTTCCTGGGCATCAAAAACGGCCAGGTCTTCGATGAAAACTTCCTGATGACCGTAGCCACCGTGGGCGCCATCGTCCTGGGCGAATACGGCGAGGGCGTGGCGGTCATGCTCCTGTACCAGATCGGCGAGCTGTTCCAGAGCTACGCCGTGGGCAAGAGCCGCCGCAACATCACCGAGCTCATGGACATCCGCCCCGACTACGCCAATATTGAGGAAGACGGCGTCCTGACCCAGGTGGACCCGGACGAGGTGGAGGTGGGCAGCATCATCGTGGTGCAGCCCGGCGAAAAGGTGCCGCTGGACGGCGTGATCGTGGAGGGCTCCTCCAGCCTGAATACCAGCGCCCTCACGGGTGAGAGCCTGCCCCGCAAGGTGGAGGAGGGGAGCGAGGTCCTTTCCGGCAGCATCAACATGTCCGGCGTGCTGAAGATCCGCACCACCACGGAATTCGACGAATCCACCGCCTCCAAGATCCTGGACCTGGTGGAGAACGCCGCATCCCGCAAATCCCAGTCGGAGAACTTCATTTCCAAATTCGCCCGCTACTATACCCCCATCGTCTGCTATGCGGCCCTGGCGCTGGCCATCCTGCCGCCCCTTTTCGTCATGCTGACCAAGCTGGGCATGGCAAACTACGCCACCGTGGGCCAGCTCTGGCGGGATTGGGTCCTCCGGGCCTGCACCTTCCTGGTCATCAGCTGCCCCTGCGCCGTGGTCATCAGCATCCCCCTCAGCTTCTTCGCGGGCCTGGGCGGCGCCAGCAAGCAGGGCGTTCTGGTGAAGGGCTCCAACTATCTGGAAACCCTGAGCCAGGTGCGCGTGGTGGCCTTCGACAAGACCGGCACCATCACCAAGGGCAATTTTGCCGTCACCGCTGTGCACAAAAGCCCCATCGACGAAGCGAAACTCCTGGAATATGCGGCCCACGTGGAGGGCTTCTCCTCCCATCCCATCGCCGCCAGCATCCGGGAGGCCTACGGCAAGCACATCGACCGCAGCCGCGTGACGGACCTGGAGGAGATCAGCGGCCACGGCATCAGCGCGAAGATGGACGGCACCAGCGTCGCCGTGGGCAACGACAAGCTCATGGCCAGGCTGGGCATCGATTACGAGCCCTGCGACGAACATGTGGGCACCGTGCTCCATGTGGCGCTGGACGGGGTCTACTGCGGACATATCGTCATCTCCGACGAGATCAAGGAGAGCAGCAAGGCGGCCATGGAAGCCCTGCGGAAAGCGGGGGTGGAGAAGACCGTCATGCTCACCGGCGACGCGGAGAAGGTGGCCGCCAAGGTGGCCGCCGAGGTGGGGTTGACGGATTACCGGGCCCAGCTGCTGCCGGCGGACAAGGTCGCCTGCGTGGAAGAACTCCTGAAGGAATGCGCCGGCAATAAGCGCCTGGCCTTCGTGGGCGACGGCATCAACGACGCCCCCGTACTCTCCCGCGCGGACATCGGCATTGCCATGGGCGCGCTGGGCTCCGACGCCGCCATCGAGGCTGCGGATGTGGTGCTCATGGACGACGATCCCATGAAGATCGCCAAGGCCATCCGCATCTCCCGCAAGTGCCTGGGCATCGTGAAGCAGAATATCGTCCTGGCCCTGGGCGTGAAGCTCATCTGCCTGCTGCTGGCGGCACTGGGTATCGCCAACATGTGGATCGCCATCATTGCCGACGTGGGCGTGATGATCGTGGCCGTGCTGAACGCCATCCGCTGCCTCTTCGTCTCAAAGCTGTAAGCGGAAGCGCTATGCTTCCATAAAGATTTGCGCGTCTGCGCCCCGGAAAGCCGGTTCTTTGCCGGTTTTCCGGGGCGCGCTGCTGCTTTTTGGGGATGGAAAAACCCGCCGGGGGATGGTAGAATAGTCTTCAGAAGAAAATAATACTGATCTTCCATCAAACGATTGAAAAATCGTTTGATGGCTGCGGTGAAGTCTCCCCGCAGTTTTCCAGCCCTTCGGCTGGAAAAAGATCGTATTGCACTGCAAATCGCCTCGCATACCATGCGAGGCGCCGGATGCGAAGGCATCCGGCCAATAAAAACACTTTCATGTTTTTATTGAATTTGAGTATAAATCATGCGAAAAGGAGAATCGAAATGGGCAGCCTGAAAAATCTGGATACGCTTCTGGAGGACGTGCTGAAGCTGGGCCCCGGCGGAGCGGGCCTGCGGGTCTATCAGGGGGAGGAGCTCCGCTATGAAAAGTGGGTGGGCTATGCCAACGAGGAAAAGAAGATACCTTTCACGGCGAAAACCATCTGCCAGCTGGCGTCCATGACGAAGCCCATCGCCAGCGCCGCCTGCCTGCAGCTGCTGGAAAAGGGCCTCTACCTGCTGACCGACCCGGTGGAGGATTACATCCCGGAATTCAAGGACCATAAGGTGTATGCCTATTCTCCGCGGGGAGACCTCTCCGTGGTCCCCGCGAAGAAGACCGTCACCGTGGGCCATCTTTTCGATATGACCAGCGGCGTCACCGTGGACTGGGGCTGGCCGAATCCCAACAGCCAGGAGCTGGCAAAGCGGATGGAGGAAGCCAAAAAAGCGGGGAAGTACACCCTGCGGGAATTCGCCAAGGCCGCGGGGGAGGTGCCCGGCGCTTTCGAAGCGGGGGAGCACTACTATTACGGCCAGAGCCTGGATGTGGCGGCGGCCCTGCTGGAGGTGCTGACGGGGCAAAGCTTCGGGGATTACCTCAAGGCGAATATCTTCGATCCTCTGGGGATGGAGGACACCTGTTTCCGCGTGCCGGCGGAGAAGAAGGAACGCATTTCCGTCATGTATCAGCTGACGCCGGAGGGGCGGAAGCAGGGGGATTTTCCGCCCCTGTTCTATTCGCCCACCTATGAATCCGCCTGCGGCGGCCTTTTCGGCACCATGGAGGATTATTGCCGCTTCGCCCTGGCCATGACCCTCGGAGAATACAGGGGCGTACGGCTGCTGAACGACAGCACCATCCGCCTCATGGCCATGAACCGCCTCAGCGACCAGGCGATGAAGGATTTCGAGAATCCCTATCTCAGCGGCTACGGCTACGGCCTTGCGGTGCGTACGAGGATGCGCCCGGAGGCGGGCAGCAATTCCAGCATCGGCGAATTCGGCTGGACCGGCGGCTGGGGCACCTGGGTGCTCATGGACCCGGTGAAGAAGATCACCATTGTCTACGCCCACCAGTGCGTGCCCAACAAAGAGGAATACGTCCATCCCCGCATCCGCAACATCGTCTACGGCGCGCTGTAAGCACGATGCCCTCCGGGTCTGCTGCGGAAGCACCTTTCCGGAGAGGAGCCGGCCGGCAGGCGGGGGAGAAACAACAGCCGGCAGGGGAGAAATCATGCGCTTGACATCAAAGGAAAACATGTTATCATAAAAGCATCACGATCGAAAAAGGAGGAAACGCCATGAGCCTGTTAGGCAAGCTGTTCGGCGACGGAAAGAACGAGGTGCTCGGCGCATTGAAGGAAGCGGCCCAAAAAGCGGGTGTCGACTCCCTTATGAGCAGCGTCCAGGCGGCCCAGGAAGCCAGGGCTTCCGCGCCGCAGACCGCCCGCCGCCAGGAATCCTGGGAATCGCGCCCCAAATCCGGCTTCTCCTGGGGCGACGAAATGCCCAAGGAGGAGAACCAGTTCAATTTCGACGGGCACTATCTCCAGTATTTCGATAAGGTTTTCAGCGAGGCTTTCCCCCAGATGCGCATCACCCGGGAGACTCTGCCCACGACGAAAAGGGCCACGGCCTATTATTTCTGGCAGGGGGACCGGAAGGCCCTGGTGGCGGAGCTCATGAGCGAGAACAGCGAATCCAACAAGCTGCGCACTTCCTGCCGGGCCCAGGGCATCCCCTATGTCCGCTTCTACTATGACCACTACGGCTGGTGGAATACCCGCGCCTATGTGGTGGCCCGCACCCATGCCGCGCTGGGGTATTGACGGGCGGCGAAGAAACTGAATAAAAGGCAGAAAGAGAATGCTCTGCGCCTGCGGCGGACCCGGCACGGGACACTGGATGGCTTCGCAGGCAGCCGCCCCGTGTACGGTCTGGTACATTCCGGAATTTCCGGAATTTAACGATTTCTCTTTCTGCCTTTTATTATATGGCTTGCCCCGGGACAGCGGCACGCATTTTGCTTGTATCATGTTCCGCCATATCGCCCAAAAATCCTCGACATTACACAAAGTATTGCCTGCGGTTTTTGGCCGATCTGACGAAAATTCTGACTGCGCAATCTGCGCACCTCTGTCCTGGGACCAAACCTTTTTGGCGAAGATAGACGCACATAGGAGGGAGGGAATGTCTTGTCCCTGCTGGATCAGCTGTCCCGGCGGGAGTGCTGGGAGGCTTTTTATGAATACAAAACCTCTCTTGCCTGTCCCAAGGCCTTTGCAAAGGAGTTGCGGAGCTTCATCGACGGGGCGGGATACCTGCCCGTGTGCCAGAGGATCGCGGCGGGGCAAGCGTTCCCGCTGCCCCGGAAATCCATCATCAGCAAGCTGGACGGGAAAAAGAAGCGGACGGTCTATACCTACCCGGCGGCGGAAAACACGGTGCTGAAGCTGCTGACCTGGCTGCTGCTGCGCCGCTATGATGGCCTTTTTGCGGATAACCTCTATTCCTTCCGTCCCGGGCGCACCGCCAAGGACGCCGTACGCGCCCTGCGCGCTTGGCCCGGCGTCCGGGGAATGTGGGCCTACAAGGCGGATGTGAGCAACTATTTCAATTCCATCCCCGTGGAGCGGCTGCTGCCCCTGCTGTCTCATGCCCTGGCGGACGACCCGCGGCTTTGCGGGTTCCTCTCTGCCCTCCTGTCGGAGCCGGGGGCCCTGTTCGGGCGCGAGACTGTCACGGAGCCCAAGGGCATCATGGCGGGCACCCCCCTCTCCGCCTTCTACGCGAACCTCTATCTCTGCGCGCTGGACCGGCATTTCGCGGAAAAGGGCGTTCCCTATGCCCGCTATTCCGACGATATCATCCTTTTTGCCCCGGATAAGGCCGGGGCGGAGGCCCTGGCCGGGGAGGCCCGGGCTGTTCTGGAGGCGCATGGGCTGGCCCTGAACCCGGACAAGGAGGAATTCTTCCCTCCGGCGGATGGCTGGGTGTTCCTGGGCTTTCGCTGCCGTGGCGGAGTGGTGGACATCGCCCCTGCTTCCGTGAAGAAGATCAAGGCGAAGATGCGCCGGAAGGCCCGGGCGCTCATGCGCTGGCGGGACCGGAACGGCTTCAGCGGGGAAAAGGCCGCCGCCGCATTCATCCGGGTCTTCAACCGAAAGCTGCTGGAGAACCCCGCGGACAACGAGCTGAGCTGGAAGAGCTGGTTTTTCCCCCTTCTCACTACCCCCGACAGCCTCCGCCTCATCGACCGCTACGCCCAGGACTGCCTCCGCTTCCTCATCAGCGGCAAACGCACCAAAAGCCGCTACGACGTGCGGTACGAAGACTTGAAGCGCCTCGGCTACCGAAGCCTGGTCCACGAATACTATGCCTTTACAGAAAGAAAAGAGAAAGAATGAAAGCGCGCGGAAGCTTCCGCGTGCTTTTCTATGGCAAAGGCCCGGCGTTCTCCCGGCGGAGACGCGCCGGGGGCCAGGCTCCGCAAGGCCATGTGGCAGCTGCCCGGCTCCTTCGCCGCCGCGGGCAGGATAAAAAAGGGCCTGGCTTCATCCTGGGCTTGCCGAAGAAGGATGGAAACATCAACCGCCGGTTGCGTAAATCCAACCAATTGCCGGATTGACCGTAAGGGGGTCTGCATGGTAGATTTTCATCAGGTAAGGAAACGGGAGGCCGGCGGCATGAACGATTTCGGAAAGCGGCTGAAGGAGCTGCGCACGCAGAACCAATTATCGCAGAAGACCCTGGCGATCAAGCTGGGCGTCACGCCCCAGGCGGTGAGCAAATGGGAAAAGGGAATCAGCACGCCGGACCTGTCGGTGATCGTCCCCATGGCGAGGCTGTTCCGCATCAGCACCGATCAGCTGCTGGGCTACGAGGGCGTGCGCAGGGACTGGGAATTGCGCTGGCAGCGCGCTATGCAGGCGGGGGACCCCGCCGAAGCCCGCAGGGTCGCGGTGGAAGCCCAGCAGGAGCTGCCGGAGACCCGGCATTTCAGCTACCGTCAGGCCCAGGCGGAGGCTATGATCGCCAAAAAAACGGAGGACCCGGAGGAGAAGAAGCGGCTCCTGGTTTCCGCGGAGCGGCGGCTGCGGGACATCCTCAACGAATACCCGGAATTTGAAAGCGCCGCCTTGAGCCTGGTTTCCGTCCTCCTCCGCCAGGGACGGCGGCAGGAGGCGGAGAACATCGCCCGCGGTTATCCCCAGGGCCTCTATACCCTGGTCCAGCTGCTGGGCAGGGAGGCTCCGGAGGAGATGCGGCAGCGGGCCGTCACCGGCCGGGCGATGCAGTTTCTCAGCAGCCTGATGGAGGACGCGTCGAGCATTCCCGCCCTGGACCTGGCGGAGCGCTTTGTGGAGATCGCTCCCTGGGATGAAGCGGACAAGGCCGGTTATCTCTCCATGATCCTGGCGAAGCGGGCCTGCATCCTCTGCGCCGGGGGCGACGGGGACGGGGCGATGGCGGCTTTGGATCGGATGAAATCCCTGATGCATCCCGTGGAGGCGCGTCCCGCAGAGAAAAAAGGATCGCTGACATTCCTCCACGCCCTGGGAGACCGGATGCCCTCGGAGAACTGGGTCTTCGGGCTGGAGCTGCTCCGTGACCCGCGGCTGAAGCCCCTGGAGGAGCGGGAGGAATTCCGGGCGCTGCTGGCCCTGACGGAGAAGCATTCCCGGGAAGGCCAGGCGTGAGATCATGGGATATTACCAGTGCCCCAAATGCGCCTGACGGAGAGATTTCCTCTCCGAACGGTTGAGGCGTTCTATGAATTTGCAATTGACGGGTAAGGAAATGCAAGGATATCATAGGAATTGAAAAGAGAAACCCTTTGGGCGAGTGAAATGCCGGAGCAGATTGCTTGCTCCGGCATTCTTCGTCCTTTTTTGCGGAAAACCTGCGGTTTTTCCCGCGTTTTTCCCCGGATGAACCCCTGAGGGGATATGGAACGTTCTGCCCGAAATGAGGGGCGAGACGCCCCCGAAAGCATGACGACAGAGAAAGGAGAAAACAAACATGAAGCGGTCATCCATGCAGAAGAAGTGCGCGGCTGTGCTGCTTTCCCTGCTCCTGGCCCTCCTGCTCCCGGCAGGCTGCGGCCCGGCAGCGCCGGCACAGACGCCCACGGCTGCCCCAGCGCCGACAGAGAGCCCGGCTGCCACCACAGCCGCCCCTACGGCTGCGCCGGACCCGACGCCGGAGACCCTGATTTACGTTCCCTCCTACACGCCGCTGCCCGCCGCCATGGACCCCCTGACCACCCGCTTCCCCAGAGAAACGGAAGACGGGGTCTGGTTTATGCGCCTGGTGCAGACGCCGGAGGGCTCGGGCTACTGCCTCATGCGGGGCGGCAAAGATGCCGCCGATCCGACCACCGTCGTTTCCTTTCCTCCCGAGGCCTATGTGGAGCGACTGCTGCCAACCCCGGAGGGAACCGTCTGGGTGAACAAGACGGTTTTCACCACCGGGGAAGTTTCCCTCCTGGAGATCGACGGGCTTAGCGGGGAAGTGCTGCAGGAGATTCCCTTCCCGGCGGAAAACGGCACGATCTCCGGCCTTTTTGACCTGCCCGACGGCAGCCTCGGCGTCTCCGCGCTGCTGCCCGACATGTCCCAGGCGGCTTACCGCATGGCGGAGGACGGGACCCTCAGCCCCCTGGAAGCCCCGGTGAACGAGAGCGCGAACTATATGCAGAACGTCACCTTCATCGGCGCCCGGGGCAGCGGCCTCCCGGAGGGGGAGTGCCTGGCTTATGACAAGGATTCCCTCTTTGCCTTCACCCCCGGCTCGAAGGAAAAACGGGAACTAATGAAATGGGCGGACTGGGGCGTCAGCTCCATCAACACCATGCCCATCGGCCTGGAGGACGGGGTCCTGCGCCTGCTGGACGCCCGCTACCGGGAATATGTCACCCTGACGCCCACCCCCGCAAGCCAGGTGAAGCCCCGGCAGGAGGTGACCATGGCCTGCCTCTATCCGGAGAGCGCCGTGGAAGACGCCGTGCGGGATTTCAACCGCCGCAGCACCGAATACTACATCACCGTCCGGGACTATTCCGGCGGAGAGCTCTTGACCCAGGATGTGCGGGACGGGGCCATTACCGCCATGAATCTGGATATCGCTTCCGGGAAAATGCCGGACCTCCTCTCCGTGCAGGACGGCGTCCCCTTCAAGAGCTATGCCAAAAAGGGGATCCTGCAGGACCTGGGACCCTGGCTGGAAGCCGAGGGCATCCAGCTCCTGCCCCAGCTGCAGCGCTCCGGGACCGTGGACGGGAAGACCATGATGGTCTGCGGCAGCTTTTATCTCATCACCGCCATCGGCAGCCGGGATTTTCTGGGCGATCTCGCCGGCTGGACCCCGGCGGAAGCGGAAGCCCTGGCGGCCTCCCTGCCGGAATGCAAGGGGGTGTTCACTTCCATGATGACCCGCGACCTTTTCCTGCGCTATCTTTCCTACTATCTGGAAGGATACCTGGATTGGGATGCGGGCACGGCCTCCTTCGACAGCCGGGAATTCCGGGATGTGCTGGAATTCGCCGCCGCCCTGCCCGTCCAGCCGCCGAAGGAATCCACCATGGGCGACGGGGAGGTCATGAGCGGGACGGCCCTGGCCGCCGCCTATAACATCACCTCCGTCTCCAACTGGCAGGTGCGGGATATGGTCTATATGGGCAAGCTGGTCTGTCCCGGCTTCCCGGCGGGGGACCGGGTGGGGACCTTGATCCATATGACCGCCCCCATGGCCCTCAGCGCCTCCGCCGCAAACCCGGAGGGCGCGTATGCCTTCCTGCGGAGTATGCTGGATGAGCAGGCCCAGACCGCCTATACCGATCTGTTCCCCTCCACGAAGGCCGCCTTTGAAAACCAGCTGGCGGAAGCCATGCGGGAGCCGACCCCGGAGGATGGATACAAAATGATTTATATCTACGCTAACGGCGCACAATTTCTGGACCCCACCGTCTACCCCTGGGAGGGCGGGGAAGGGGAGAAGCAGCCCCGCACGGTCTTCTGCTGGTTGGACGACGCTGGCAGCGTCTACCGGCAGGAAAGCATGTACGCCATGAGCGAAAGCCAGCGGGATTCCCTCCTGGCCCTCCTGGACGGCGCGGAGCGCTCCGGCTCCTATGATCAGGTGATCGCCGCCATCGTGCAGGAGGAGGCTCTTGCCCTCTTTGCCGGTCAGCGCAGCGCGGAGGAGACCGCCCGGCGCATCCGGAGCAGGGCGGAGCTCTACCTGTCGGAGCAGGGAGGATAAAAGGAAAAAGAAGGACCATAAGGAATACCGGACTGCTCATCATACGGCAGTCCGGTATTTCCCTGTATGGAAACAACCATCATGATCGGCAGCAGGCGCGCAGCGCTTCCCAGTCTATGGGGCTTCGGACAAGATAGCATTCATAGAGGGAGGCGCGTCTGAGATCCTGAAGGAGGAGCACGCGATCTGTCAGCACGGCGAATCTGCCGCCGGAGAGCCGGAAGGTGATCCGTTCCTGCTCCTTCACCAAAGGCCTGCGCAGCCCCGCGATATGCGTCAGCTCGATCCCCTCCAGCACTTGCCGCAGCGCTTCGGCGTCCAGCTGCTTTTCGCCGGGGATCCGGCTGTCGTAGGCATTCAGAATCTCCGTCCCCGGCGTCAGCAGCAAAGAGGTGAAGCTGCCCCGCGCATCGCTGACGGAGACGAGGCCGAAGCACATCACGCAGACAAAGAGGGAAGCCATCAGGATCGCCGTCCCCAGGGAGCGCCGGCGGCGGTCCATGACGCTTTTCAAACGGTAGCGGAGCGTCCCCGCAGCGGCGGAGAGGCAGGTGGTGAAGCCCCGGCCGGGGGCCGCCGCGTCCAGCAGCAGATTCGCGTATGCCCGGCGTTCCGCTTCCTCCATCTCCTCCGTGACGATCTCGTCGCAGCTGCGCTCCAGGTCCTCCGAGGCCTTTTTCGTGGCGAGCCAGACGAGGGGATGGAACCAGCACAGGGCGTTGCACAGGCAAAGGAAGGTCTTCGTATCCACGTCGCAGCGCTGGAGGTGGTGCAGCTCGTGACGGAAGATCATGCTCAGCTCCTGCGCCGTGTAATGGCGCTTCGGCAGCACGGTGCAGCGGCTGCGCCTGGTCTTCCCCATGGAAAACGGCGCGGGAACGCCAGCGCGCAGCAGCTTCACGGGACGGAGATAGTCCAGCGCCTCCTGCTCGCGCTTCAGGATCGCCCACGCTTCGCCCTCCCGTTCTGCCACGGAATGCCTGCGCACCCAGGCGCGAAAGCGCAGATGGGAGACCAGATAGCAGCCGCCCACCGCGAGAAAGCCCGCAAGCCACACCGCGCAGATAGCGGGCATCAGCCGGCGGGGAAGATAGAGCGTCAGCCGCGGCAGCGGCGAAACGGTGATGAGCATGTTGGCCTGCCAGGTCAGGAAGGCGGGGACCAGCCAGAGCACGGCGCAGGCGCGGGCGCTGAAATGCTGCCGAAATAGGGGCAGCAGGAGCAGCAGCAGCGGGAAATAGACGCAGATCAGCAGCGTCACCTCCGCGGCCAGCGCCGCGAAATGCACCAGGCCCTCCCGCATGCCGAAAAAGCGCACGTACAACACGAGAAAGAGCAGCAGGATCCAGAACAGCACCGTCGGCGGAACCAGAACGAAGGTCTCTCTCCCGTTCTTTTCCCCGAACAGCAACTCCGCCGCGGCGCCGTGCTCCCATTTCCACGCCCGGCGAAAGGCGCAGCCCAGCAGACCGGCGAGGATCGCGCCCCAAATCAGCTGCCCCCAGATCATAGCGCGTCCTCCTCCAGCATTTGCCGCAGCGCTTCGACCTCCTCCTTCGTGACGCCGCTGTCGCAGAGAGAAACGGCGAAGGCCGAGAGGGAACCGCCGTAGAGCCTGTCCAGCATCCGGCGGCTCTCCTTTGCCAGGTATTCCCTGCGGGAAACAAGGGGCGTATAGAGGTTCGTGCGCCCGCGGCGCTCCGCGCGCAGGAAGCCCCGATCGCAGAGGCGGGTGAGGAAGGTGAGGATGGTGCTGGGGGCAAGACGCTTCTGCCTGCCCAGCGTCTCCTCGATGACACTTCGGGAGACCGGCGGCTCACATTGCCAGACGATCTGCATGATCTCCAGCTCGCCGTCCGGCAGAGAACAGGATGCTTTCATTGTGCTCCCACCTTCTACAGTTGTAGTGATTCACATTCTACAACTGTAGAGGATCAAAGTCAAGATCTTTTCCCGGGAAAAGCGCCGTTTCGGGGATCACAGAGTATCCAGGGGGTGGGTGCCCCGTACGTCGCACCAGCGGCGCAGCACCTCCGTGATGACCTCCACGCTTTCCTCCGTCCCCAGCATGCCGCTGTCCACGCCCAGGTGGTAGTACATCTGTTTGCCGTATTCCCGCCCGGTGAAGCGCTTGTAGTGCCGGGCGCGGGATGCGTCGGTGCTGACCATCTGCCGCCGGGCTTCCGCCTCGTCCAGGCCGTATTTCGCCATGGTGCGCCGGATGCGCTCGTCGGGGCGGGCGTGGATGAAGATGCGGAAGCAGTTGGGGTCGGAATACAGCACCCAGTCGGCGCAGCGGCCCATGATGACGCAGCTTTCGTCCCCGGCGGCGATCTGCCGGATGACGCTGGTCTGGGCCACGAACAGCCGTTCCTCCGGGGAGAGGGCCCCGTTGGTCATGTCGTAGGCGGCGTTCTTGAAATCGTAGACCAGCTCCCGCTCCATGTGGTGCTCCAGCTCCTCCACCGTTTCCAGGCTGAGGCCGCTCTGCGCCGCAGCCAGCTCGTTGAGCTGCCGGTCGTAGAAGGTGACGCCCAGCTTTTCCGCCAGGCAAAGGCCGATCTCATAGCCCCCCGCGCCGAATTCCCGGCTGATGGTGACGATGACCTTGGGTTTGCCGGTCTTATCCAGCAAATAGCCCTGGGAGGCAGCCTCCAGATAGCGGTCCACCTTGGCTTCCCGCCCAACGAAGCGCAGCAGAGGCTTTTGCAGGGGCTTCTGCAGCTGCCGCATGACGAAGCCCACCGTGAGAGCGCAGATCACCGTGCCCTCCCGCACGCCCACCAGCTTCCGGAAAGCCAGGAGGCTGACGGCGGCGGAGATCGTCACCATGGTACAGTCGAAGATGGTCTTGCTGGCGGGGAGAGATTTCCCGCTGCGTTTGGAGATGGCGAGGCTCATGCCGTCGCCGGGGGTGGGCAGGATGTTGGGGGAGAGGTACATCATCACCCCCGCCGCCACCAGAGGCACGCTGCAAAGGAGATAGGCCATTCTGTGAAGGTAGCCCCCCGGCTCCGGCAGGAAGGCCAGCATGACGCCTGCCAGGTTCACCAGCTGGCCGAAAAGGAAGGAGGCCGCCAGCTGCAGCAGCATACTAGGCTTGAAATCCCGCCGGAGGATCACCGCCTCCGAGGCGATATAGAGGCAGTAGACGGCGATGGTGCAGTTGCCCAGGTTGACCCAGCCGGGGGCAGAGCGGCTGAGGCCGATCTGATAGAGCACGTTTGCCAGGCTTCCCACGGGGCTGACGCCCAGCCCCGAGCGCGCGGAAAAGACGACGCCAAGCGCCATCAGAAGCAGGCCGAGAAGATAGATGAGCAGCCGCCGTGCCCACAGGAGCACATTGCCCTCCGGTTTTTTCATGGCGGTCACCGCCTCCTTTGCAGATCGCTGCAGATCATTATAGCACGACCCGGCGTATGATACCAGAGCGAGAATAACCGCGGATAATCAAAGGACGTGCGGAAAATCCGCACGTCCTTTGCAATATCTTCGGAAACGGGGAGTCCCGGCCCCGCTTCCGCTATAATCGCTCCTTGAGAGCGACGCAGAAATCCGATCAGAGGGATTGTCCTTCGGCGTATATCTCCGTCAGCCGGGAGAGGATCTCGCAGCATTCCGGCATCCGCTTTTTGAGGTTCAGGGGTTTCCGGCTGAGGGCGTCGATAAAGCAGTGTTCGCTCTGCCCGGTCACGAGGAGGGTGCCGTCAACGGCGCGGATCTCGTATGCGAAGCGGAGGCGAACGCCGTTGAAGTAGCGGGGAAAGGCGAAGATTTCCACGGATTCCCCATATTTCGCCCCGGATTTGTAGTCGCAGTCCACATGCTTCACCGGCATCATGACGCCCCGGGCCTCGATCTCCCCATAGTCGATACCGCTGCGGCGCATCATATCCTCCCGCGCTTCCTCGAACCAGCGGATGTAATTGGAATGGTGGACGACGCCCATCTGGTCCGTTTCATAATAGAAGACCCGGCGCTTGTACGGGGCGAAATCCTTCATGCTTAGCTCTCCGTTCCACGGAAAAACGTAAAATCGCACGCAGGCCGCTGTACGACCTGATGCTATTATACCAGATACTTGATATTAGTCAATATAAAATCTAGAGTAATTTACAAGATACACTGATTTTTCACTTTGCGTGCAATCCTGCAGGGGAATTTTGGCCAATATGACGGAATCCTATGCGGGCAGGATGCGTGCCGCGAACGGCACAGCGCTTTCTAAGCTCTTTACGCGGCGGGGAAACGGTGGTATAATCCGGGATGCAAACGAGCGCCGGGGACTCCCGGCGAACAAATCCTATGGGAGGCGAATCCATGGAAACCAGACCTTATGTGCCCTGGGAGCTGATGAACAGCTTCATGATCGACGTGTTCAAGGCCTACGGCGTGCCCGAAGCGGACGCGAAGATCTGCGCCGACGTGCTGCTGGAATCGGACCGCCGGGGCATTGAGAGCCACGGCTGCAACCGCTTCAAGCCCATTTATATCGACCGCATCGTCAACGGCACGCTGCTGCCCAGGACGGAGATCGAGATCGTGAAGGAGACCCCCACCACCCTGGTGATGGACGCCCACGACGGCATGGGCATGGTCGCCAGCCACGCCATGATGGAAAGGCTCATTGAAAAGGCGAAGAAGCTGGGGATGGCGGGCGGCGCTATCCGCAACTCCACCCACTTCGGCATCGCCGGCTATTGGACGGATATGGCCGCTCAGGCGGGGATGATCGGCGTAGCGGGTACCAACGCCCGGCCCAGCATCGCCCCCACCTTCGGCGTGGAAAACATGCTGGGCACCAACCCCCTGACCTTCTCCCTGCCCACGGACGAAGACTTTGCATTCTGCATCGACTGCGCGACCAGCATCGTGCAGCGGGGCAAGATCGAATACTATGCCCGCTCCGGCAAGGAGACCCCCGCGGGCATGGTGGTCACCCGGGACGGCTCGACCGTTACCGATTCCGCGGAGATCCTGAAGATGCTGGTGGAGGGAAAGGCGGCCCTGGCCCCGTTGGGCGGCGGCCCCGGCGACGAAATGTGCGGCTACAAGGGCTATGGCTACGCCACCGTGGTGGAGATCCTCTCCGCCGCCCTCTCCGGCGGCAATTTCATGAAGGCCCTCAGCGGTGTTTCCCCGGAAGGAAAGCCCCGGATGTATCACCTGGGTCACTTCTTCTTCGTGGCGGACCCGGAGGCCTTTGCCGGGGGCGAGACTTTCCGGAAGATCGCCGGGGATATCTGCCGGGCGCTGCGCGCCAGCGCCAAAGCGCCGGGCTATGACCGCATCTATACCGCCGGGGAGAAGGAATACCTCACCTGGCTGGAGCGGAAGGACAAGGGCGTGCCCGTGGGCGAGGCGGTGCAGAAGGAAATGATCGCCCTGCGGGACAAGCACGGCTTGCCTTACCGCTTCCCCTTTGAAAGCTGAAAATCGTCGAGTGCGATTAAAAAATCTAAATAAAGAGGAGTCTTTGCTTACGAAACGCGCATTTATCATCCTGCTGACTGTACTGCTTCTTGCCAGCTGCCTGGCCTGCGCCAAAAAGCCCAAGGCGGAGCCTGCCGCTACTATCCGCGTCGGTTCTCTCAAGGGACCCACCAGCATGGGCCTTGTGCAGCTGCGCAAGGCCGCGGAGAACGGCGAACTGACGGATTCGTATTCCTTCACCATGGCGACAGACGCCTCCGAGATCGCCGCCTCTCTGGTGGCCGGAGAGCTGGACATCGCCCTGATCCCGGCGAACCTGGCCGCCGTGCTCTACAACAAGCGCACGGAGAAGGGCATCCAGGTCATCGACATCAACACCCTGGGGGTGCTGTACTGCATCACCGGGGATGAAAGCATCTCCTCCGTGTCCGATCTGGCGGGGCGGACGGTCTACCTCACCGGCCAGGGCACCACGCCGGAATACAGCCTCCGCTACCTGCTGGAGCAGGCGGGGGTGACGGACTGCGCTTTGGAGTTCAAATCCGAAGCAACGGAAGTGGCGGCCCTGCTGGCCGCCGACCCTGCGCAGATCGCCGTGCTGCCCCAGCCCTTTGCCACGGTGGCTATGGTGCAGAACGACGCCCTGCGGGAGGCTTTCTCCCTGGGTGAAGGCTGGGACGCCGTCTCCGGCGGTTCCCGCATGGTCACGGGGGTCACGGTGGTGCGGAAGGATTTCCTCAAGGAGCATCCCCAGGCGGTGGAGCGCTTCCTGGCTGCCCATGCCGACAGCGCCGCCAAGGCTTCTTCCGACCCTGCGGGCACGGCGAAGCTCGTTGCGGAATACGGCATCATCGAGAAGGAGCCGGTAGCCCAGAAGGCCCTGCCCAAGTGCGCCGTGAGCTGCATCACCGGCGCGGAGATGGAAAGCGCCCTGAAGGGCTATCTGGAGGTCCTGTATCAGGCGGACCCCGCCTCCGTGGGCGGCGAAGTGCCCGACGGCGGCTTTTACTACGCTTCCCCCAAGACCTGAGCCATGTGGAAACGCCTGGGCATCGCCCTTTTCTGGCTGGCGGCGTGGCAGGGCCTGGCGCTGCTTGTGCATAACCCCGTGGTGCTGGTGGGACCCTGGGAGACGCTGCTGGCTCTGATCGACATGCTCCCCACGCCGGAGTTCCGCCGGGCCCTGGGCGGCTCTCTGCTCCACATCCTGGGCGGCTTCCTTCTGGGGGCGTGCCTGGGCGTTCTCCTGGCTTTCCTCAGCTATTCCCGCCCCTTTTTCCGCGATCTGCTGGCCCCGGTGATCGGGGTGATGAAGGCGGTGCCCATGGTCTCCTTCGTGGTGCTGCTGCTCATCTGGGCGGGCAGCCGGGGGCTGAGCCTCTATGTCACCGCGGCGGTGGTGCTGCCCATCCTCTATCTGAATACCCTGGAGGGGCTGCTGGGCACGGACCGGAAGCTGCTGGAGCTGGCCCAGGTCTACCGTATGGGATTCCCGGCCCGTCTGCGCGGCGTCTATCTGCCGGGTCTCAAGCCCCAGCTCCTGGGAGCCATGGAACTGGCGGTGGGCATGGCCTGGAAATCCGGCGTGGCTGCCGAGGTCATCGGTCAGCCCGTGAACAGCCTGGGAAACAGCCTTTACCGGGCGAAGATCTATCTGGATACGGACCGGATCCTGGCCGTCTCCGCCGTTACCGCCATCCTCAGCTGGGGCCTGGGGAAGCTGGTCCTGCTGGCCCTGCGAAAGGGGGAGCGGAAAAGATGACCCTCACGCTGCGCGGCGTCTGCAAATCCTTTGGGGAAAGACCGGTGCTGGAAAACGTATCCTTCACCCTGGCACCGGGAAAGGTCCTGTGCGTCACCGGCCCCAGCGGCTGCGGCAAGACCACGCTCCTGCGCATCGTCATGGGCCTGGAAAAGCCGGACGGGGGAGAAGTCCTCTGGTCCGGCGGCACTCCCAGGCGCCTCGGCGTCCTTTTTCAGGAGGACCGCCTGTTCGACGGTCTGGACGCGGTGGAAAATCTCCGGCTGGCTGCCGGGGAGAAGGACCGGGAGGCCCTGGCTTCCGCCCTCCGGCAGCTCCTGCCGGAGGAAGCCCTGCACCGCAGCGTTTCGGAGCTTTCCGGCGGTCAGCGGCGGCGGGTCGCCCTGGTCCGGGCCCTGCGGCCCGGCGGGGAGGCGCTGCTGCTGGACGAGCCCTTCACGGGGCTGGACGCGGCTTCCGCGAACCGGGCGGGCGACTATATCCGCCGGGAAATGGGGGACCGCCCCCTACTCCTTGCCCTCCACCGGAAGGACATTCCCGACTGGTGCGACGACGTCCTCACGCTGGGGGCGGAGACCTGAGCCTCCGCAAAGGACGAGCCGTCCGGCGCTTCGTCCCCGTCAGCCATCGCTGCCGGGAACAGCCGGGATCAGCCGAAAGAACGCTGTCAAAGCGGCATAAAAACTGCCGGACCCGATTTTGCGGGTCCGGCAGTGATTTTTCGAGACCTATCCGTGCGTCTTGTACCAATCCCTGACGTAGTCGTTGTAGAAATCGCCCACGATCTTCTGCCGGGCCTGGACCTTGGGGTCCTTGAAGGAGCCGTTGACCATGCAGGAGAAGATGAAGCCGCCGCCGGGGGCCAGGGTGTCCACATATTCCTTCAGCTTTTCCCGGAACAGCTCCTCGGGATAGTCCGGCTCCGATTCGGGGCCGACGCCGTTCCAGCCGCCGCAGATCACCAGCCGCCGCCCGTATTTCTCCTTGACGCCCTTCAGGTCGTTCATGGCCTGGGCGGGGTTCCAGGCCACCACGCCGATGCCCAGCCAGTCCTCGATAAAATCGTCGCACTTGCCGCAGTCGTGCATCTCCAGCAGGGTGCCGTTGTTCAGCACCAGATCGGCGATGCGCTTGTGGAAGGGCAGCACCATCTCCTGATACATTTCCCGGGAGATGAAGGGGGCTCTGGCGGTGGCGGTATCGTCGGGGATGCAGATGGCGTCGGGCTTGTAGTAGTAGAGCAGGTTTTTGATGAGCTCCTCGTGATAGGTGGTGAGGGCGTCGAAGAGGGCCATGACCTCCTCCGGCTCCTCCATCATGGCGCAGAGCCCCTCCGTGAAGCCCATGAAATCCGGCAGCTTCTGGAAGGTCTTGCCGTAGAACATGCTGAAGGCCTGCTTGGAGCGATCGATGTTCTTGGTGTCCTCCGCCGCCAGGCGCTCCCAGTCGATGCCCTCCAGGGAGGGGATGTGCACGTCGTCCCGCCAGCGGCGGATATCGTGCAGGATATAGCGGCCGGGATAGGGGATGGGCGTCCCGTCGAAGACCCCGTCCTTGCCGATGTATTCCACCCCGAATTCGTCCACGTGGTAGCCCGGCAGCTTCACATTGGGGAAGTAAGAACAGCGGGCGTTGGCCATGCCGAAGCGGGGCAGGAATTCCGGCATTTCCCCGTGGTACATGCGCAGGATGTTTTCTCTGTCCGTGAGCATTTGACGTTCCTCCGGTTCCTCCTGAGACGCCGGGGACCGCCGGCGCCTGTCGTATTCTGGAAAAATTATAACACGGAAGCTATGGGGATGCAAGTATGCCCGCGGAGAGAAAATGATTGCGCCGGGTGGCGGGATATGGTAGAATCCATGAAGAATCCCGGGCCGTTCCCGCCCGGGAGCAAAGGAGCCGGAGTGAATGAAGAAAGTGATGCTGGTCTTCGGTACAAAGCCGGAAGCCATCAAAATGTGCCCGCTGGTACTGGAGCTGAAGGGGCGGCCGGAACAGTTTCAGACGGTGGTCTGCGTCACGGGGCAGCACCGGGAGATGCTGGACCAGGGCCTGCGGGCCTTTCAGGTGACGCCGGACTATGACCTGGCCATCATGAAGGATCGGCAGACCCTCTTCGACATCACCGCCGCCATCCTGGAAAAGCTCCGGGGCGTGCTGGAGGAAGTGAAGCCCGACGTGGTGCTGGTCCACGGGGACACCACCACCACCTTCGCCGCGGCCCTGTGCTGCTTCTATCTCCACATTCCCGTGGGGCATGTGGAGGCCGGGCTTCGGACCTATAATCTGGAATCCCCCTATCCCGAGGAATTCAACCGGGAAGCGGTGGGCATCCTGGCGAAATACAACTTCGCTCCGACGAAGAAAGCCAGGGAAAACCTTCTGCGGGAGGGAAAGAGGCCCGAATCCGTCTTCGTCACGGGAAACACCGCCATCGACGCCCTGAAGACCACCGTGCGGCAGGATTATACCCACCCCCAGCTGGAATGGGCGGCCGGCAGCCGCCTGGTGTGCATCACCGCCCACCGGCGGGAAAACCTGGGAGAGCCCATGCACCGGATGTTCCGGGCCATCCGCCGGATCATGGAGGAGCATCCGGACGTTAAGGCCGTCTATCCCATCCACATGAATCCCGTCGTGCGCCAGGCGGCGGCGGAGGAGCTGGCCGGCTGCGGGAGCATCCGCATCATCGAACCCCTGGACGTGCTGGATTTCCACAACTTCATGGCCCGCAGCTATATGATCCTGACGGATTCCGGCGGCATTCAGGAGGAAGCGCCCAGCCTGGGAAAGCCGGTGCTGGTGATGCGGGACACCACGGAGCGGCCGGAGGGCATCGCCGCCGGCACCCTGCGGCTGGTGGGCACCGGGGAGGAGGAGATCTACCGCAGCTTCAAGGAGCTGCTGGAGGATCGAAGCGCCTACGACGCCATGGCCCGCGCCGCCAACCCCTACGGGGACGGCTTCGCCAGCCGCCGGATCGCGGACGTCCTGGCGTACGGAAAGACCGACGAATACGAATGAATCGTAAAGTAAAGCCGAGGCTGTTGCAAAAAATGCAGCAGCCTCGGTTATTGCCTCTTATGCTTCGCCGCCCTCCGCCTGCCATGGGTGCAGGACCGCCAGGCAGAGCTGTGGCCGGTTCAGGAAGCGGGGGACGCCGTTGGTGCCTGCCAGGCCGGGGGATACCAGCAGGACGCTGCCGTCCCGGTGAAACAGGCCCGCGTCGTATTCTCCACGCTCCCTGGCGGGCGGGATCAGGCCGCCGTAGAAGGGGATGCGGATGACGCCGCCGTGGTTGTGGCCGGAAAACACCAGGCCGCAGCCTCCTTCCGCCAGCTCCGGGAACAGCTGGGGCCGGTGGCAGAGGGCGATGATGAAGTCGTCCGTATGGGAGCGGACGAGGCGGCAGAGCTCCTGCGCCTTGATCATGTCCGCATAGCCGTTGGGGTCCTCGAAGCCCACCAGGGCCACCAGGTCGCCGCTGCGCTCCAGAAACACCCATTCGTTGCGCAGCACCCGGACCCCCGTCTCCGCGATGCGCCGGAAAAGAGGCTCCGGCTCCAGGTCCGCCCATTCGTGGTTGCCGCTGACATAGTAGCAGGGGGCGATCTCCGTCAGGCTGCGCAGCAGCTTTTCCAGTTCCGGCCACTGTTCAGGCGCGTCCGTGATATCCCCGGTGAGAACGATGAGGTCCGGCCTCGCCGAGCGCGTATGCCGCAGCAGGGGACCGTAGAGCCTTTCGTTCCCGTGCAGGTCGCTGATCTGGGCGATGCGCACCCCCTCAAAGCCGGGCGGAATGCCGCAGAAGACGTCGTATTCCTTCGTGCGTACGGTGCAGTTATCCAGCCAGAAGCGGAAAACCAGCAGCGCAACCAGCAGGAGGAACCGCACAAGCCGCATCCACGCCCGCCGGGCGGGATCACGCCTCCTTGTCACGGAGATAGATGTGCCGGGTCTTGGTGGCGTCCACCACGCGGGCGTCCACCTCGAAGCGGGGCAGGCTGCGGATCAGGGGCGTCAGCTTCGTGAAGCCGAAGTTGCGGGGATCGAAATCCGGCTGCTTTTTCAGCAGCAGGGTGCCCAGCTCTCCCATGGAGGCCCAGCCGTCCTCGTCGGCGATGTCGGACACGGAGTCGGCGATCAGCTTGACGATCTCCTCCGGCACCTTGCCGCCCTTCTTGGCGGGCAGCGCCTCCTGGACCGGAGAAGCGTGATTCTCCGTCTTTTCCTGGGTCTTGGCCGCCGTTCCGGCCTTGGCGCTCGGAGCGGCTTTGGTTTTCTTCTTCACGGCCGTTTTGGGCTGTGCGGCCTTTTCCCGGTCCTGCTGGGCCGCCCGGATCACCTCGATATAGATAAACTTGTCGCAGGCCACTCGGAAAGCCACGGGGGTCTTCTGCTCACCCATGCCGATCACCTTCATGCCGGCCTCCCGGAGACGGATGGCCAGCCGGGTGAAGTCGCTGTCGCTGGAGACGATGCAGAACCCGTCGGTTTTCCCCTCGTACAAAATATCCATGGCGTCGA
>JAEETX010000124.1 GCA_016286665.1 Oscillospiraceae bacterium
TGATCTCATCCAGAATCTGGATGCGGGCTTCCCTGGTGATGTCCAGGGCGCTGCGGATCACTTCGGGGATGAGGCCGTCGTTCTTCAGGTCCATCTGGATGGCGGTGATGCCCTCCTTGGTGCCGGCCACCTTGAAGTCCATCTCGCCGTGGAAGTCCTCCACGCCCTGGATGTCGATGAAGGTGTTCCACTTGTCCCCGTCGGAGATGAGGCCGCAGGAGATGCCGGCCACGGGGGCCTTGATGGGCACGCCCGCATCCATCAGCGCCAGGGTGGAGCCGCAGACGGAGCCCTGGGAGGTGGACCCGTTGGAGGAGAGGACCTCGCTCACCACGCGGATGGTGTAGGGGAACTCCTCCACGGGAGGAATGACGGCGGCCAGGGCCTTTTCCGCCAGGGCGCCGTGGCCGATCTCACGGCGGGAGGCGCTGCGGGAGCCCTTGGCTTCACCGGTGGAATAGCCGGGGAAATTGTAGTGATGGATATAGCGCTTGGTCTCCTCGGGCCAGATGGTGTCCAGCTTCTGCTGGGCTTCCAGAGTGTCCAGGGTGCAGATGCTCAGCACCTGGGTCTGGCCGCGGGTGAAGAGGCCGGAGCCGTGGACGATGGGCACCACGCCCACCTCGGCGGCCAGGGGCCGGATCTGGTTCATGGCCCGTCCGTCCACGCGCTTGCCCTCCAGCAGCCACTTCTTGACGACCTTCTTCTGGATGCGGTAGGTGATCTCCTCCCACTGGCTCACGACCTCGGGATACTCCTCCTGGAACTCGGCGAAGACCTCCTCCGCCACCTTGTTCCAGCGCTCCTCCCGGACGTTCTTGTCGTCGGTATCCATGGAATACTCGGTCTTGTCGTAGTATTCCTCCACGATCTTGTTGAACAGCTCCTCGTTGAAGGAGGTGTGCTCATAGCTGAACTTGGGCTTGCCGATCTCCGCCACCATCTGATCGATCAGGGCGATGGCGGGCTTGATGACCTGATGGGCGGCCATGATGCCATTGAACATGACGTCCTCGGGGATCTCCTTGCCCTCAGCCTCGATCATAACGACCTTCTTCGCCGTGGCGGCGATGGTGACGGTCATCCGGCTGGTCTCCCGCTCCGCGGCGGTGGGGTTGAACAGATACTTCTCCCCGTCCCAGCCCAGGACCACGCCGCCGATGGGGCCCGCCCAGGGCACATCGGAAATGGCGGTGGCGGCAGAGGCGCCCAGCATGGCGGTGATCTCGGGGGAGCAGTCCGGGTCCACGGACAGCACCAGGCAGGAGATGACCACGTCGTTGCGAAGATCGGAGGGGAACAGGGGGCGCATGGGCCGGTCGATCATTCTCGAGGCCAGGGTGCCCTTCTCGCTGGGACGGCCCTCGCGGCGCAGGAAGCCGCCGGGGATGCGGCCCACGGCATAGAGCTTTTCTTCAAAATCCACGTTCAGGGGGAAATAGTCCACGCCCTCCTTGGGACGGGGGGAAGCGGTGCAGGCCACCAGGACGGTGGTGTCGCCGTAGCGGGTCATGACGGCGGCGTTGGCCAGCTCGGCGAACTTGCCCACGGTGAAGCTCAGCTTCCGGCCGGCATAGTCCATGGAATAGGTCTTCTCATTGGGGAATTCTCTCTTGGTGATGATCATTTTGATTCCTTTCCGCGGGATAGCCAGCCCTTTAGCACTTGAAAGAAAGCTGTGAAAACGGGGGCCGCAGCCCTCTTTCAACTGCTAAACAGCTTAGTTCATCCCGCTGTCCTTGTTTTTTGGGGGACCGCCGAAGCGGCCCCCCATTTCTTTTCTTACTTGCGGATGCCCAGCTTGGCGATGATGGCACGGTAGCGCTCGATGTCCTTCTTGGCCAGATAGTCCAGCAGGCTGCGGCGCTTGCCGATCATCTTGAACAGGCCCCGGCGGGAATGGTTGTCCTTGGGATGGACCTTCAGATGCTCGGTCAGGTTGCTGATCCGGGCGGTGAGGATCGCGATCTGCACCTCGGGAGAGCCGGTGTCGGTCTCGTGGGTGCGATTGCTTTCGATGATATTGGTCTTTTCTTCCTTCTGCATCATGGCTTGCTTCTTCCTTTCCTTTTTATTGCCCGCAGCGCTGGGTCATGGAGGGAAAGGGTCCTTGTCCCATAACCAAGCAGAGGGGCCTGAGTCATAAAGCACGTCATTTTACCACGCGCTTTTCCGATTGTAAAGTGAATTTTTGTTTTTTTCCGGGAGGATTTATGCTATAATCATCCTGCCGAAGGCTGCGGAAGGAGGAAGGTCATGAACATTCTTGCGATCGGCGACGTGGTGAACGAATCCGGGCTCCGTTTTCTGCGGAAGAAGCTGCGGGGCCTCCAAAGGCTGACGGGGGCGGACTTCACCGTGGTCAACGGGGAAAACGCCGCCGGGACCGGCATCCTCCCCCGGCAGGCGGACGAGATGCTGGACGCCGGGGCCGACGTGGTCACCCTGGGCAATCACGCCTTTCGCCGGAAGGAGATCCTCCCCTATCTGGACGACTGCGGCCGTATCCTGCGGCCCCTGAACCTGGCCCCCCAGACGCCGGGGCGGGGCTGGGTCCTTCTGGAGACTTCCGCCGGGCCGGTGATGGTGGTGAACCTGATCGGCCGCTGCGGCATGGATTTCGGGCCGGACAATCCCTTTCTCGCCGTTGACCGCCTGCTGAAGGAGGGAAAGCCCCCCTTCGTCCTGGTGGATTTTCACGCCGAGGCCACCAGCGAAAAGCTGGCCATGGCCTTTCATCTGGACGGGCGGGTCTCCGCCCTCTGGGGCACCCACACCCACGTGCAGACCTCCGACGGCGGCGTCTTCCCCAAGGGCACGGGCTACATCACCGACCTGGGGATGACGGGGCCCGCCGTCAGCGTTCTGGGGGTGAAGCCGGAGCAGAGCGTTCGCATGTTCCTGGGGGACCCCTACGCTCCCTTCTCCGGGGCCGACGGGTCCGCCAAGCTGGAATGCGCCGTCTTCACCCTGGACGACGAGACGGGGCTGTGCACGGAAGTGCAGGCGCTGCGGATCGAAGAATAAAACAGATCAAACCGAACCCGCTTCGCGTCTGCGGACGCGGACTCTGCGAGGCTCACTGCCTTATAAAAGGAGTTTGGATATGCTGAAAATCATTCACGCCGCCGATTTTCATCTGGATTCCCCCTTTGCCGCCCTGGACGAGGAGCAGGCCGCCCAGCGGCGGCGGGAGCAGCGGCAGCTGCTTGTTTCCCTCGCGGAGGCGGCGGCGGGGGCGGACCTGATCCTGCTGCCCGGCGACCTGCTGGACAGCGGCGTCTGCCACGCCGAGACGGCGGAGGCCCTGGAGGAATTCCTGAATTCCCTGCCGGGCAAGGTCTTCATCGCCCCCGGCAACCACGACTATTATGCCCCGGAAAGCCCCTGGGACCGCATGAAGCTGGGGGACAACATCCATATCTTCACCGAATCCCAGCCCACGGCCGTGGAGCTGGCGGAGGAAGGCTGCACCGTCTGGGGCGCGGCCTTCACCTCTCCCCGCGCCGCAGGGAAGCTGCGCGCCTTTCGGGCCCCGGCGGAGGGGCTGCAGCTGATGGTCCTCCACGCCGACGTGGGAGGGAATACGGGCTACGGCCCCGTTTCCGAGGCGGAGATCGCCGCCAGCGGCCTCCGCTATCTGGCCCTGGGCCACGTCCACGCCTGCAGCGGCCTCCGGAAAAGCGGGGAAACCTTCTGGGCCTATCCCGGCTGCCTCATGGGCCGGGGCTTCGACGAGACGGGGCAAAAGGGCTTCCTGCGCCTGGAGCTGGAGGACGGCGGCTGCCGGGCGGAATTCGTCCCCCTGCCGGGCCGCCGGTACGAGGTGCTCAATGTGGACGTGACGGGGGCGGAGAGCCTCCTCAGCGCCGTGAGCGCCGCCCTGCCGGAGGACGCGGCAAAGCACGTTTTCCGCGTGCTGCTGCGGGGCGAGTGGCCGGAAAAGCCCAAGGCGGAAGCTCTGGCCGCCGCTCTCAGGGACCGCTGCTTCCAGATCGAGGTGCGGGACGAGACGCGCCTGCTGGCGGACATATGGAACGACGCCGGGGAGGACACCCTGCGGGGCAGCTTCCTGCGGGTGCTGAAGAAGAAATACGACGCGGCCCCGGAGGAAAAGAAGGCCGCCGTCACGCTGGCCGCCCGCTTCGGGCTGGCGGCCCTGGATTACCGGGAGGACCTGTGATGGAGCTGAAAAGGTTACGGGCTTCCTTCGGCCGCCTGGAGGGCGCGGAGCTGACGCTCAGGAGCGGCCTCAACGTCGTCGAAGCCCCCAACGAATCGGGAAAATCCACCTGGGCGGCCTTCCTCCGCGCCATGCTCTACGGCGTCAGCACCTCCGACCGGGTGCGGGGCGGCGTCCTGCCGGACCGGATGCGCTACCAGCCCTGGAGCGGTGCGCCCATGGAGGGGCTGATGGAGCTGCGCTGGCACGAGCGGGACATCACCCTGCGCCGCGTCTCCCCCGGCGGCGGCAAGCCCATGGGGACGGCGGAGGCGGTCTATACCGGAACGGAGGAGCGGGTGCCGGAGCTGCGCGCCGGCGTGCCGGGGGAAATCCTGCTGGGGGTGCCGGAGGCGGTGTTCCGCCGCAGCGCCTTCATCTCCGGCTCGGACATGGCCCTGGACGCCAACGCGGAGCTGGAAAAGAAGATCACCCGCCTGGTGACCTCCGGCGAGGAGCGCAGCTCCTACACGGAGGCGGACGAGCGGCTGCGGCGCTGGCAGCGGAAGCGGCGCGGGCGCACCGGGGGCG
>JAEETX010000125.1 GCA_016286665.1 Oscillospiraceae bacterium
GCCTGGTGCCCTCCGGCGAGGAGCGCAGCTCCTACACGGAGGCGGACGAGCGGCTGCGGCGCTGGCAGCGGAAGCGGCGCTGGCGCACCGGCGGCGCGCTGTCGGAGGCGGAGAACCGCCGGAAGGAGCTGCAGGAAAAGCTGACGCGCATGGAGCTGGAAAACAAGCGCCTCAGCGGCCTCAGGGAGGAAAAGGAAAAGCTCACGGAGCAGCGGAGGCTGCTGGAAAACGAGCTGGCCCTCCACCGCCGGGACGAGCGGCGGGCCGAAGCGCGCCGGCAGGAAGAAGCCCTCGCCGCCGCGGCGGACGCGGCCAGGGCTTCGGAGCAGGCGGAAGAAGCGCTGAAGGCCCTGGAGGCCAGGGCGGAAAGCATCACCGCCGAAAAGGTGCAGACCCTGCGGGCCGCCGCCGTGCGCCTGGAGGAGGCCGCCCGGGACCGGGACGACGCCAGGGCTTCTTATGAAGAAGCGAAGAAAGCCTTCGACGCTCTGCCGACCCCCGTGAAGCAGCCCAACCCGAAGAAGACGGCGGTGCTGGTCCTCTTTGTCCTGGGGGTGCTGGCGCTGCTGGCGGGCGCTGCCGCCGGGGCGGGGCTCCTGTCCCTGCCCGTGGCCGGGGTCTACGGCCTCATCGCCGCGGCCCTTGTGCTGTTCATCATCGCCAGTCTCTGCTCCTTCTCCGGGAGAAAGGCGGCCAGAGAGAAGGAAGCCGCCCTTGCCCATGAGCGGGAGCTGAAGGAGCAGGCGGCCCAGGCCGCCGCAAAGCAGCTGGAAGAGCGCGAAAGCGAGACAAAGGGCTGCGAGGAAGCCCGGAAGGAAGCCCTGGCCGCCCTGGGAGAAAGCCCGGAGGCGGACCCCGGAGAGGCCGCGCAGCGAGCGGAAACCCTGCTGCGGGAGCTGCGGGACGCCCAGATACGAACGGAAAACGCCCGGGAGCTGGCCCGGCGGCTCCGCGTGGAGCCCGCGCCGCCCCCCGAGCCCATCCCGGAGGACAGCCTGACCGGGGAGCCAAAGATCAAAAAGGCCGCCGCGGAGGACTATCTGCATCGGACGGAGGAGCGGCTGCGGCAGGTGACCCGGGACCTGGACCGGGGCGAGGGCGTCTTCGACCTGCTGGGGGACCCGCTGCTCCTGGCTACGGAGGAAGCCCGGCTGACGGAGGACATCCACCGGATGCAGGGGGAATACGAGGCCCTGGACCTGGCGCTGGACGCCCTGCGGGAGGCCAACACCGCGCTGCAGACCCTGTTCAGCCCCCTCATCAGCCGCCGGGCCGCCGTCCTCATGGCCCGGATGACGGACAGCGCTTACGCCGGGGTCTACTTCGACCGGGAGATGCGCTTCACCGCCCAGCGCGCCGGAGAGCTGAACGCCCACGCCCTGGAATACCTCAGCGACGGCACCCGCAACCAGCTCTATCTGGCGGTGCGGCTCGCCATCTGCGAGCTGGTGCTGACGGAGGAGGCCTGCCCCCTCATTCTGGACGACGTGCTGGCCGCCTTCGACGACAAACGGGCCAAGGATACCCTGAAGCTTCTGCGGGAGCTTGCCCGGGAGCGGCAGATCATCCTGCTGACCTGCCAGAGCCGGGAAAGACGGCTGCTGGACGAATTGGAAAAGGAGGAGGCGTAAACCATGCCCGCCGCCATGATCCATCTGCTCACCGCGCGGGATTACGACCCCCGCGGGGACGCACGCTACCTTCTGGGCAGCATCGCCCCGGACCACGCCTTTGACCGGGCGTATAAGGACGCCATTCACCTGCGGGACGTACCGGACCGCCTGAAAGCCCTGGGGGAGCTGCGCTCCGGGCTGGACCTCGGCGACAGCTACAGCCTGGGCTGGCTCCTGCACCTCTACACCGATCTGAAGTGGGACGACAGCTTTTTCGCCCGCTATAAGGCCGCCCATGAGGGAGAAGACAACTGGTTCCGGGGCTATCACAAGGAGCTGCACAGCGCGGGCTACGCCCTCTATCACCGCTATGACTGGGCGGAAAAGGCCTGCGCGGACATTCTGGCGGTGGACCTGTCTACCCTGCCCCCCGCCCTTCCCGGCGACCCGGCGCAGATGGAGGAATTCCGCACCATCCTCATGGAGAAGACCAGGGAGAGCGCTCCGGACATCCGCTCCGACGTGTTCCCCGCGGAGGCGGTGGAAGCGTTCGCTTCGGAGACGGCGGCGGGCTTCCGGCGCTGGATGGAGGAGCAGCATTGAAAAAGATCCTGACCGTGGCGGCCATGCGGCAGGCCGACGCGGACACCATCGCCGCCGGGGTCCCGGGGCGGGAGCTCATGGCCCGGGCTGCCCGGGGCATCTTCGACGCCTGGCCCTGGCAGGGCAGGACCGCCATCCTCTGCGGCAGCGGCAACAACGCCGGGGACGGCTATGCCCTGGCCCTGCTGCTGAAAGCGGCGGGAAAGGAATGCCGCCTTTTCCGCCTGGGCGAAAGGTTCAGCGAGGACGGCCGGTATTACTATGACCGCTGTCTGGCCTCCGGCATCCCCGACGGTCTTTTCACGGAGGAGACGGAGCTTTCCGGCTATGACCAGATCGTGGACTGCATCTTCGGCACCGGCTTCCGGGGCGCGGTCGGGGGCCTGGCCGCCGCCGCCATCGAGAAAGCCAACCGCAGCGGCGCAAGGATCATCGCCGCCGACATCCCCAGCGGTCTCAGCGGCGTCAGCGGCCTGGGAGACCCCTGCATCCGGGCGGACAGGACCGTCTCCATCGGCTTCCCCCAGCCGGGGCACTATCTGAATACCGCCGGGGATTACGTGGGGACGCTGGTGAATGCGGATATCGGCATCCCCTGCCCGGATCGTTACCTCCGCCTGGCGGAGGACGGAGATTTCCGGGAGCTGCTGGGGCCGCGGAAGCACTTTTCCAACAAGGGCGACTACGGCTACGTGGCCCTCCTGGGGGGCTGCCGGAATTACAGCGGCGCGGCGAAGCTCAGTTCTCTCAGCATGGCGGCCCTGCGCTGCGGCTGCGGCGTCAGCATCCTGGCGGTGCCGGCGTGCATCGCCGGGGCGGTGACCCCGTATCTGCTGGAAAGCACCCTGGCCGCCCTGCCGGACAGGGACGGCTTCATGGCCTTCGACGCCCCGGCCCTGGAGGGCATCCTCCGCCGGGTGCGGGCCCTGGCCCTGGGCATGGGCTGGGGCATGGGGCCGGACAACGCAAAGATCCTGGAATACGTCCTCCGGCATTTTGAGGGGAGCGTGGTGCTGGACGCCGACGGCCTGAACACCCTGGCGGCCATGGACCGAAGCATCCTCAGGGAAACCAAAGCGAAGCTCATCCTCACCCCCCATCTGCGGGAATTCACCCGCCTCAGCGGCATGACGAAGGAGGAAGTGCTGGCCGATCCCGTCGGGGCGGCGGAGCGCTTCGCCGCCCTGACGGGGACAGTCCTGCTGCTGAAGGGGCCTGCCACCGTCGTCACTGACGGGTCGGAAACCTGGCTCACCGACGCGGGCTGCCCCGGCATGGCCACCGCGGGCAGCGGCGACGTGCTCACCGGCATCCTGGCCGGTCTTCTGGGCTGGCTGGAGCCCAATGCGAAAACGGCGGCCCTGGCGTCGCACCTGGCCGGGCGGGCCGGAGAAGCCGCCCAGGCGGAGAAGGGCGACATTTCCATGACCGCCGGCGACACCGTAAGCAAAATACCGCAGGCGCTGAAGGCCCTGCGTCAAAGAGAGGAAAAGAAGATGGTATATTACAAGCGGATCCCCATGGAGTCTCTGGTGAACACCAGAGACCTGGGCGGCTGGAGCGCCGGACCCGGCAAGGTGACGAAATACGGCGTGTTCATCCGCACCGACTGCCCCATCGGCATTTCGGAACGGGACAAGAAGTTCCTGCTGGACCACGGCGTGACCCTCTCCATCGACCTGCGGGGCGTGGACGAGGTGGAGAGCCAGCCCAGCGGCATGAAGGACGTGCCGGGCCACACCTACATCCACTGCCCCATCAGCGAGGAGCACCGGATCATCAAATCCAACGACGGGGACAAGAAGGACGCGCCCCCTCCCCCGCCCCGGGAGCTGCCCAAGGATTTCAACTTCGGGGACACCTATGTGGATATGCTGGAGACGGGCAAGCCCTGGGCCAAGAAGGTCTTCGAGCTCTGCGCCAACTGGGAAGGCACCGTCATGTTCCACTGCTTCATCGGCAAGGACCGGGCGGGCACCATCGCCGCCCTGATCCTGGGGGCCGCCGGGGTCTGCGACACGGATATCATGATGGACTACAGCGCCTCCATGAGCTGCCTGCGGCCCAAGTATCTCAAGATGGGCGCTGACTTCCTGCCCAAGAAGGGCGGGCGGCCCGATTTCAGCTGGGGCTTCTTCGGCTCCGTTCCCGAGACCATGGAGACCGCCCTGTGCCACCTGAACGAGAAGTACGGCGGCGTGGTGGGCTATCTCAAGGACTGCGGCGTTTCCGACGAGGCCATTCAAAAGCTGCGGGCAAAATTCGTCGAGGACGCGGAATACTGACGCGCTTCGCGTTTCAAAGCACGACTGCTTCACAGTCGCGCTTTGAGAAGGGTTTACGCTGCGCTCCCCGCACTCGCTTCGCTCGCACAGTCCGCTCCGCGAAAGGTGTTTTTCGCGAGGCGCATGTCCCCGCGAAAAACAATCCCGATTCTATTCGCGCCTGCGGGCGCGAACTCTGCGAGGCCTTTCTTATTAAGTCACTATGGACAATACGGGCGGGACCGGATCGGTCCCGCCCGCTT
>JAEETX010000126.1 GCA_016286665.1 Oscillospiraceae bacterium
AAGAAGGCGGGAGGCGTCTGATCCCCCACCAGGTCGCCGTTGGGCACATAGGTCAGCTTGCCGTCGTCCACCTGCTGGCCGCAGAACATGGGGCCGAAGCCCAGGATCATGGCGTCGGGCCTTGCCTCCTCGCCGGTGCAGCCCGCGGCCTCCATCAGGTCGGGCCGGTTCCACAGGTTGCCGGTGCTCTGGCAGATGAAAGCGCCGGCGGAGTTGCCGGAAATGATGATCTTCTTCGGGTCGACGCCCCATTCCTTGGCGTGATCACGGACGATCTTGATGGAGCGCATCAGGTCGATGACCACCTGGGGGAAGCGGTAGTATTTGCCGCAGGGGTAGAGGTAGGTGCAGATGACGCCCACGCCCTTGGCGCTCAGCTTGCCGCCGATGACCTCCGTGTCCGATTCGCTGCAGGCCATGAAGCCGCCGCCGGGCACGTGGATGAGGGCGGGGGTGGGGGGCGTGGGCATGCCCATCATGGGTGCGACGTTGTGGACGCTGCAGATCAGCTTGGCGTCCCCCCGCTCATTCAGGGGAAAAGTGAAAACCTGCATGTGGTAGCCTCCTTTATGTTCATTGTTGTTTTTCTTCTTAGCTTCGTGATCGACTCGCAGAGTTCGCGGCTCGCAAGCCGCGAAAAAAACGGACTCATTTTTGTCCGGAATTCATATCCGGGCAAAAATGCCTCTCGCGAAGCGGACTTCGTCGGAGCAGACTTCATATCGTTCGCTTCGGCCCACATGCCATAGCTCATTCATTTCATTGCTCCTCCTCTTCAAAATTGAAGCACCGCTTCAATTTTGAGAAGGACGTTTTGCCGGAATCTGCGGGTATTTGCGCTTGCGCGGATACTCGCCATTCCGGCGAATAAGGCCGCGCGGGGAGCGGAGCGCAATCCTACTCAAATCGAAGCCCAGCGAAGCGGGTTCGATTTGATTATCCGAACAGTTCCTCACTGCAGCGGCCGATCTCGTCGTCGATGATCTCGTCCACGCCGGGGAATATGGCGCCGGGGCCGCCGTAGGTGAGGCAGGGGATGAAGCCGCCGCCGGGCCCGTAGGTCATGCAAGCGCGCCTCGTCTCCGCGCGGATCTCCTCCTCGGTGGAATCCGCCCGGTCCACGATGGCGGCGTCGATGCCGCCGGAGAGGACCATGCGCCCGGCCAGCTGCTTCTGCAGCTTGACGATGTCGTTCTGGGGCAGAACGCCCTGCCAGATGCTGATATGCAGATCCACCATATCCTCGATGATGGGCTCGCAGAAGGAGTCGGAATGGTGGATGATGATGACGCCGTGCTCGAAGAGATAGTCATAGCCCTTGCGGTAGGCGGGCAGCATGATCTCCCGCCAGCTCTCGGGGGGGACGAAAAGGCTGGACTTGCTGCCCCAGTCGTCATGGCTCAGCAGAGCGTCGGGGTGCACGTTCTCCACCATGAGCCTGTAGCCGTTGTAGCGGTATTCGCCGATGGCCATGGCCAGATCCGCCATGGCTTCCGGCTCCAGCAGGAAGTTGCAAAGCGTATCCTCAAAGCCCATGAGGAAGTGGAAGCGCTCGAAGATCCCGGTGGGGGCGAACATCATCAGAAGGTTCTCGCTGCGGTCCACCTTTGCGGCCCGCTCCAGATAGGGCTCCCAGAGAGCTTCGGCGCTGCAGTTGGCGATCAGATCGGGCACCTTCACGAAGTCCCGCCAGCTGGCCACGTCGGTGATGACCTTATAGCTGGAATCGGGGATCGCGCCGGGTTCTCCCGCAGGCCAGAGGATGCGGCTGCCCCAAAGGTCGTATTTGGGCTCCATGCCGGGATGACGGTCCCCGCGGACATAAAAATTGACCGGATCGCCGGGCAGCATCGCGGTCCCCTCGAATTGCTTCACCAGGCGGTCCGGGTGGCCGCCGCGGATGGTTTCCAACAGGTTTTCTTTCTTGCCGAGCATGTTTCTCCTCCTTGGTGCCGTGTCAGCACAGCACGAAATGGTTATATCCTAAATATTATATTATACAGGCGCCGGAAAAAAAGAAAACCGGAAACCGTCACAAATTGAGGCCCTCAGAATTGTGCAATTCAACGATAGACGGCGCAAAAACACCGCCGCCCGGAGCATTTCCGGGCGGCGGTCGGTGTGGAAGCTTTTCAGTCGAGGATCACGATGCGGCCCTCCACGTGGGCGTCCAGACCGTCGTGGGTGCTCAGCAGCTCCTCCACCACGTTCTGGAGGGAAGTGGCGATGACCCTGGGCTTCATGTTGGCGGATACCTCCGCCAGAGGAATGCCGAAGCATCCCTCAAAGTTGGCGTAGTGGTAGTGCTGGAGGCAGATGAGGATCTCCTGCTCGTCCCGGATGTCCTCGCCCCGGAATTTGAATTCCTCGAAGCTGTGAGTGCTCTTGCGATAGACGATGCGCATGCCCTTGGAATACTGGTAGAATTCCGTATGGCCCTCCCAGGCTTCGTCCCGGAAAACGTACTGTGCCATGCGCCGCAGCTGCGCGCCGGTGACCTTCAGCATCCACAGCATATCGTCGAAGGGCGTATTCTCGATCATGTCCCGGTATTCCACGATGGGCCCCAGGCGCTGCTTGCGGATGGAGCCGGAGCCCATGACCATCAGGTCGAAGCTGCTCTCGTTCTGCAGAAGGTCGGTGTAGAGGTTGCCCAGCTCCGTCTCCTGGATGCGGGAGGGGTGGGTGAGCTCCCTTGCGAAATGGGTCACGATCCGGCGGTATTTGGCGTCGGTCTGGTGCTGATAGCCGGTGATCAGGCCGTCCATCACCGGGTCGGTGGGGGCGGTGTCCGCCGTGATGGGCAGGCACTGCCATTTCCATTCGGTGAGGACGTGGGAATCCTGCTCATATTCGATGTCGAACCGGCCGATCTGTCCGCTGCCGGTGCCCGCCTGTACGATGGGGATGCCGTTGACGACCTCCGCTTCGGTCATGAAGGTGTGGGTGTGACCGCCGATGATGATGTCCACGCCCCATTCGGGCAGCAGGCGGGCGGCCAGCTCCCGGTCCGCCTCGATGCCGATGTGGGTCAGCAGCACCACCAGGTCGGTGTCCTTCGTGCGGTAGCTGTCGCAGATGATGCCCACCTGCTTGGCCGCCTCCGAGACGTCGATGAAGGAACCGATGACCTTCTCCTGCTTGGCCGCGGAGATGACCTCCTGGGTCAGCAGGCCGATAAAGAGGACGCGCATCCCGTCCCGCTCAATGTTGAGGTAGGGGGTGAACAGGCGCAGGTTATTGAAGGTGATGTAAAGGTCGGCGTTGATGATGGGGAAGCGGGCGCATTTTTCCAGGAACAGCAAATGGGCGATGCCGTAGTCCACCTCATGATTGCCCACCGCGGACACGTCGGGGTTCAGCAGGTTCATCAGCTCGATGGTGCTGAGGCCCATGTACTCCGAGTCGATGACGCTTCCGCGGAACATGTCCCCGGCGTTTGCGTAGATCACGTTGGGTTCCTCGGCCCGGACCTTCTTCACATAGCCGGAAAGGCGGCTCAGGCCGCCCCGTTCCACGCCGTCCACCGTGCGGGGCAGGAAATCCCCGTGGAGGTCGTTGGAGTGCAGGATCGTCAGATGCTTTCGGTTCATGCTCGCGCTCCTTTGCCATTCCGTAATGAAAACGGCACCATTTTACATGGAAAGCCGGGGAAAGTCAACGCTTTCCCCGGCGCGGCGCGCTCCGGCGCTTTACAGGGCGGAGAGAATCCCCGCCGCGCTCCGGTTTTTGCGCCGGGGATCTGCCCGCCTCCGGGCAGCCGGGGACATTCGATATCAGCGCGGCGGCTTATGAGAATGCCGCAGCCCGGGGGAAAAGCAGCGCATTTCCTCCTTGCGCGCGGCATTGTTCTGTGGTAGATTATTGTTGACGAACAGAAATATAAAGCGAGGAAATAATATGTGGATGCTGTTGGGATTGGCCGCCATTGCGGCGGCGGTGGTCAATATCGTCATGGGATCCATGGGCAGGGAAACAAAGTACTATAGATTTGCCAGCCTGGCATTGACGGCCATGACGGTGTGCGCCTTCTATAGCGACGGCGCGAGGCGGGTCCTGGCGGAAGACTGGAACGGCCTGACGGATATCATGCCCACGATGTCAAAGGCGCTGTGGGTATGTGTGATCGTGTCGATCCTCGTCAATGGGATTTCGCTGGTTAAAAAGAAAGCCTAGGGCATCATCCATGGATTCGGGGAGGTGCGGTTCATGAAAAGAACACTCAGGATCATCAGTCTGGTCATGCTTGCAGTCGCGGCCATTTTCGTTGCATGCGCTTTTTCTGATCCCGCGTTGGGCCGTGTCGTCTATATCGGGAATTTCAGATTCGGGGCAG
Source organism: Oscillospiraceae bacterium (assembly GCA_016286665.1). Lineage (GTDB taxonomy): Bacteria > Bacillota > Clostridia > Oscillospirales > Oscillospiraceae > UBA1774. The sequence goes on from JAEETX010000126.1 coordinate 4,337, forward strand.
AACAGCAGCGCATATGCTATGCTGTTTATGCCGTCGTGATGGTTTTGCTGTTTATCGCCTCTTTTTTCGTGAAAGACAAACGGACCGGTTCAGATTCCGATTCGTGAGCGGATCGGCGTTCTTCCCATAACAGAATGGCATGCCCCCGGCATGTCATTCACTCGCGCGCCCGTTCAAGTCCCGCCGATCAAAACAAAACGGCCGCCCGCAAGGGCGACCGTTTCGTTTTGGTGCGCGAGGGGGGACTTGAACCCCCACGTACGTAGTGTACACTAGAACCTGAATCTAGCGAGTCTACCAATTCCACCACTCGCGCGTATTTCGGGAGTGCTCGCGGCGGCTCCCGTTTGGTGCGGAAGATGGGACTCGAACCCACACGCCAAACGGTATAC
>JAEETX010000127.1 GCA_016286665.1 Oscillospiraceae bacterium
CGTCAGATTGTCTGAAAATCTCGGGGAATACTTCCTGTATTGGCCAAGATTTTCGGGCAATATGACGGAACATGATGCAAGCAAGATGTGTACCGAGAATTGTGCGGTGTTGCCTTAATCGCCGGAATGACGGACATTCGCGCAAGCGCAAACGCCCGAAAGATTCCGGCGAAACGTCCTTTCCGAATCACGACCGCTGTGCCGGGTCGTGATTTGGGGAGGAGGAGCAGCGAAATGATCGAGCCTTGACCAACCGGGTCGAGGCGAGGGATATGGAGCTTGCGACGACGAGCGAGGCCCAATGCGAGGCATTTTGGGAGGAATACTTATGCCCAAAGACGAAAGCATACGAAAAGTCCTGGTGATCGGCTCCGGTCCCATCGTGATCGGGCAGGCCGCCGAATTCGACTATGCGGGCACCCAGGCCTGCCGGGTGCTGCGGCAGGAGGGGATCAACACCGTGCTGGTCAACTCCAACCCCGCCACCATCATGACCGACAAGGCCATGGCAGACGAAATCTACCTGGAGCCCCTGAACGAGGAGACCCTTCGCCGCATTCTGGAAAAGGAGCGGCCGGACGGGCTGCTGTCCGGTCTGGGGGGGCAGATGGGTCTCACCCTGGCGATGCAGCTCAAGCGGGACGGGGTGCTGGACGAATTGGGCGTCCGGCTCCTGGGCACCGACATCGACGGCATCGACAAGGCGGAGGACCGGGAGCTGTTCCGGGATACCATGCGCGCCATCGGCCAGCCGGTGGTGCCCTCCGACATCGCCAACGATCTGGAGGGCGCTCTGCGCGTCGCTTCGGAGATCGGCTACCCCGTCATCGTCCGCCCCGCCTTCACTCTGGGGGGCACCGGCGGCGGCATCGCCGAAAATGAGGAGGAGCTGCGCATCATCGCCCGCTCCGGCCTGGACCTCTCCCCCATCACCCAGATCCTGGTGGAGAAATGCATCTCCGGCTGGAAGGAGATCGAATTCGAGACCATGCGGGACTGCGAGGGCAACGCCGTCAGCGTTTGCAGCATGGAGAACGTGGACCCCGTGGGCATCCACACCGGGGACAGCATCGTGGCAGCCCCGGCCCTGACCCTGACCCAGCGGGAATTCGACATGCTGCGCCAGGCCGCCCTGGACATCGTGGCGGCCATCGGCATCATCGGCGGCTGCAACTGCCAGTTCGCCCTGAAGCCCGACGGCAGTGAATACGCCGTCATTGAAGTCAATCCCCGCGTGTCCCGCTCCAGCGCCCTGGCCAGCAAGGCCACGGGCTATCCCATCGCCAAGATCACCACCAAGATGGCCCTGGGCTACCGCCTCTCGGAGATCAAAAACGAAAAGACCGGCGATTCCCTGCTGGGCTTCGAGCCGGACGTGCACTATATCGTGGTGAAATTCCCCAAATGGCCCTTCGACAAATTCTCCGGCTCCAGCCGGAAGCTGGGCACCCAGATGAAGGCCACGGGCGAAGTCATGTCCATCGCCTCCACCTTCGAGGCCGCCCTGATGAAAGCGGTGCGGGGGGCGGAGATCGGCCTGGACAGCCTGAACGCCGCCCCGCTGGACGGCAGAAGCGTCATCCAGCGCCTGGCGGATCAGGACGACCGGCGCATCTTCACCGTGTTCGAAGCCCTGAAAAGCGGCGTGTCCATCGACGAAATCTACCGCATCACCATGATCGACCCCTATTTCCTGGGCAAGCTGCAAAACCTGGTGGATATGGAGGCGCAGCTGGCTTCCGGTCTCACGCCGGAAATCTACGCCAGGGCAAAGGCGCTGGGCTACCCGGACAGCGCCGTCCGCCGCCTGAGCGGCGCGAAGGAGCTGCCGGAGAGCACCCTGACCTACCGCATCGTGCGGACCTGCGAGGCTGTTTTCGGCACGGACAAGCCCTATTTCTATTCCGAGGCGGGCGGCGCGTGCGAGGCCCGCAGCTTCCCCAGGGACGGGAAGCCAGTGGTGATGGTGCTGGGCTCCGGCCCCATCCGCATCGGCCAGGGCATCGAATTCGACTATTCCTCCGTCCACTGCGTCTGGACCCTGCGGGAAATGGGCTATGACGTGGTGATCGTGAACAACAACCCCGAGACCGTCTCCACGGACTATGATACCTCCGACCGGCTCTATTTCGAGCCTCTTACGCCGGAGGACGTCATGGGCATCATCAAGGTGGAGCAGCCCGTGGGGGTGGTGGTTGCCTTCGGCGGCCAGACGGCCATCAAGCTCACCGCGTTCCTGGATAAGGCGGGCATCCCCATCCTGGGCACCAGCGCCGAGAGCATCGACATTGCCGAGGACCGGGCGCGGTTCGACGCGCTGCTGGAGCAGTTCAGCATCCGGCGGCCCAGCGGTCGGGGCGTGAACACCGTCGAGGAGGCGGTGCAGGCGGGCAGGGACCTGGGCTATCCCGTGCTGCTGCGGCCCAGCTATGTCATCGGCGGCCAGAACATGACCATCTCCCGCACGGAGGCGCACACCCGCCGGTATATGGAGGCCATCCTGGCCGGCGGCGTGGAGAACCCGGTGCTGGTGGACAAATACATGCCCGGCATCGAGCTGGAGGTGGACGTGATCTCCGACGGGAAGGACGTGCTGATCCCCGGCGTCATGGAGCACATCGAGCGGGCGGGCATCCATTCCGGCGACTCCATCGCCGTCTATCCCCCCTACAACCTGTCGGACCGCTTCCTGCAGAAGATCTGCGACTGCTCGGAAAAGCTGGCCCTAGCTCTGGGCACCCGCGGCCTGGTGAACATCCAGTATCTCATCTATGAAAACGAGCTGTATGTCATCGAGGTGAACCCCCGCGCCTCCCGGACGGTGCCCTACATCTCCAAGGTGACCGGCGTGCCCATGGTGGACCTGGCCGCCAGAGTGATGCTGGGGGCGGACCTGGCGGACCTGGGCTGCGGCACGGGCCTGTACCGCACGCCCCCCTACTGCGCGGTGAAAGTGCCGGTCTTCTCCTTTGAAAAGCTGAACGACGCCAACTCCATCCTGGGCCCGGAAATGAAATCCACCGGCGAAGTTCTGGGCATCGGCAAAACGAAGGCGGAGGCCCTTTACAAGGGCCTGACGGCGGCGGGCTTCAAGCTGCCCGCGGACGCCTCCGCCGCAGGGGTGCTGCTGAGCGTGGAGACCGCCGACTATCCGGAGATCACCGGCCTTGCCAAGCGTTTTTATGACCTGGGTATCCGTCTCTACGCCACCGCCGGAACGGCGGAGGCCATCGCCCGCATGGGCATCCCCGTGGAGAGCCTGCCCAACGCCACGGAGAGCGGGGAGATCATGGCCCTCATGGAGAGCGGCCACCTGAGCTATATCGTCTATACCGGCGCGGTGAAGGACGCCACTATGGGGGACTTTATCGCCCTCCACCGGCGGGCGATGCAGCTGGGCATCCCCTGCCTCACCAGCACCGACACGGCCAGCGCTCTGGCGGAGATCATCGAAAGCCGCTTCCGCCCGGACAACACGGAGCTGGTGGACATCAACGCCATGCGGCCCTGGAAGCAGAAGGTGCGCTTCGCCAAGATGCAGTCCTGCGGCAACGACGGCATCTTCATCGAGAACTTCGACGGACGCATCACCTGCCCGGAATCCCTCTGCGTCAGCCTCTGCGCCCCCCACTACGGCATCGGCTCCGACAGCATCGTGCTCATCGAGCGTTCCTACAAGGCCGATGCCCGGATGCGCTCCTTCAACCGGGACGGCAGCGAGGGCAAGATGGCGGGCAACAATATCCGCTGCGTGGCGAAATACCTCTACGACAAGGGCTATGTCCGCAGCGAATATCTCCGCATCGAGACGGAGAGCGGCGTCTATCCCATGCGGCTTTTCCTGCGGGACGGGAAGGTCAGCAGCGTTTCCGTGGACATGGGCAGGGCTTCGCTCCGCCCGGAGGCCATCCCCGCCGCCGTCAAGGCGGAGAAGATGGTGGACTGGCCCCTCACCGTGGGCGGTCAGGAATACGCCGTCACCTGCGTCAGCGTGGGCAACCCCCACTGCGTGGTCTTCTGCGACGGCATTGACGGTCTGGATCTGCCCCGGATCGGACCGGAATTCGAGCACGCCGAAATCTTCCCGGAGCGGATCAACACGGAATTCGTCCGCGTCGTCACCCCCACCACCCTGCGGATGCGGGTCTGGGAGCGGGGCAGCGGGGAGACCCTGGCCTGCGGCACCGGCGCCTGCGCGGCAGTGGTGGCCGCGGCGGAAAAGGGCCTCTGCCCCAAAGGTGCAGACGTGACGGTGAAGGTCCTGGGGGGCGATCTGACGGTGAATTACAAGGACGAGCGCATCCTCCTCACCGGCAGCGCCGTGGAGGTCTTTGAAGGCGAATTTGAATACTGAGTCACCGGCATAAAACGCAAATCGCCGCCCCCGCAAAAGGGCAAGCGATCCGATCCAAGAGAAGCAGGGGCTGCTGCGGTTCATTCCGCAGCAGCCCCTGTTAACTATGTTTTCATCGGGCAGCTTTCTCAGCCCGCGCGGCGGTTCTTCTCCGCTTCCCGGCCGGTGAGCCACTGGGCGATGCCCTCCGCGAGGACTTCCGGCTCCGTGGAGCTGGCATCCACCGTGAGGGTATAGGCTTTTGCCTGGCCCCATTTCCGGTTCCCGATCCGATAATACCTGCTGCGGGCCCGGTCCAGCCGCCGGAGCTGCCGCCGCGCCGCGGCGGGGCCGAT
>JAEETX010000128.1 GCA_016286665.1 Oscillospiraceae bacterium
TTCATCGGAGCCGGCGGCCCGCATGTTGGTCATCTGCTTCTTGCGGCAGACGTTGATGACGATGTCCTCCTGCTTGGGGCAGGAGCCCACCACCATGCCGCCGTAGACCTTCACCCCCGGAGAGATAAACATGGTGCCCCGGTCCTGGGTGTTGAAGATGCCGTAGGCCACCGCTTCCCCTGTCTCAAAGGCGATGAGGCTGCCGGTGCTGCGGCGCTTCACCTCCCCCTTCATGGGGGCGTAGGAGTCGAAGACGGAGGCCATGATGCCCTCGCCCCGGGTGTCGGTGAGGAATTCGCTGCGGTAGCCGAAAAGGCCCCGGCTGGGCACCAGGAAGATGAGCTTGGTGCGCGTCCCCGTGGGGTTCATCTCCTTCAGCTCGCCCTTGCGGTTAGAGAGCTTCTCGATGACGGAGCCCACACAGGCGTCCGGCACGTCGATGACCACTTCCTCCATGGGCTCCATGAGGACCCCGTTTTCTTCCTTCGTCAGCACGCGGGGGGGAGAGACCTGGAATTCAAAGCCCTCCCGGCGCATGGTCTCGATGAGGATGCTGAGATGCATTTCGCCACGGCCCGCCACGTTGAAGCTGTCGGTGCTGTCCGTCTCCGTGACCCGCAGGCTCACGTCCTTCAGGGTCTCCCGGAACAGCCGGTCCCGCAGGGCGCGGGAGGTGACGAATTTGCCCTCGGTGCCCGCGAAGGGGCTGTCGTTGACGGAGAAGGTCATCTCCATGGTGGGGGCGGAAATCTTCACGAAGGGGAGGGGCTCCGGGCAGTCGGGGGCGCAGATGGTGTCCCCGATGGTGACGTCGCCGATGCCGCTGAGGGCCACGATGTCCCCGGCAAAGGCCTCCGTCACCGGCGTCCTCGCCAGCCCGTCGAAAACATAGAGGCTGACGGCCTTGGCCTTCTCCTTCTGCTCCGGCTTCTCCGCGTTGAGCACCAGGATCTCCTGGTTCTGCCGGAGGATGCCCCGCTGGATGCGCCCGATGGCGATCCGGCCCACATAGTCGTTGTAGTCCAGGGAGGAGACCAGCAGCTGCAGGGGGGCGCTTTCGTCCCGCTCCGGGGCGGGCATATACTCCAGGATCGTGTCGAACAGGGGCCGGAGGTCCGTGCCCTCCGCCTCCGGGGAATAGGCGGCGGTGCCCGCCCGGGCGGAGCAGAAAAGCATGGGACTGTCCAGCTGCTCGTCCGTGGCGTTCAGCTCCAGCAGCAGCTCCAGCACCTCGTCGATGACCTCGTGGACCCTGGCGTCGGGCCGGTCGATCTTGTTGACCACGACGATGACCCGGTGGCCCAGCTCCAGCGCCTTGGACAGGACGAAGCGGGTCTGGGGCATGGGGCCTTCCGCCGCGTCCACCAGCAGGAGCACGCCGTTGACCATCTTCAGCACCCGCTCCACCTCACCGCCGAAGTCGGCGTGGCCCGGCGTGTCCACGATGTTGATCTTGGTATCCTTATAATGGATGGCGGTGTTTTTGGCGAGAATGGTGATGCCCCGTTCCCGCTCCAGGTCTCCGGAGTCCATGACCCGGTCCTCCACCACCTGGTTTTCCCGGAAAACGCCCCCCTGCCGCAGCATTTCGTTGACCAGGGTGGTCTTGCCGTGGTCGACGTGGGCAATGATGGCGATATTGCGAATGTCCATGGGAATCAGCTCCTGTCATAAATAGCGCGCCTGAAAAATAACCGAGACATTATATAACCGACTTTCCCGGATTGCAACGAATATTTTCCCTTCGAGGGAAAAAACTTTTTTTCAGGCACGCGCCCCTTCCTTCATAAATTGTTTTCAAATTGCCCTTGACAATGCAGGAGAAGCGTATTATATTGTCATTAGCACTCAGGAGGCAAGAGTGCTAAATCCCGGAAGGGAGGCGGAACGCATGGAGCTCAGCGAGCGGAAGCGGAAGATCCTCAAGCTCATCGTGGAAAGCTACGTCGCAACGGCGGAGCCCGTGGGCAGCAAGGCCATCGCCGCCTCTGAGGAGCTGAACCTCTCCAGCGCCACCATCCGCAACGAGATGGCGGACATGACGGCCATGGGCCTGCTGGAGCAGCCCCACACCTCCGCCGGGCGCATCCCCTCTCCCCAGGGCTACCGCATCTATGTCAACGAGCTGATGAACGAACACCGCCTCAGCCTGGAGGAGACCCAGCGCATCAACGACGCCCTCAAGCAGAAGATGGCGAAATTCGACGATCTGCTGGCCGACGCGGGCAAGCTGGTGAGCGAGATGACCAGCTATCCGGTCTACACCGCCGCCGCCCCCAGCCAGACCCACACGATCCGCCGCTACGACCTGATCCGGGTGGACGGGAACACGGTGATCGCCGTGGTGATGCTGGACGACGAAAGCGCCGTCAACCGGGTGATGCGCTTCCCCGAGGGGATCGAGGAAAACCTGGTGCGGAAGATGGCCACGGTGTTCAACGCCAGCTTCACGAACCTGCCCCCGGAGCAGATCGACGGCGCGCTGGTACAGGCCGCCGAGCGGAGCCTGGGAGACGAGAGCGGCGCCGTGGCGGCCCTGGCGGCTTTCGCGGTGCAGGCCATGACCCCCGCCCAGCCGGGCCGCCCCCAGCTGGTGGGCGCCAGCAACATCCTCAGCCTCCCGGAATACCGGGATGTGGACAAGGCCCAGAAGCTGATGGACTACCTCTCCGACGAGAGCGTGATCCGGGACATCCCCCAGGACGGGGAGGACGGCGGCGTCCGCATCCTCATCGGGCCGGAGAACGTGGCGGAGGAGCTGCGGGACAGCGGCGTGGTGCTGGCCTCTTACGATATGGGCAACGACATGCGGGGCGTCATCGGGGTCGTGGGCCCCACCCGCATGGACTATGCAAAGGTGGCCGCCTATCTGCGGGGCGTCGCCATGGGGATGCAGCGGGCCGCCCTGGCGGGCATGCCCCAGCCACCCCCCCAGCTGACGGCGGGCACTAAAGGAGAGTAGAGATAGCCATGGACGAGGAAAAGCGGAAACAGGAGACCGGGGAGGAAGCGGAAGAAGCCCCGGAAACGGAAGCCAGGGAGCCTCAGGCCCCGGAAGCCGGGACGGAAGCCCCGGAACCGGAGGAGGCCGCCCCGGAAAAGGAACGGAAATTCGGCCGGAAAAAGGAAGCCGAGCTGAAAAAGAAGCTGGAAGCGCTCAAGGCGGAGACGGAAAAGGTCCTGACGGCGGAAAAAGACAAATATCTGCGCCTGGCCGCCGAATATGAGAATTATCGCCGCCGCAGCCAGAAGGAGAAGGAAAACGTCTATTCCGACGGCAAAGCCGACACGGTGCTGCAGCTCCTTCCGGTCTACGACAACCTGGCGCGGGCCCTCAGGGCGGAATGCTCCGACCCCAATTTCTACAAGGGCGTGGAGATGACCATGACCCAGCTGCTGGATATCTTCGCAAAGCTGGGCGTCACCCCCATCGAGGCGGAGGGGCAGCCCTTCGACCCGGCGGAGCACAACGCGGTGGTCCACGTGGAGGACGAAGCCCTGGGCGAGAACACCGTGGTGGAGGAATTCCAGAAGGGCTTCAAGCTGAACGACAAGGTCATTCGTTTTGCCATGGTCAAAGTGGCAAACTGAGGATAGATTGCATAAGGAGGAATTGAATCATGGGTAAGATCATTGGTATAGATTTGGGTACGACAAACAGCTGCGTCGCCGTGATGGAAGGCGGCGAGCCCGTCGTCATCGCCAACGCGGAAGGCAGCCGCACCACCCCCTCGGTGGTGGCCTTCTCCAAGACCGGGGAGCGCATGGTGGGCCAGGTGGCAAAGCGCCAGGCCGTCACCAACCCCGACCGCACCGTCAGCTCCATCAAGCGCCACATGGGCTCCAACTACAAGGTGAACATCGACGGCAAGAACTTCACGCCTCCCGAGATCAGCGCCATGGTGCTGGCGAAGCTGAAGGCCGACGCTGAGAGCTATCTGGGCGGGCCCGTCACCGAGGCGGTCATCACCGTCCCCGCCTACTTCAACGACAGCCAGCGGCAGGCCACCAAGGACGCGGGCAAGATCGCGGGCCTGGATGTCAAGCGCATCATCAACGAGCCCACCGCCGCGGCCCTGGCTTACGGCCTGGACAAGGAGACCGACCAGAAGATCATGGTCTATGACCTGGGCGGCGGCACCTTCGACGTCTCCGTGCTGGAGATCGGCGAGGGCGTCATCGAGGTCCTGGCCACCGCCGGCGACACCCACCTGGGCGGCGACGACTTCGACGAATGCATCATGAACTACCTGGTGGCGGAGTTCAAGAAGGAAAACGGCATCGACCTGAGCACCGACCGCGTGGCCATGCAGCGTCTGCGCGAGGCCGCCGAGAAGTCCAAGATCGAGCTTTCGAGCGTCACCACCAGCAACATCAACCTGCCCTATATCACCGCGGATGCCAACGGCCCCAAGCATCTGGACCTGACCCTCACCCGCGCCAAGTTCAACGAGCTGACGGCCCATCTGGTGCAGAAGACCACCGGCCCCGTGCAGCAGGCCCTTTCCGACGCCGGCCTCAATGCCAGCGAGCTGAACAAGGTGCTGCTGGTGGGCGGCTCCACCCGTATCCCCGCCGTGCAGGAGGAGGTCAAGCGCCTCACCGGCAAGGAGCCCTTCAAGGGCATCAACCCCGACGAGTGCGTGGCCG
>JAEETX010000129.1 GCA_016286665.1 Oscillospiraceae bacterium
GGGATATACCAGACTTGGCGTGGATTTTGAAAGCATCAATCCGTCGGGCAGCGGGTTTTGGCTCAAGTTTTTTCATGCCTATACCAACGGCGTTGTGCGCAGGATAGATGAGCGGATTATGCAGAGAACTTCTTTGATATAATCTCATAGGATATTTTTTACAGACAAATTCCCGTTTGTCGGGATATGGATCATCGGCAGCTGCGGAGGTAGCATATGGAATTCAGAAAGATATTTGATACGATTCCGGAACAGTTCGACAGGTTCAGGCCCAGATACAGCCGGGAATTATTCCAGTTCCTGATCCGCTATGCCGAGATCGATCCCAGGAAAAGCGTTCTGGAGATCGGGCCCGGCACAGGACAGGCCACGGATCCCATTCTGCAGACCGGATGCGACTACAACGCCATTGAGCTCGGAGAGCATTTATACGCAAGAATGAAAGAAAAATACAGCTCGTTCTCCAACTTCCACATCGTGAATGATGATTTTATTACATATGACTTTGGAACGCAGAGATTTGACATGATCTATTCCGCGGCGACCATCCAGTGGATTCCCGAGGATACGGCATTTTCAAAAACGTATGAATTGCTGAAACCGGGCGGCGTTTTGGCGATGATGCTGACACGGGCAGATTACAAAACCTCCAATGAAGAGCTCTACGCGAAAATCCAGAAGGTGTATGATCGATATTATCGACCGGACATTCCCTATACACACGGCGGCTTCCGATATCATAACGCGACATGCTACGGTTACGTGGACTTCCAGCAGCATGATTTCTACGGGAGACGCGAAATGGACCCGGAGGAATATGTTTCTTTCTGCGGCACCCATTGCGATCATATCGTCATACCGGAGCCATATAAGACTGCTTTTTTTGAAGGGCTCAGGAAAACCGTCGCGGAAAACGGCGGCAAAGTCATATTTGAAGACACCTATGTCCTTTATCTGGCCAAAAAGCCCATGAACCCATAAGCGCAAAGGGTGATGAAGCGGGATCAGGTGACGCTGCAATATGCAGCGTCACCTGATGATATGCCCGCTTTGCGGGCGTGAATTCCCGCCGTGCGGGGTGAAATACGGCCTGAGGCCGTGTGATATCGTGCCCTTTGGGCACAGTCAAGATATCCCCTTCGGGGATGATTGGAATCTAAGGTTTCTATTGCAGCGCAGCCCTTTGTCAGGCAGGCGCCCAGACCCTTTTTTATCAAGGCTTTCTGATGGGCGCCCCGCTTTCCGGGCCGGGGGCCAGCTGGGGGAACCATGTGGGCTCCGGCATGCCGCTTCGCCGGTCGTTGAGGACCTTTTCCATGATGACCGTGTCGTACCAGCGGCCGAACTTCGCGCCGCTGCCGGGGAAGCGGGCCAGCTCCCTATAGCCCAGGTGGGCGTGGAATTCAGCGCTGTCCGCGGTGACGAAGGGGTCCCCCGCCTCCCGGGGCACGGTGATGCAGGCATAGAGGCTCACGAGGCCCATGGCGCGGCAGGCCTCCTCCAGGCTTTCGCAGAGAAGCCTTCCCCAGCCCCGCTTGCGGGCCCCGGGGGCCAGGTAAACGCTGGTTTCCGCCACCCACTGATAGGCTTTCCGGCTGCGGAAGGGGGCGGCGTAGGCATAGCCCGCAAGACCCTCCTCCCCCTCCAGGCAGAAATAGGGATATCTCTCCAGGGTCTGCCGGATGCGGCGGCGGAATCCCTCCGGAGAAGGGACCTCGTATTCAAAGGTGATGGCCGTATCCCGCACATAGGGCGCGTAGATCGCCAGCAGGGCTTCCGCGTCCGCCTCCGAAACGGCGCGCAGCCTGGGTCCGTTCATCATTCTCATCTCCTTCCGAAAAACAACCGGCCTGCGCCCTGCAGGCCGGTTTCGCTTATCTCGGTATCAGGTCCAAAGCCAGGGGAAGGGGCACTCCGGCAGATAATCCTGCGGATCGTCCGCCGCGCCGCCGCCGGGATGGAACTCGAAGTGCACGTGGTTGCCGGAGGCAACGCCGGTGCAGCCCATCAGGGCGATGACGTCCCCCTGCTCCACCTCGTCGCCCTCCTTCACCAGGTTCTTGCTGTTGTGGGCATACCAGGTCTCGTCCCCGTTTTCATGCCGGATCTTCACCATCAGCCCGTAGCCGTTGTAGGTGTCGGCAAAAATGACCACGCCCCCGTCGGAGGCCATGATGGGGGTCCCCCCGTCGTTGGCCAGGTCCATGCCCTGGTGGTTGGAGGAGCCGATGCTCCCGTCCCGGTGGCCGAAATAGGAGGTGAGCCAGCCGCTGTCGATGGGCCAGATGTAGCTGCCCTCGGAATGGTGGACCCTGGTGCCCACCACCCGCACCTCCGTCACGGGCTCCTCCCGCAGGTGCAGGGTCTCCTCGCAGCGGACCATGCTGCCGTTTTCATAGCTGGCCCGGTATTCCATATATTCGGACCCGTCCCGCCCGGGGGTGAGGACATAGAATTCATCCTCAAAGAGGTTTTCTTCCTCGATGACCTCCACGGGGTGGGCCAGGACGGTACTGGCGGTGAACTGCTTGGTGGTCTCCACGGTGACGGCCTCCGCCAGACGTTCCCCGGCGTCTTCCGCCAGGCGGGCGTTCACGATCCCGGCAGCGATGACGACCTCTTCCAGGAAGCGGGCGCTCTCCGTGGCGTCATTCTTATAGGTATCTGCCAGCTTCTCCAGGGCGGCGGCGGCTTCTTCCCTGCTCTCAAAGGCGCAGACGGCCCTGCCGTCCACATAGACCACCTGGAGCTCCCGCGCCTCGGAAGCCACGGAGGCGATGAGCCTTTCCGCCACCTGATCCTCCGACCGGTCCGTCGCCAGGGCCACATAGGTGGTCAGCGCGGGCTGCCAGTCGCGCCCCAGGGCGTCGCTGACGGAATGCTCCAGACGGCTCACCAGCTCGTCATACTCCTGGCGGGAATTGACGTAGCCCAGCACTTCCCCGTCCATATTCACGGCCAAGGCGAAGTTCAGCTTGCCCGCCGCCATCAGCACCGCAAGGCAGACGGCCGCCAGCAGGATCACCCGTCCGCTCCCGCTGAGCTTCGCGGTCAGCCTCCGAAAGCCGGAGCTGGGATTATTCACTTGTGCCTCCGTCCGCTTCCGCATTCCCTCAGGCTTCTCCCGTCGAAAGATTACAAAAAGAGTTACATTTAGGTTACAAGCATTCTACACAGGTTACAGCCGCATGTCAAGGCGAAAAATGTCGATTCCCCGGAAAAATTCTTATGAAATCCTTCCGGCATGGAACCGCGCGAACGGGCATATTTATCGGATGAGGTGATCGAATGGCTATGCTCTATGAAGACAACCGAAAGCCGCCCCAGTCCCATGTGCTGAACCTGACGGACCGGAAGCGCCTCAGCCTCAGCGGCGTGGAGGACGTGGAGGCCTTTGACGAGGAAACGGTGGCCCTCTCCACCGTGGGCGGCGCCCTCACCATCCATGGCAGCGGACTGAAGATCAGCCGCCTGACCCTGGACGGCGGCGAGCTGCTGGTGGAGGGCCGGATCGACGGCCTGGAATACGCCGGGGAGCGGGAACGCCGCCGTGGCTTCCTGGGCAGACTGATGGGCTGATGCGGATCGACCCCGGTATGCAGGGCCTGCAGGCCCTCCTGAGTCTGGCCTGCGGCACGGTGCTGGGCTTTCTTTACGATGTGATGACGGCATGTCTGCGCCGCGCCCGGCTGGAGAAGCTGGCGCCGGCGGCGTATCTGCCCTATTCCCTGCTGGCCGCGGTGCTGCTTTTCCTCCTGGGCAGCATCGCCGGCCGGGGGCAGCTTCGGCTGTTCATGCTGCTGGGCATGCTGCTGGGAGGCCTCCTTTATCTGCTGCCCCTGCGCCGCCCGGGCCGGGCTCTGGCGCGGGGGATCGCCGCCGTGCTGGCCTTTTTCGCCCGCATTCTCCTCTTTCCTCCGCGGTTTTTGTTGAAAGCATTAAGAAAATTTTTCGTTTTTGCAAAAAAGTACTTTTCTTTCGCAAAGAAATGGTATATGATGCACTTTGGGATTTTGGTTTCCATGTTTGCAAGAATACCTGCGGAGGCGAATCATGAAACGGCGGAAATCGGGTATCGTTATCATTATGGGGCTGCTGATGCTGGCCCTGATCGTTTACGCCGCGACGTCCCTTTCGCGCATGAACGCGCGCATCGAGGCCGCCGAACTGGCAAAGGACGCCCTGGCGGACGAAGCGCTGGCGCTGGCCGTCAGCAACGCGTCCCTGGAATACGAGATCGAACACAGCTCCGACCTGGACATGGTGGAAAGGGTCGCCCGCGATAAGCTTGGCTTGGTTCTGCCCGGCGAGATCATTTACTACGACATCGGCAGCTGATCGGGATTTGGTTTTACACAGCTCAGGGGGAGGAACCGGCGCTTCATGGAATTGACAGTTGGAAGCATCGTGGACGGGAAGGTCACCGGCATCATGAAATTCGGCGCGTTCGTCTCGCTGCCGGAGGGCCGCAGCGGCCTCGTACATATCTCCGAGATCGCCTACACCTATGTCAGTGAGGTCAGCGATTATCTCCAGGTGGGGCAGGAGGTCAAGGTCAAGATCATCGGCATCGACGACAACGGCCGCATCAATCTTTCCATCAAGAAAACCGCCGAGCCGCCGGCCCGGCCGGGCCGCC
>JAEETX010000045.1 GCA_016286665.1 Oscillospiraceae bacterium
CCTGGACCCGGTGAACACGGACCTGTTCAAGGGCATCATCCGGGAGGAGATCGGCAAGGGGAAATACCTCATCATGTCCAGCCACCAGATGGCCACCGTGGAGGAGTTTTGCACGGACATCACCATTCTGGATCGGAGCAAGACCGTGCTCCAGGGCAACCTGAACGACATCAAGAAGGGCTACGGCCGGGTGAATCTGAAGCTGAAAACGGACCGGGACGTGGGGGAGACCGTGCGCGCCTCCGGGGCATCGATCCTGACGGAAAAGGAGAACGAATATCAGATCAAGGTCCGGGGTGAGGAGCAGGCCATGGCCCTGCTGCGGGAGCTGACGGCGCAGAACGTCACTGTGGTGACCTTCGACCTGCAGGAGCCCAGCCTGCATGAGATCTTTGTGGAAAAGGTGGGGGCCGGCGATGAAAATGCGTGAAAACGCCCTTGCGGGCACCGGCAAGGTCTTCCGCTTCTCCCTCCAGCAGTATTTCAAGAGCGCGGCGACCTACGTGATGCTGGGCATCATGCTCCTGGGGGCCGGGGGCAGCGTTCTGATGATGAGCCTGGGCATGAGCCGGGGCGAGGAGATGGGCACCGACGCCAAAACCGTCTATATCCGCAACGAGAGCCCCTATGCCATCGACCCTGCGGATATGCCGGAGTATGTGACGGCGAGCCTGACGGGGGAGAGCCTGGAGGACCTTCTGGGGCGTCTGGACGCAGGGGAGAAGGAAAGCGTCGCCCTGGAGATCGCCGTGGACGGGGAAACGGGCCTCTGGAAGGCCACGGCCTACACCGGCAGCGACACCGCAGTGACCCAGGGGGAGGCCGCCGATCTGGCCGCCTGCTGCGCAGCCCTGCTGGAAGAAGCCCGCTATGAGGCTTTGGGGGTCAGCCCCCAGCAGATGGGCGTCGCCCTGGCTCCCGTCTCCGCTTCCACTCTGTCGGAGGAGGAATATCGGCAGACGGAGGAGGACGACGATCAGACCACCCGGCAGGTGGGCGGCAGCGCCTATTCCATCCTGATCTTCATGCTGGTCTCCTTCTCCACCTCCTTCATCGTGCGGGCGGTGGTGCAGGAGAAGAGCAGTAAGCTCGTGGAGCTGCTGATGGTCTCCGTGAAGCCTCTGGCCCTGATCACCGGCAAGATCCTGGCGGCCATGTGCCTGGTGGTGGCGGGCATGTTCTGTTCCGGCCTGGGCCTTATCCTGGCCCGGACGGCGATGAAGCTGATGGGCAAGGGCGACGGAATGGCGACCCTGGGCATCGGCAGTCTGCTGCGGGGCCTCAACGGTCCCGGCGTGCTGGCGGTGCTGGTGAGCGTGCTGCTGGGCTACATCAGCTATGCCATCATCGCGGGCATCTCCGGCGCCTGCTGCTCCACGGAGACGGAGTCGGACTCTGCCTCCTCCGGCGCCATGCTCATCTCCATGGTGGGTTATATCGCGGGCATGGCCACCGCCTGGATGAAGGCGGGCACCGCCATCCGCGTCCTGAGCCTGATCCCCTTTGTGTCGGTTTATATCGCACCCTCCCGCTTCCTGCTGGGGGACATCGGCTTCGGCTGGCTGGCCCTCGGCTGGCTGCTGCAGGCCCTGGTGGCGCTGCTGCTGATGAAGCTCTGCGCCGCCGTTTACGGGGCCCTGATGATCCACCGGGGCGAGCGGGTGAAGCCGGGGCAGATCCTGGCGATGATGAAGGGAGGCGCGAAGGCATGAGAAAGAAAGGCTTGCAGGGGGCCGGAACGGTATTCCGTTTCAGCTTCCGGCAGCAGACGGGCAAGACCGGCTGGCGGCTTACCACCATCCTCCCGGCTCTGCTGTTCCTGATCGCGATTCCCCTGATCATGGTGATCGCCCTCCAGTCTTCGGACAAGGAGATCACGGAAACGCCGGTGAGGGCCGTCTATGTGGCAGACGTTACGGGCCTTCCCTCGGACTATGCCCTGCTGAATGAAACGGGCGACAGCGTTTTCAGCGGGATCGAATATATCCCCGCTGCCGACATGGAGGCGGCCATCGCCGCCGCCGCGCAGCGGGAAGGCGCCCTGGCCCTCCTGACGGAGCTGGGGGAGGGTGGCTATGAGCTGACCGTGATCCGGCCCGAGGGCACGAGCCTGACGGCTTCGGACGCCCGGGATTATACCGGCTTCCTGCTGGACGCCTTTCCCGTCCTGGCCAGGGAAAAATCCGGCCTGACGGGAGCCCAGCTGGCGGAGCTGAGCCGGGTCGTCCTCAGCGCCGGCTCCACCAGCACGATCTACCGGGACGGCAGCCTCAAGGACGGCTATGAGACCGTCCGGGAGATCCTGGAAATGATCCTGCCTTACCTGGGCATCATGCTCCTGTATTTCATGGTCCTGGTCTACGGCCAGGGCATCGCAGGCAGCGTGATCCTGGAAAAGAGCTCCAAGCTCATGGATACCATGCTCCTCTCCCTCCAGCCCCAGGCCATGATCCTGGGGAAGACCCTGGCGGGCTGGCTGGCGGGGGTGGTGCAGATGGCGGTCTGGGTCGCGGGGGCCGTGCTGGGCTGCGTGCTGGGCCGGTTCCTGGTCCTGCAGCTGGAGCCGGGCAGCACCATGGGCATCCTGCAGTTCTTCTCCATGCTGGGCTCCGCCTCCGGGCTGTTCACCCTGCCCAATATCATCGCTGCCATCCTCCTGATCCTGGCGGGCTTCCTCATGTACTGCGCCATCGCCTCCATCGGCGGGGCCATGGCCTCCAAGCCGGAGGACCTGGGCAGCTGCAACAGCATCTTCACCCTGCTCCTGTTGGCGAGCTTCTTCCTCACCATGTTCGGGGAGAACAGCTCTTCCCGCAGCCTCGTTTCCAACGCGGCCTGGATGAACTATGTGCCCTTCACGGCGGTCATGAGCACCCCGGCCCGGGCGCTGCTGGGGCAGGTGCCCCTTCTGACCGTCCTGATCTCCCTGGTCCTGACCCTGGCGGTGGCCCTGCTGGCGGTGCTGGCGGCGGGGAAGCTCTACCGGCTGCTGGTCTTCCGCCGGGGCGATCCCCCCAAGGTGGCGGACATCCCCAAACTGCTGCGCCTGCGCCAGGAATAAGCCCATTGATTTTTCCCCCGGCAGGTTGTATTATGTTTTTAAAAGAACAATGACGGAGCGGGACTATGGACAGCATGGAACAGCTGCGCCGTTTTGAGGCGCTGTACGATCAGATCTCAGACCAGAGCCGGGCCGGACGTCAGGACACCTGGGACCACCGGGCCGGGGACTGGGACAGGAAATACCGGCAGGTCGACGAGCGGGAGCTTCATGAGCAGCGGGTAAAGGATACGGCGGCCCGTCTGCGGCAGCGGGGCCTCCTGGGGCCGGACCAGGATGTGGCGGACGTGGGCTGCGGTCCCGGCCGCTATGTCGCGGAGTTTGCCAGGACTGCCCGCAGCGTCATGGGCACGGATATCTCCCCAAAGATGACGGAATACGGAGAAGCCTACTGCCGGGAGCAGGGCCTAGCGAACGTGCGTTTCCAGCCGGTGGATTTCCGCCGGGCGGATATCGCCGCCCTGGGCTGGGAGGGGAAGTTCGATCTGGTCTATTCCTCCATCACCCCCGCCATCAGCGGCCTCAGCGGCCTCGATAATCTGATCCGCATGAGCCGGGCCTGGTGCTTCAATGCCAGCTTCGTCTACAACGACAACGCCCTGCATACGGAGATCATGCATGAGCTTTTCGACCGGGAGCCCCGCCGCTACAAGACCAGCCATTCCCATTGGTTTTACGAGCTGTTCAGTCTCCTCTGGTACCGGGGCTATTACCCGGAAAGCAGCTATTACAAGCAGTACCGGGAAGTCCGCCTGCGGGCGGACGAGGCCACGGCCCGGCGGCTGACGGAGTATCTTCTGGACGAACCGGGGGCCACGCCGGAGAACGCTTTGCGCGTCCTCCGCTGGCTGGAGGCCCACGCCGACGCCGACGGCACGATCCTGGAAGCCAGCGACTGCTGGTACGGCTGGCTCCTCTGGGACGTGAGGGACCGCCACGAACGAAAATGAATGGAACGGACCGGGACCCATCGGGCCCCGGTCCGCTTTATCTTGAGAAGGCTTACTTCAGGCCGTTCTCGTAGGCTTCGATCATCTTCTTGACCATCTGGCCGCCGATGCTGCCGGCCTGACGGGCAGAGATGTCGCCGTTGTAGCCCTGCTTCAGGGTCACGCCGACGTCGTTGGCAGCCTCCATCTTGAAGCGATCCATCGCATCACGGGCTGCGGGCACAACGATCTTGTTAGAGCTGTTCGCCATTTTTCTTTCTCCTTTGTTCTTTCTCGGTGTCCCGAGCATAGATTGTGCCGCACGGTGCGGAATATGAAAAGCAATGATTTCCTGACGCGGTAAAGGAGTCTGGGAAAGATGATCCCGCTTCTGCCCGCCGAAACCGGCACTTCATGCAAACAGGCACCCGCTGAAATCCAGCGAGTGCATGTTTTGTGCGTCGAAAAAACGCAGTTCGTATGATTTCTCTTTCTGCCCGTTTCAGTCGATCATTGCAAGTGAAATTCTTAGATAAATGTAAAACCGACCTTTATACAGGAAGGAAAAGTGCATGGAAAAGTGCGAATCCCGATTGATTCTGCTCCGGATTTGTGCTACGCTATTGTTGCGATTGCGATTGGAGGGACGACAATGCTCCAAAGAAAGATTTACAAACGAATCGAAGCGTTTTACAAAGACAGGCCGAAAAAGGCGCTGATGATCACCGGCGCTCGTCAGGTCGGCAAGTCCTTCATCGTGGAAGAATTCTGCAAAGCCCATTATGAGAGCTTCATCAAATTGGACTTCATTGAGAATCCTGAATATATCTCCGCTCTTGCCGGCGCTGGGAATACGGAGGAAATCCTTTTGCGTCTGTCTGCTTTGTTCGGTGATCAAATGATCCCCGGCAAGACGATGATCTTCTTTGACGAAGTTCAGGAGTGCAAGGAACTGATCACGCAGATCAAATACCTTGTGCAGGAGGGTTCCTACGACTATATCCTCAGCGGTTCGCTCTTGGGGACGGTCTTCCGTGACATCGCTTCCGCTCCGGTCGGCTACATGGATATTGTCCAGATGTATCCCTTGGACTTTGAAGAGTTTGCGCTTGCCAACGGCGTGGGGGCGAATGTGCTTGATGCCCTGCGCAGATCGTTCGAAACAAAAACGCCCGTGGATTCCTTTATCCACGAGCGGATGATGCAGCTGTTTGAGTTGTATCTCATCGTCGGCGGGATGCCGGCTGCCGTTTCCACATACCTGGAAACCAAAAATCTGCGCCGCGTCGCGGACGAACAGAACGCGATTCTTGGGCTGTACCGGCGTGACATCTCCAAATACGACGCACAGGACCGACTGTACCTGAACGATATTTTTGACCTGATACCCAGCGAACTGAACGCAAAAAACAAACGATTCATCCTAAAAAACCTGAACGAAAAAGCCCGTTTCGACAAATTCTATGACAGCTTCCTCTGGCTGAAAAACGCGGGCGTCGCACTTCCGGTAAACGTGGTGGACGAGCCGAAGGTTCCTCTGCTTTTATCCAAATCGCAGAATCTGTTCAAGCTCTTTTTGGGCGACGTCGGCCTGCTGGCTGCGCAGTATGGAGGCGAAATTCAGCTCCAGATATTGCAGCATGAAACGGCCATCAATTTCGGTTCGATTTATGAGAATGTCGCCGCCGAGGAGCTGACTGCTCACGGATTTACACTCTATTATTACAACAGCAAGAAGTTCGGAGAGCTTGATTTTGTGATCGAGGCAGGCGGAAAGGTCCTGCCCATCGAAATCAAGTCCGGCAAAGATTATTACCGTCACAACGCCATGGACAACGTATTGAAGCAATCTGATTACGACATCGAAGAAGGATACGTTTTCTGCGGCGGCAACATCGAGCAGATAGACAAAATCACCTATTTTCCGATCTATATGCTCATGTTCCTGCAAAAGAAAGAGCTCCCGGAGTCGCTGATCTATAAGCTGGATCTTAGTGGCTTGCAGTAAAGAAAATCAATGACTCAGATTGCGGAACGCATTGTTCCCTGTCTGGGCTTTGCATACAGATCGGTTCGAATATGTCGGGTATGCCTGACTCGAAATCGAAGGTTCATTTTGGTACGTCCCTCTCAGAAAACCCTTGTTTTTCAAGGACTTCCGGGCTCTGCCCGCAACTGAATATCGTCGTTTTCTCTCCTCCGTTTCTCTCCTTTTTCCGAGGCACGTTTTGGAGGTTCAGAGGTCGAAAATACCTGGAGAGTTATCGAAGTGGTCATAACGAGCCTGACTCCTGCTACCATTGAATCATACCTCCTTATGTAGCAAATTGGACTTCTGCTGTTGACCATCTCCATTGTAGGGGATGGTTCTGCAAAAGTCCAATGTGCGAAAAGCTAATTTGCGCTATCGCAGACGAACACCCTCATATAAGTCAGCAAATGAGCCTTGGGGATGCGATAGCTGCGGCCTATCTTCATATGGCCGATTTTATTCTCCGATAGCCGGTCTTCGTGCTTATGCTTAAAGCATCGCACATTTCCTCAACGGAGAGAACATCGGGATAGTCCTTTAGAACAGATGCGTAGACTTCATTAAATGCCATTTTCATCAGCCCTCCGCAATCTTCGCTTCCTCTTATCTACCTTCTTGATCAGGTAATCATACCCCTGCCGTACCTGGCAGTAAGCACAATCGTCCTTCAAATCTCGAAGAGGATCAACGCGGCGGATGATATGGTCAGGAGAGTTATAAAACTGAGCTGCACAAGTCGGGCAAACGCCTTTTTCCTTTTCTGTACCGCGCGATCCGTGATGCAATACTTTTTGCACAATACCTTAGTGCATGTACGTTCCTCGCCACTAAGATAATAATCCAGAAGCTCTGGAGCCCAAGGCCTCCACGCTTCAAGAGCCTGTTTAAGCTCGTACATGAGGACCCGGTCCGTCACTATCTCTTCGAGGTGATACTCTGAGGGAACAATTTCGTGGCTATCTGTTACCTCCTCATCAGGAACCGGCGCATCAAGTGAAATAACCTCATACTCGAAATTGCCCTTGCATCTTTTAGCCTTTGCAGCTTCTTCACGATGCCACTTCATGTACTCGCCATAACTCACTTCAATCAACATGCGATCAATTCGCCCGTTAGGACAGCCGACACCATATAAAAATGCGGAGTTTGCCGCTATACAGCCCCGCCACTCACCTCCTCGGGTTCTGTAGTATGCTGAGGCCTACATCCCGAGTATACCGAAATTTATTACGAAGCGAAACGGCACCGCACCTCGTTTCATAACCCCATCGGTGCCTTTCGCAGAAAGGCGGATCATAAAAATGAAAGAATATAAAGTAACCTCCGGATACGGCTGGCACGCGTGGTTCTGGGTCGATAAAGAAGAATTCGAGGGCGGGTGGAAGATCGGATCGCTTCGGTACCGCGTCGAAAAAGCCGTCGGCAGAGCCGACGACGGAAAGCTCTTCCTGATGGTTTGGACGAATCTCGACCAACACGACTGTGACAAGTTTTCACAGGCTTTTTATGAGATTGACGAGAACGAATACGCCGAACTTCTCGACCGTGCGATCGCGCAGGGCGAAATGAAGCCGAAAGATCGAGAACACCTGATCAAAAGAATGAAAGCTCCCTTTATCCATCCGTGGGACATCCATAAAGCAGTAGTCGTTTACCGGGACGGGCGCTATACGCTCGGTCAGCAGAACGGTCGTCCGTATCTGATTGCAAACGGCGAGAGATTAACCCTGACATGCCACCCCTACGAGCCTTGCCTGTATATTACTGATGAGAACGGCTGCAAAACGGCGGTGCACAACGCTTTCGATCCGTTCGACGTCCTAAACGCTATCAGCAGAGGCGAAACCATCGGATCGATCACGGGCAGAGAATACGACGCGCGGGATTTTTGCAGAATGATCGAATATGCTGCCGGTATGACGAATATCGGCATTAACGACGTGGAAACCGCTGTGTTCTGGAAAAGCAAGAAGGCGACAACAGACTGACATATTCCAGTTTGGCTCAGCAATACCGGCAACGTCATGGTATATAGACTTGACAACTACGGCATGGCATGCAGTCTTGACTTGCCTTGATCGCAGCTCTGAATTCTGCTAAAATAAAGAAGACTTCGGATGATCACCGATCCGGAGATGGAACATATTTTTCCCGCAGATGACAATATAAACGTTACGACCTGAAACGGACGCAACGTTGACCGGATCGCACGGATGGCGGAGGGCCACCGATGATCGGACTTTTGAAAACACGTTTTGTTTCAGACAGACTCCGCCGCGCGGAAGTTTCGTGGGCGGCTGGCGCGGCGTCGTGTCGGTCTGAAATGCACGCCCGCAAGGAGGGGTGAGACATGCCGCGGCAGAGTATTTTTGATATGAAGGTCTCGAAGGTCTATCCGCTTCTCGTGCAGAAGGTCGAGCGGAAGGGCAGGACGAAGGAAGAACTGGACGAGGTCATCGCCTGGCTGACCGGATACGACATGAAAACGGTCGATCAGGAGATGACATACGGCGCGTTTTTCGAGAAGGCGCCCGAGATGAACCCGCGCGCCGCGCTGATCAAGGGGAAAATCTGCGGCGTCGACGTGGAGACCATCGAGGATCCCCTGATGCAGAAGATCCGCTGGCTGGACAAACTGGCGGATGAACTGGCAAAGGGAAAGCCGATGGAGAAAATCAAGAGATGAAATGCCCTCATCCGGAAGGGCGGGAGGTGTGAGATGCGCGATCCGATTCCGGATACCCTCATGTTCTTCGACGACCGCCGGGACGCGCTGGGGCTGTATGAAAAGCTGGAGGACCTCCTCTATGACGCCTTTCCCGATGTGGTCAAGCGCGTTCAGAAGACGCAGATCACCTTCAGCAATCGGCATGTCTTTGCCTGCGTTTCCTTTGCGCGGGTGAAACGGAAAGCGGAGCTGCCGGAAGGATGGCTGACGCTCACACTCGGCCTGCCTGCGCCGCTGGATTCCCCGCGCGCGGCGGCCAAATCGGAACCCTGGCCGGGCCGGTGGACGCATCATTTCGTCCTTAGCCGTCCGGAAGAACTGGATGCGGAACTGGAGTCGTGGCTCCGGGAAGCCTATGCCTTCGCGGCGGCCAAAGGCGCCCGGAGAGGAGGAAGCAAATGAGCGGAGCGATGTGGAAATGCCCCAAATGCACCCGCAGCTTTTCCAGGGAGGGACAGTCCCACTACTGCGGCAAAGTCGAGACCGTCGACGCATATATGGAAGCGCAGGACAAAGCCGTCAGGCCTTTTCTGAACGAGGTCCGGCAAATCCTCCGCGACGCCATCCCGGAGGCAGAGGAAACGATTTCCTGGAGCATGCCGACTATCGGAAGGGCCGGAATCTCCTTCATTTCGCAGGGGCAAAAAGCATATCGGACTTTACCCGGGCGACGAAGCCGCTGCGGCATTCGCCGGGCAATTGGCCGGATTTGACGTCAGCAAGGGTACGATCCGCATTCCCTGCGCAAGGCCCTGCCCCGGAAACTGATCGCGGATATCGCCCGGTGGTGCTGTGAAACGTACGGAAAGCAGACGTAAGGCAATACCGCATCATGCACTGCACGCATCCAGCGTGCATCGTGTTCCGTCCTGCTGCCCGAAATCTTGGCAGTTGGCTTCGCTGAGCGGAATGGCAGAAGCTGCATATCTGCTTGACGACGTACGCATATAGCAGATATCCCAGTAAAACCAAACAAAACCCCGCAGGCACGGCAGATGAGGCCGGAGCTTTTACGGTGCTGGACAAGGTGGAAGAGAAGCGCCGCGGCACGGGGGCCATCATCTGCACCTGCCCGCAGCCCAATCTGCTGCGCGAGAACCTGCTGCAGCTGCCCGCGTGGTATATATAACCGGGTTTCCCCTTTGTTCCATCTCGGTGTCCCGGGCATGGATTGTGCGAAAGACTGCGCAGTATGATAAAAAAGTTGCCTATTGCGGAATCTGTAAAAACGCGATAAATTAGGAATAGACAGACGGCGGAGAATACCATGCAGGCAAACGCTGCGGTGAATTGCGGAAGCGCTGTGAATGGAGGGCTTGACATGTCGGAATGGAAAAAGCTGAAGGAAGAATGGAAAAAGGATCAGGTGTTCACCTTGGCGGACCCGGCTCCGTGGGACCTCAAGGAATTGAAGCAGGCGGTGGATGTGACCGATCCCCGCAGCGTCGCCGCCTACTGGGTATGGAGCGTGTGCAGGCTCGTGGACGATTATGACGACGGCATGGGGATGATGAAATACCTGTTCGCGGATATCGAGCCTTTCGGCAGGGGCTTCACGGAGGGCGGCGGAACGGGCCGCGCCGGCTGGGATACCTATTTCAATGAGCGCCTGAAAAGCGACCAGTATCGCTGGCTGCCCCGGGCTTATTTCGACGGGGCGGAATCCGCCAACGGCTTTGCGCCCCGGCGGCCCCTGCGCCTGGAGCTTTACTATAATTCCACCAACACCGAGACGATCAACGCCCAGAGCCTGAAAGCCCTGGGCCGGCTGAACATCGTCTATTGGGTGAAAAGCTATGCTGCGGGCAACCAGGTCAACATGACCCTCAGCCAGTTCGACGAAAGCGACCGCTGGTACGTCACCAGCGGCACGACCTCCGCAGCGCTCTTTTACGATCAGTCAAGCGCTGTGAGCAACGCCGCGCGTCAGCGCATAAAGGAAACGGAAAACGACCCCAGCACCCCGGAGGAACACAAGGCCCGTTACGGCGGCGTGCTTCCCGCAGCCGGCGAAAAGTTCTGCCCCCGTTGCGGCCAAAGCTGCCCGCCGAACGCCAATTTCTGCCCCCAATGCGGCGCAAGATTCTGATACGGATACCTGATAGAAATAACGTATTCGCAGCGGCATAAATCACGCCATACTTCGTTGTCAGCCTTGACGGGCGACAGCCCGCCTGCGTTCCCCGCCTCGTCCGGCACGATTTCTGCTCGCTGTTCGGTCATTGATTTCTAATAGGTATTCGTATCAGGTATCCGTATGAACAGAAAGAAAAACTGCCTCCGGCCCGCGGGCCGGAGGCAGCTGTCATTTTGCGGTCATCTTCTGGAGGAGGCGGACTCCCTGGACTCCCGACGGCGGGCTCTCCGCTCCTTGCTCCGCCGGACCCGGTAGCTGATGACATAGACGATGTACAGCGCGATGATCACGATCGCCGTGATAAATATGATGCGGAAGGTTTTGCCGTGCACCAGATCGTCCAGCCGCTGACGCATGAGCTCGACGCGGGAAACGGCAACATCTGTGTTGGCGATGAGCGGGAAGGGGCCGTAGACGCTGCCGTCTTCGGCGCGCACCGTCAGTTCTCCCAGGACCTGTCCCCTGGAAATGGGCGCGGTGAGTTCTTCCGCCCCTTCCTGCTGGCTGAAGATGCGGATGTGCCGCGTGTATTCCTTGGAGATATCCAGGTCGTTGGGCAGAAACAGCTTCAGGCCTTCGGAGGCGCAGCACACCACCGTGTCCGTGCCCTCTGCCAGCCGGACGGGCACCTCTGCCACAGGCTCAATGGTGCTGACGACATCCCGCAGGCTGTAGCAGGAATTGAACCACTGGAAAAGGCGGCGGGTCTGGATGAAACTCTGAATGTCGTAAAACCCGTTGTCCGCTTCCATCACCTTGCAGCCCAGCACGATGGAGACCACATAGCTGCCGTCCGTTTTCATGGAGGAGGCCAGGCAGTAGCCCGCATCGTCCGTATAGGTGGATTTGATGCCGCAGGCATAGGAGTAGTAATAGCGGGTATAGTCCTGGCGGAGGATATAGTTGCCGTTGGTGAGCTTCCGCGCGCCGGAAACATTGGTGGCGGGAATCTCCGCCGTGATCGTGTTGGCGAGCTCGATCAGCTCCTCGTGCTGTACGAAAGCGGCGGCGATCAACGCCATGTCGTAGGCGGTGGAGAAGTGGTTCTCATTGGGCAGGCCGTGGGTGTTGACAAAGCTGGTGCCCTCGCAGCCCAGCTCCAGCGCCCGCCGGTTCATGTCGCTGATGAAGCGGCTCGTGCTGCCGCTGACATATTCGCCGATGATGTTGCAGGCCTCGCTTGCGCCGCCCACCAGGGCACAGCAAAGGAGGTCCTTCAGCGACATCTGCTCGCCGGGAACGATGTTCTGGATGCTGGCGTCCGACGTGATATCGTTGTGCGAAGCGCCGGAAGCCGTGACCATATCCCCGTAGGCGATATCGCCCCGTTCGACTGCTTCCGCCGCCAGCAGAGCGGTCATCATTACCGTCAGCCCCGCCACATAAAGCGGCGTGTCCGCATTGAGAGAGTAGAGCACGTTTCCGGAAGCCGCGTCCATCATCACGGCAGCCCTTGCGTCGATCACGGGGGGGTCCTCGTCCACAGCCAGGCAGGGAGACGCCGTCCCCAGCATCAGGGACGCCGCCAGAAGAATTGTCAGAACGGAACGGATGATCTTTTTCATGGAAATCTCCACTGAATCAAAAAGGTATCAAATAAAATATAACAAACCTGGGGCTTGAATTGCAAGAGGAAATATGAGATATTTAAGGCGTTGAAGAAGGATGAATCCGCGCAGAGAGAGGGAAGGTGCGGCGTTGAAACTCCGCAGGATACGAGAGGCGCTTCGCAGCCCGGGCTTCCTGGCAACCTGCCTTTGTCTCTGCCTGATCCTGGGCTTCTTCGCGGGCACCCTCCGAGCGCGCAGCCGCAGCGCGGATGTGACCGTCGTCGCCCGCGGCTCCCCGGAGGAGATCCGGCGCGTTCCCGCCGAACGGGTGAACATCAACACCGCGGATGAGGAGCTGCTGCAGACCCTGCCGGGCATCGGCCCCGCGCTGGCTGCGAGGATCGTGGCCTATCGGGAAGAAAACGGCAGTTTTCAATATCTGTATGAACTGACAAATGTCAAGGGCATCGGCAGCAGCACCTTCGAAGCGCTGCAGGACCTGATCACGCTGGACACGGAAGAACAGAATCACGAATGACAGGAGAAAGACATGCGCGTATTGGTAGTCGACGATGAAAAAGCCCTGGTCAAGGGCATCAAATTCAACTTGGAAATGGACGGGTTTGAAGTGGACACGGCATTCGACGGGGTGGAAGCCGTGGAAAAGGTGCGCGCCGGCGGCATCGATCTCATCATCATGGACCTTATGATGCCGAAGAAAAACGGCCTGGACGCCTGCCTGGAGATCCGCTCCTTCTCCAAATTGCCGATCATCATGCTGACAGCCAAGAGCGAGGACAACGACAAGATCATCGGCTTTGAATACGGCGCGGACGACTATGTGACCAAGCCCTTCAATATCCTGGAGCTCAAGGCGCGGGTCCGGGCCCTGCTGCGCAGGAGCGCTGCGGCGGAAACGCCTGCCGCCCCGGCTTCCGTGCTGGTCAGCGGTCCCTTCCGTCTGGACACGGAAAGCCGGGTCGCTTTCCGGGAGGGGCAGGAGATCGAGCTGACGGCCAGGGAGTTCGACCTGGTGGAGCTGCTGATGCGCAATCCCGGCAAGGTTTTCAGCCGGGACGCCCTGCTGAAGCTGGTATGGGGCGAGGACTACCGGGGGGATATCCGCACCGTGGACGTTCACATTCGCCGCATCCGGGAAAAAATGGAAGTGGATCCGGCAGAACCGGCCAAGATCATGACCAAATGGGGGGTCGGCTACTATCTTAAAGCGTAAGCTCCGCGGTATCCTGAGCCGCTTCGGCCTGCAGCTGCAGTACAGCGTCGCATACTCTGCCGTGATCCTGGGCTGCCTCATCGCCATGAATGTGTTCCCGGTGGTCAAGAGCCGGGACCTGCTCTTTGAATCCAAATGCAGCTCCATGCTGAACCAGGCCTCTCTCTACGCCTCCTCGCTCTCCTCGCTGAATGTGCTTCAGCCGGGGGAGGTGGACAAGGTCATGGCCCTGCTGGACGATCAGCGGCTCAGCCGCGTCATCGTCACCAACCGGGAGAAGCGCATCGTCTATGACAACACGGACCTCCGGTCGGACAGTGTGGGCGCCTTGGCGTCGGAGCAGGAGGTGGCCTTGGCCCTGGCGGGCAACAACGTCTTTTATTCCCAGCTGAAGGCCGGCGCGGTCTCCAGCCGCGCCAGCATTCCGGTGCTGAGCCGGGGGAGCATCATCGGCGCTGTTTTCCTCTATGAATACGACACGGCGCAGGCGGCCCTGATCGATAGCCTGCGCCGTAATCTGCTGCGCATTTCCATGGTGACGGCCGTCTTTGCCCTGCTGGTGGGCCTGCTGCTGGGCTACCTCATCTCCCGGCGGACCCGCTCCATCCTGACGGGCATCCGGGGCATCGGCGCCGGGCGATACGACACCCGCATTTCGGACAACGGGGTGGACGAGCTGGGCGAGATCAGCAGCGAGGTCAATATCCTGGCGGACCGGCTGCAGCAGATCGAGGGGGTGCGCCAGCGCTTCGTGTCCGACGCTTCCCATGAGCTGAAAACCCCGCTGGCGGCCATCACGCTGCTGTCGGACAGCATCGTGCAGAACGACGGGATGGACAAGGCCACCGTCCGGGAATTCGTCTATGACATCGGCAGGGAAGCGGAGCGGCTGGCCCGCGTCACCCAGCAGCTGCAGGAGCTGACCAAGCTGGACAGCAAGGCCCGGGAACTGCGGGAGGATGTGGATCTGGGCCGGGTGGCGGCGGAGGCCATGAAGATGCTCCAGACCCTGGCGGTGCAGAAGGATGTGACTCTCAGCAGCACCCTGGCGGAGAAATGCGTCGTCCACGCCAATCCGGACGATCTCCATCAGATCATCTTCAACCTGGTGGAGAACGCGATCAAATACAATGTGACCGGGGGAAGGGTGAATCTGCTCCTGTTTCAAAGGGAGAACACGGTGCAGCTGGTGGTGGACGACACCGGCGAGGGCGTGCCGCCGGAGAAGCTTGGCAGCATTTTCGACCGTTTCTACCGGGTGGATGAATCCCGCAGCGGGGAACAGAGCGGAAGCGGCCTGGGCCTGTCCATCGTCTATGACGCCGTGCGGAAGTACGGCGGGACGGTGGAGGCCTCCAACCGCCGGGAGGGCGGCATGCGCTTCCAGGTCAGTTTCCCGGCTGCGGCGGAGAAGAAGAGGAAATGACGACGGAGAGAGACTATTTCACCGCTTCCATGACGGAGGCGGAGGTGCGAAGCATGGGAAGCCTGGCCCTGGCCCACGTGGGCGACGCGGTGTTCGAGCTGCTGGTGCGCGTCTATCTGGCCCGCGGCGGCGGAAAGAACGGGAGCCTCCATCAGGCCGCCGTGGAGATGGTCAACGCCGCCGCCCAGGCCGGCGATATGGAAAAGCTGCTGCCCCTCCTGACGGAGGAGGAGGCGGAGGTCTTCCGCCGGGGCAGAAACGTGAAGGTCCATTCCGTGCCGAAGCATGCCCGCCTGGGGGATTATCACGCCGCCACCGGACTGGAGGCGCTTTTCGGCTATCTGTATCTGTTGGGGCGGCGGGAGCGGCTGAACGCGCTGTTCGGCGCCGTTGTGGAGGGTAACTGATGCCGCTGGACGCACTGTGCATATCGGAAGTGACGAGGGAGCTGCAGAGCCTGGCCGGCAGCCGGGTCGATAAGGTGCAGCAGCCGGAAAAGGATGTGCTCCTCATGCATCTGCGCTCCGGCGAAGGACCCGTGCGCCTGCTGGTGAGCGCCGGCAGCGGCACGGCACGGGTCCATCTGACCCGTATGGACCGGGAAAACCCGGCGGAGCCGCCCATGTTCTGCATGCTGCTGCGAAAGCACCTGGGCGGCGCGCGGCTGCTGAGCGTGGAGCAGCCCAACTGGGAGCGGGTGATGCTTCTCCGCTTCGCCTGTCTGGATGAACTGGGGGAGGCGTCGGAAAAGCTGCTGGCTGTGGAGATGATGGGCAGGAATTCCAACCTGATCCTGGTGGACGGCGCGGGGAGGATCCTGGACTGCCTCCATAAGGCGGACCCCATGAGCGCGCCGAAAAGGCCGCTGCTGCCGGGGCTTTTCTATGCGCTGCCCCCCGCGCAGGAGAAGGAAAACCTGTTTCTCACGTCGCAGGCCGGCTTTGCGGAAGCCTTCGAGCGGGCCGGAAAGGAGAAAACCGCCGACGACTGGCTGGTGGAGAATTTCGCCGGTGTTTCCCCACTTTTGGCGCGGGAGGTGGTGACCCTGGCTGCGGAGCGCAGCGACGCGCGCCTGGGAGAGACGACGGCGGAAGCGCTCTGGAATGCCTTCCGGGCGCTGCTGGCCCAGCCGCCCCGGCCCACGCTGCTCCTGCGCGAAGGCATGCCCTTCGAGCTCTATTGCCGACCCATCCGCCAGTATGGCGCCGCTCTGACCCAGGAGACGAAGGAAAGCTTTTCGGCGCTGCTGGACGGGTTTTACACGGAAAAGGAGCGCATCGCCCACCAGCAGCAGCGGAGCCAGGCCCTGGCGAAGCTGGTGAAAAACCGGCGGGAGCGCTCGGCGCGGAAGCTGGCCGCCCGGCTGGAGGAGCGAAAGGCCACCGCCAGGCGGGAGACCTGGCGGCAGTACGGGGACCTGATCAAGGCCAATCTCTACCGCATGCAGCGGGGCCAGACCGCCCTGGAGGCGGAGAATTTCTATGACCCGGAAAACGCCCCGGTGCGCATCCCCCTGGAAGCGAAGCTCTCTCCGCAGCAGAACGCGGAACGGTACTACAAGCTTTATACCAAGGCCAAGAACGCGGAAAAGGTGCTGACGGAGCAGATCGCCGAGGCGGAAAGGGAGCTGGAATACCTGGAAAGCGTGCAGCAGGAGCTGCTCCTGGCCTCCGGAGAAAAGGACCTGGGGGAGATTCGGCAGGAGCTCATCAGCCAGGGCTACCTCCATCCCACGGACAAGCGCCGGAAAAAGGAAGCGCCTCCCAGGCCCCTGAGCTTCCGCAGCCCCGACGGAAGCCTGATCCGGGTGGGGAAGAACAACCTGCAGAACGATTGGCTGACCCTGAAATCAGCGGATAAAAACGAAGTCTGGTTCCACGTGCAGAAAAGCCACGGCAGCCATGTGGTGGCCCGCTGCGGCAGGGAGGACCGGGAGACGGTGGAAGCCGCCGCCTTGCTGGCCGCCTGGTATTCCGACGCAAGAGACAGCGCCAACGTCCCCGTGGACTACACGCTGGTACGCTATGTGAAAAAGCCCTCCGGCGCCCGCCCCGGCATGGTGATCTACACGGATTACAAGACGATCTACGTGACCCCGGAGCGCAGCAAAGTGGAAGCGTTGGAGCAATTGAAATAGGAGTGCACCGCGTTTTGCGGAGGTGCCGTAACGAACTGAATATGTACCAGGTGGAGGCGCGGCGCTGTCCGCGCCTCCATTCCATATTTCAGGCTTGGCGGAATCCCTGTTGCTCTTTATGATGTGTTTCCCGGTGAAAATCGTCCTTGGCAAATGCCCTGCCATTTCGGAGGATAAGGACGCATCCTGCGGGGAGCCCCTCAACTCCCAATCCGGCGGAGCGATTGCGATTTGCTCTTTATCGGCTCCAGCTGAACCGGCTGTTCTTTCCCCTCGCTTCCAGCACGTCCATGGCCGCGCTGAGCATTTCCGCCGCATCCCCTCTGGTCAGGGCGCGGCCGGCCTGGAATTCATCCCCGGAGCAGATGTCGCAGGCGCGGAGATTGGCCACCGCCTGGGCCGCCCAGCCGGGCACGTCCTCGGCATAGAAGAAGCCGGCGGTGTCGGATATCTCCAGAAAACCGTTCAGCATCACCGCGGCCTCCGCCCGCGTGATGGGCTGGTCGCCCCGGAACACGGCCCGTCCGCCGTCGCCCGCGCTGCCCTGCACCACGCCGTACAGCAGCGCCGCGGAGACATAGGGCTTCTGCCAGGGACTGATGGATTCATCGTCAAAAAAGCCGGTCCTCGTCACGTCCTCCAGGGGCTCCATCCCCGTGAGGGCGGCGCACATGGTGAGGAAATCCCCGCGCTTCAGCGGCGAAGCGGCAGAGAAGCACCAGCAGTCGCTGATCTTTTCCCCGGTGAAGACGCCCTTCTCCGCCAGACGTACCGCCGCGTACTGGAGACCGCTGCCTTTCAGCTCGGGATAGGCGACGGAGGTGGACTGCTTTTCGATGCGGATGCCCACCTCCGCGTCGGCGGAGACGTTGCCCTCCGCGTCCATCGCCTGGTAGCGGAAGCGGTCCCTGCCGCGTTTGCCGCTGTCGGGGGTATAGACGAAGCGGCCGCCCTGCACCGTGACGCTGCCCTTGCCGGGCGCTTCGGTGATGCGGAAGCTCAGCAGGTCGCCCTCCGGATCGAGAGCCTGAAAGCTGCCGGCAACGGACACGTTCCGATAGGTGCTGAGGCTCAGGTTTTCCGCCACCGGCGCGCTGTTCCCACCGGAGACGGTGCTGACGGTCACCGTCTCCACCTCCACCGCCAGCGCCGCTCCGGCCAGCAGCGACAGGCAGACGATCAGGATCGCTATGGATCTGAATTTCATGATAATTGCCTCCCGTTAGAATATCTTCGGGGATATTCTTTGCGGGAGGCAATGTTTTATACCAGGATTGCCGGGAATGACCGTCTCATTTTTTCAGCGCGTTTTCAAGATCCGACGCGATCTGGGCCCGCACGTCGTCCGATACGATGGTGTAGAACACATAGAGGCCGCAGACCTTGACCTCGGCCTGGGTGAGCTTGGGCTTTTCCTCCGGCATGTATTCCTCCATCCAGGTATCCCGCCGCAGCTTCAGATAGCCCTCCGCCGCCTCCCTGACGGCGGCGACGCCCGCTTCGTCGGGCGCCTTGAAGATGCCGTATTCGTCGATGTTCGCGCCGTAGGCGTTGATCTTCACCAGCCATTCGGAGAAGATGGAGGGATCCAGCTTCATGGCGCCTTTCAGATAGCTTTCCTGCATGGCGGCAAGGCTGCCGGCGTCCAGGTGCTTCTCCACCGTCTCCGCCAGGGAGCTCAGGGGCACGTCCGTGCGCCAGGTATCCTTCTTTCCGCAGGCCCCCAGGGCCAGCAGGACAGCCAGGATGAGCAGTATGCAAGCGGTCTTTTTCATTGTCGGTCCTCCCGTATTCTCAATTCCAGCCGTGGGTGCGCTGATAATTCAGCACCACACGGAAGCCGTCCCCGTTCAGATGCAGGCCGTCCCCGTTCTGGTAGGCGTCGATCAGCCAGCCGTCAGGGCCCATGAGCACCGAAATGGTGTCGAGATAGCGCGCCCCGGTGTTCTCCGCCACCTCCACCAGCCAGGTGTTGGCGGTAGTGATCTTCTCGTTGTTGATGCTTCTCAGGGATTCATAATTGCTGGCCACGGGGAAGATGGACTGGATGATGACCTTTGTCTCGGGGCTCAGCGCCATGATGTCCGTCACCAGGTCCGTGTATTCGCTGATGAAGCTATCCCGCTCCATGAAGGCGAC
Organism: Oscillospiraceae bacterium; assembly: GCA_016286665.1. Lineage (GTDB taxonomy): Bacteria > Bacillota > Clostridia > Oscillospirales > Oscillospiraceae > UBA1774. The sequence continues at coordinate 19,374 of JAEETX010000045.1, forward strand.
GCCGTTGACGCCCAGGGTGATGATCATCATGGCGGGCTTCTTTTTCTCCACCGCTTCCCGAATGGTGATCTCCGCCCCCTCGTCGGGATAGAGGATGGCGGCGAAGCCCTGGTAGGAGAGGGTCAGGGTGCCGCTGGTGGGGGTCCACACCTGCAGGGTGTCCTTTCCGCCGGAGAGGACGCCGTAGTATTTCATGCCGTAGGTGGTGCTGTCCCCCAGGTAGATGATCTGATCCACATAGTCTTGGCCCATGTCCTCCGTCTCACCCAGCAGGGCGGGGGAAGAATAGTCGATCTGGGCGTAACCCTTGGGGTACGGGGTGGGCGTGGGCTCCGGTGTGGGTTCCGGCGTGGGCTCCGGCGTAGGCTCGGGCGTGGGTTCGGGGGTCGGTTCCGCCGTGGGTTCCGCTGCCGGCGTTTCCGCAGGGGAAGGGGAGGGCATGTCGGTTTCCGGCGGCGCAGGCGCTTTGGAAGCCGGCGGCGTGGGTGAGGCGGATACGGAGGTCCCGCCGGGAGCGGCGGAGGGCGACGGCGCCGGTTTGCCGTCCCTTGTCAGCAGGGAGACACCGGCGGCGGCCAGCATCAGGATAATGATGATCAGAGCAAAGATCAGATGTCGTTTCATAGTCATCCTCGCAACAGGGAATTGTCAATGTTGGCATTATACCACTCCATTCCATTTGAAACAATAGGATTTCCTCAATTCTTACGATTTAACGCTTTACATTCCTGCTGAATCGTGGTAATATAATCCAAAAGTGCTGTGGAAGGGAGACAGGAACTTGAAAAAAAGCAATCGCAGGATCGAGAACACCGCCATGTATAAAGCGATCCTCTCCTTGCAGACGGAGGAGGAGTGCCGCAAATTCATGGAGGACCTATGCAGCATCACGGAGATCATGGCGATGGAGCAGCGCTTTGAAGTGGCCAAGCTGTTGAACAACGGGCTGATCTACAATGCGATCATGGAGGAGACCGGGGCCAGCAGCGCCATCATCAGCCGGGTCAACCGCTCCCTGCAGTATGGCGCAGGGGGCTACGGCATCGTTTTCGACCGCCTGAAGGCGTCCGAGGACGCGTCCGGAGAGGATAAGGAATGAACGCCTACGCCGCCCTGGCGCAGGTCTATGACAGTCTCATGCCCGCCCAGGCCTATCCGGCCTGGGCGGACAGTTGTGACGCGCTTTTTCGCCCCCGGGGCATAAAAACGGTGCTGGACCTGGCCTGCGGCACGGGAAGGCTCAGCTGGCTCCTGGCGGAAAAGGGCTATGAGGTCATCGGCGCGGACCTGAGCAGCGACATGCTTGCGGAAGCCATGGCCGCCGGGGAAGGGCGCAGCGTGCCCATCCGGCCCATGTTCATCTGCCAGGCCATGGAGGAGCTGGACCTTTACGGCACGGTGCAGGCCGCGGTGTGCAGCATGGACGGCATGAACTATCTGGAGCCGGCGGCGCTGAAGGAAGCGGTCCGCCGCGTGCGTCTGTTCATGGAGCCGGGGGGCGTGTTCTTCTTCGATGTGCACACGCCGGAGAAGCTGCGGAAGCTGGACGGGCGGACCTTTTTCAGCGAATCGGAGGAGGCCTACTGCGTGTGGAGCGCCGCATGCCCGCCGGAGTCGGAGGCCTGTCAGTATCATGTGGAGGTCTTCACCCGCATGGGAAAGCTCTGGCGGCGCAGCAGCGAGGAGCACCTGGAATACCTGCATGCGCCGGAATGGCTGCGTCGGACGCTGGAGGAAGCGGGCTTTTCCGAGGTGCGCATCTGCGGCGGGCTGCCCCTGCGGGAGCGGAGGGCGGAGGATGAACGGCTCTTCTTCGCGGCGTTCCTGTAGGGCGGCCGAAAGAAAGCAAAAATTGAAAAAATGTGTTGACATTCCCTTCGATCTGTTGTATTATTCAATTCGCCGCTTGGAACTGTGCTTGTTAAATGGCCTTTCCGGGAGCATAGCTCAGCTGGAAGAGCACATGCCTTACAAGCATGGGGTCACAGGTTCGAGCCCTGTTGTTCCCACCATACGGCCCGGTAGTTCAGTCGGTTT
>JAEETX010000046.1 GCA_016286665.1 Oscillospiraceae bacterium
GGCGGCGGGAGCGGGCGCAGTCGCGGGTGCTGGTGCGGGCGTGTCGTCGCCCTCAGCAGCGGGAGCGGGCGTATCGCCGCCCTCGGCGGGAGCGGGAGGATTCTCGGCAGGCGCGGGGGCGGGAGCGGGCGCATAGTCGGCGACCGTGCCGGGGAAGGAGGACAGATCCGCATTGGGCGTGGCGGTGGCATAGTTGCCGGGATCGCCGGAGTAGACGATCATCCAGGAGTTGCCGTCGTCCAGCGTGACGCTGAATTCGCTCCAGGGAACCGTGGTGCCAATGGTGCTGCTGTAGGTGCCGCTGGCAACGTCCACGACCTCGCCGGCCTTGATCGTCTTGGTATCCGTGCCGAGGGTGCTGAAATCTTCGGCATAGTAGGTCTTGGAGAGGGTCACGTCCTTGTCGAAGGAGAAGGTGCCGCCGTAATCAAACCAGAGGGCATAGGTGTAGGGTCCGCCGGAGGAACCGAAGATGGTCATGATGTCGAACATGGTGTAGCTGTCTTGCACGCCGGTAGCCGTCATGGTGACTGTCTGGCCGCCGATGGTGGCGCTGGGCGTGATGGTCTTGTCGGCGGCGCCGGTGCTGAAGATGCACACGGAGAACACCAGCATGACCGCAAGGATCAGGGATACGGCCTTTTTCATGGGAAAACCTCCTTAGAATAAATGATTGCCGTTTTTAAGGGTGACCATATCATAGCACGGTTTTCAAAAAATGACAAGAGGAAACGACATATTTACGAAAGAGAATGTCGATCGATCAGGAGAATTGGTGAATATGTCGAAAAGCAGGAAAGGTCAGACGGCGGTTTCCCCCGACAGGACTTTTTTGTAGTCCTCGTAATTCCGCTTCAAAAGCTCCGGCGTGTCCAGCCCGTAGGGACATTTGGAAGCGCACCGGCCGCAGCGGACGCAGTCCTCCACCTTCTTCATCATGCTCTGACCGGCGGGGGAGAGCCACATGGCCGAGGGGCTGCGCCGCAGCAGAAGACTCATGCGGGCGCAGGTGTTGATCTGGATCCCCTGGGGACAGGGCATGCAGTAGCCGCAGCCGCGGCAGAAATCCCCGGCCAGCTCCTGCCGGTCGCGGGCGACGACCGCCTCCAGCTCCGGTGTCAGCTCCAGGTCCTTTCCCACATAGGAGAGGAATTCCTCCAGCTCCGAGGGCCGCTGCACCCCGTAGATGGGCAGCACCTTCCAGCCGTTGAGGAAAGCGCAGGCGGCGCGGGAATCGGTGATGAGGCCGCCGGACATGGCCTTCATGGCGATGAAGCCCATGCCGGCCTCCGTGACCTTGGATACCAGGGCCTGATCCCGCTCCGAGGCCAGCAGGCTGAAGGGATACTGCAGCGTCTCGTAAAGCCCGGATGCGGCGACCTCCTCCGCGAGGCCGATGCGGTGATTGGTGATGCCGATGTGGCGGATCTTGCCCTGCCTTTTCGCTTCCAGCATGCACTCATAGAGGCCGCTGCCATCCCCCGGACGGGGGACGAAATCCGGGTTGTGGAACTGATAGATATCCACATGGTCCGTGCGCAGGTTGCGCAGGCTGGTTTCCAGATCGGACCAGAAGGCCTCCGGCGTCCTGGCGCCCGTCTTGGTGGCGATGTAGATCCTGTCACGAAGACCGTGGAAGGCTTCGCCCAGCTTTTCTTCGCTGTCCGTATAGCCCCGGGCGGTGTCGAAGAAGGTGATGCCGCCGTCCAGCGCCCGCCGGAGGAGCTTCACCGCCTCCTCCATGCTCACCCGCTGGATGGGCAGCGCGCCGAATGCCACCTTGTCCGTCGTGATCCCGGTGTTTCCCAAAGTATGCAGCATAGATTTCTCCTCCTATAGCAAGGCGCCTCGCCCTCCCTGAGGAGGGTGAGGCGCCTCCGGTTGTTACAAAGCCTCGCAGAGTTCGCGTCCGCAGACGAGAAAAAATCGGAAACATTTTTCGCGGGGACATGTGCCTCGCGAAAAATATCTATCGCGGAGCGGACTGTGCCAGCGACAGCGAGTGCGGGGAGCGGAGTGCAAATCCCCCCTCAAATCGAAGCCCAGCGAAGCGGGTTTGATTTGAAGCGTTTTACAGCTTCGTGCCGCAGGCCTGGCAGAAGCCAGCGTCGGTGCGGACCTGCGCGCCGCAGTTGGGGCAGAAGCGAGGCTCGCAGACATGGACGTCTTCGCCTTCGCAGCAGCACTTTTCCTCGGCGGCCTTCTCGGCGGCAGCGGCCTTTTCGGCGGCCTTTTCTTCCTTCTTCGCCGCTTCGGCAGCCTTCAGCTCGGCGATGCGGGCGTTGTTCTTCTCCTGCACCTCCTGGGCGGCGGCGATAACGGACATCTGGCCAAGAACGAATTCATCGTCGGCCAGCAGATTGTTTTCGGCGACGTAGGCGCCGATCTGGGCCTTCGCTTCCTTGATGACCTGCTCCTGCTTCTGGTTCTCGGAGGCCAGCTTGCCCTGCTCGGCCAGGCTCTTGGCCTTGTCCGCAGCGTCATCCATGGCCTTCTTGCTCAGTTCGGCCAGGTCCTTGCCTTTTTCCGCGGCTCCGGCCGCGATCTTCTTCAAGCTTTCACTGAGGGACATGTTCCATCGCTCCTTTTCCTATAATCATGCTTGTTTGTCTTCGTTTTTTCCCGGCCAGGGGGACAGGCGGTCTCCCTTCACCAGCCAGGCCTTCTTCGCCAGGGCCGCCATGGGGGAATCCGCCAGACTGTCGGAGTAGAACGCCTCCACCTCCGCGTCCGGGTATTCCCTGCGGAACCGGCGCGTCTTTTCCTCGCCCCGGCAGTTGTGCCCGGTGATGGCACCGCTGCGGATGTCCATCCGGGTGCCCATGACCCGGAGGCCCAGGCGGCTGCAGAGCCCTTCCACCAGAAATTCCGGCGAGGCGGAAATCACCAGTCCGCCCCGGGGCAGCAGCGGCGGCAGCCAGGCGGGGATGCATCGCTCATACCGGTCCCAGAAGCTGCGCAGCAGCTCCTCCGTGTCCGACAGGGAGGAAAGATAGCGGTGGAATTCCTCCTTGAAACGGGTCAGCGTGCAGCGCTTCAGCTTTGCCAGCAGGGCAAACCAGCCCATGCGGGGCAGATGCTTTAGAAGCCCGGGATGCTTCCGTACGCAATAGCGGAAGAACAGAAAGCTGCTCTCCCGGCGAAAGACGGTCTTATCAAAATCGTAGACGATCATACCGGTATCATACTAGCACAATCCGGACGGAAACACAAGCCGCCGGAAAGGACAGTCTGTTAAGCTTCTGTAAATATTCCCACGGTGGAGTACCAGGGGGTCATGTTGCCCCGATCATCCACCCGGATGCCGATCTCCTCCGCTCCCGTGAGCAGCGCGATGGCGCGGTTCACCAGCTTGTCCTCCCAACCCTCGGCGCTGCCGGGGTTCAGAAAGGCCACGCTGCCCATGCCCTTTTCCCGCCGCAGATAGTCCTGGGTATAGGCCATTGCGCCGTCCAGCGCGGCCTGCCGCACCACGTCTCCCAGATAGGGATAGTCGCAGTCCTCCTCCTCGTCGATCTCCCGGCCCACGGTCATGGCATAGAAATAGACGGGTTCGACCCCCGGGGGAAGGGGAAAATCCACCGGCTCTCCGGCTTTCACCAGAATGGTCTTGCAGCGCAGCACCCGGCCTGCCGCCTCCACCACATCCGCAAAATCCTCCGCCAGATCGCTGTCGGCGGGGATATGATTCAGCTCCATCAGCTTTTCCCGGTCCAATGTGACCGGTAGGGGATCCAGAACGATCCTTTCCATGAAGCGCACTTCCTTTCCCCCTCAGTTTAGCACAATCGGGCGGGTATGTAAAGCGAGGGAGAGGACCACATGCTCCGCCAGCTTCAGCCCCGCGGCGGCGGGGACCCAGCTGACGCTGCCGGGAATGCTGCGGCGGCCCTCCGGGATTGCTTCGCCGGTTTCGGCGGGCTTTTCCGTTTCACCGGGGGCCCAGAGCACCTGCGCGTGGAGGATGCCCCGCCGCCGAAGCTCCCTTCGCATGACCCTGGCCAGGGGATCGTCCCTGGTTTCGGCGATGTCCGTCACCCGGAATCCGTCGGAACGGAGACGGTTGCCGGTGCCCAGGCAGCTGAGGATGGGGATGCACCGCTCCATGGCGGACTGGATCAGATCCAGCTTGCAGGACACAAGATCGATGGCGTCCACGATATAGTCGCAGCCGGGGGAGAGCAGCTCCTCCCGCGTGGCGGCTTCATAGCGGCGGATTTTGGGGATGACCGCCGTGTCCGGGCAGATATCCCGGATGCGCTCCGCGGCCACCTCCGCCTTATACCGACCCAGGGTGCTGGTGAGGGCGAACAGCTGCCGGTTGATGTTGGTCATGCTGACGGTGTCGAAGTCCACCAGGGTCAGACGGCCGATCCCGGCCCTCGCCAGAGCCTCCGCCGCCCAGGAGCCCACGCCCCCCAGGCCGAAGACCTCCACATGGGCATTGCGCAGTTTTTCCATCGCTTCCGGCCCCAGCAGGGCTTCTTCTCTGGTAAAGCGCTCGTCGGACATGGTTTGCCTCCCCTTACGATTCCGGCTGCTTCGGCTGCGCCGGGTCCTGCCAATAGACGACGCGGTTGTAGAACACGGCGTGGAGGATCGCTATGGTGGGCATCCGCCACAAGGCGACGATGCCGAAGCTGAAATAATAGACCAGCGCGGCCAGCCCATAGAGCAGGATGCAGCTCAGGTCCAGCCGGAAGAGGTTCAGCCGTTCTCCCACCATCAGCCGGCGGGATTGGCGCATGCACTGAAGGGGGCCGTAGTCCGGGTGCTCCGCCAGCACGTGGAGGCTGAGCCGCCAGCCGTAGAAAAGCCAGATGCCGGGAAAAACGAGGAGCCAGAGACCGAAGGCACAGCCGACGGCGCTGACGACGGTGATGACGAAGACCTTCCAGAAATTGCGGAAGGAGCCCCACAGGTCGTGCCAGGAGTATTCCCCGCCTCTGGCGGCGTTCAGCGTCAGCGATACCCAGCCCGCGGTGACCACGCGCCCCATGAGGCCCAGGAGCAGCGAGAGGGCCATGCCCTGGTGCACCCTGGCAGAAGGAAGGGCAAAAGACATATTTCCTTCCTTTACATACTCCAACGTTTGTATTTGCCAATCGACAAAAGGCTTCTCCAGCAAGAATCCCAGCAGGTTCAGCAGCGCCAGGACCCCGGCGTAGACGGCGAAGACCTTCAGCAGACCGGGCCCTGCGCGCAGAGCGGCCTCCCGCGCCTTTTGCTTGTATTCCAGAAGATCCATGGCTTACCTCACCGGTTGAATTTGTTCATGGCGCTGTCGATGCCGTTTTTCAGGAGCTCCTCCACCGCCGCCACCGCTCGCTCCGCGGCTTCGGAGATGACCTGGAATTCCTCGTCCGTCAGCTTGCCGATCACCCAGTCAATGCGGTCCCAGTCCGGGTGGGGGGGCTGACCGACGCCGATCTTCACCCGGGGATAATCCGGGCTGCCCAGGCGCTGGGTGATGCTCTTGATGCCGTTGTGGCCCCCGTCGGAGCCGCCGCGCTTGATGCGCAGCTTCCCGGCGTTCAGCGCCATATCGTCGTGGACCACGATGATGCGGTCCGTGGGGATCTTGTAGAAGGCGGCGGCGGGCTGCACCGCGTCGCCGCTGAGGTTCATGTAGGTCTGGGGGCGCATGAACAGCACCTGCTGTCCCCCGAAGCGGCCGACGCCGGTGAAGGCGTGGAAGCGCAGGCGGGAGGTATGGATGTTTTCCCTGGCCTCCAGAGCCTCGCAGGCCAGCCATCCGGCGTTGTGCCGGGTCCGGGCGTATTCGCTGCCGGGATTGCCGAGGAAGCAGACGATCCAGGCCGGCGCGCCGCCACCACTGCGGAAGATCAAGGGTGACACCTCTCTTTACCGGCGGCCGATGTCGTCCGCCATGCGCTTGATGGCGTCGGACAGCAGCTCGATCTCGTCGCTGGTGCGGATCACCGGCGGCGTATAGACGAATCCCTCCTCCGAGGGGTGGCTTTCCAGAACCGCCAGGGTCAGCGCCTGGATGGGCTTGATCAGATAATAGTGCAGCACCCGCCACACCACGATCAGGCCCACCAGCAGCACCGCCAGCGCCGGGATGAGGGGCAGATAGCGGAATGCAGCCCAGCTGAGGGCGGCTGCCAGAACGAAAATCGCCATGAAGCGCTTCTCCAGGGAGGTGGGTATGAATCTTCTCTTACCGTTTTTCATGGGAGACCTCCGTTTCGGAAAATGGCGCGGGCATCAGACCGCGCAAAAGCTTCGGCAGTTTCCCCCGGCGGAGGGAGAACAGCAGTGCCAAAGCGGCCAGAAGGGAGCCGGTGAAGCTCAAAAAGAGGTCGCTGATCGTGTCCCGCAGGCCGGGGTCCAGCAGGCCGGGCCAGGAGACGCCGTTCACCGTCACGCTTTCCGCCGTCACCGATACGGCGTCGCTCAGCCCTTCGGGATTCAGCAGCACGGAGTTGACGCTCTGCAGCCAGGCGTCCTTCTGCATGTCCCAGGGGAAGACGGCGTCCATGACGAATTCAAAAAACTCCCACAAAACCGCAGTCAGGGCGGAAAAGCTCAGGACCGTCAGGAATGCTGCCCCCGGCCGCAGCTTCGTTTCCTGCAGGAGCTCCAGAAAAGCGAAGCCCAGCAGCCCCGCAAGAAAACCCCAGACGATGTGAAGCATCTCATCCCACCAGGGGATGCGTTCGTAGAAACCCAGGGTCTCCCCGCAGACATTGGCGCTCACGGCGAATAGCGCGATGGCGATGCCCAGGGGCGAATCGACGCGGAGCTTCAGCACCCATTCCGCAAGGGCGGGGATGGTGCACAGGCCCAGCGTCACCAGGCAGAGGCCCGCATGGTCCCATCGGCCCCGGCCCAGGGACCAGAGACCCAGGCACAACACGACGGCCCGCAGCATAAGATGGCCCAGGGCAAGGGGGCGGCTCTGCGCCCAAAGCCGCTTCCATCGACGAAACAAGTTGGCCTCCCCCCTTCCGGGACCGGTTCGGTCCCCGTATTACATGCCATTCTGATATTATATAGAAATTTCCGCAAAAATAAAGGCAGAATAAAAGGGATTTTCAAAAAAAGTGCGTATATATAGAATGGAACAGGGAGAGTTTCGGCGATTTTGGCGAAAAGGAGGCGAGGACCATGCTGCCGAGAGAGGAAAGGGAAGCGCTGGAGCATCGGATGCTGGCAGAAAACGCCAGCTTTGCCGACCGCAGTCTGGGCCGGGATCGACCGGAGGAGCCCTGCGATCTGCGCACCTGCTTCCAGCGGGATGTGGACCGCATCACCTACTGCAAGGCCTTCCGCCGCCTGAAGCACAAGACCCAGGTCTTTCTGAGCCCGGAGGGGGATCATTACCGCACGCGCATGACCCACACCCTGGAGGTGGCCCGCATCGCCCGGACCATCGCCCGCTGCCTGCGGCTCAACGAGGACCTGACGGAGGCCGTCGCCCTGGGGCACGACCTGGGTCACACCCCCTTCGGGCACGCGGGGGAGCGGGCCCTGCGGCGCATCCACGCGGGGGGCTTTCAGCACAATGAACAGAGCCTTCGGGTAGCAGACCGTCTGGAAAAGGACGGGCGGGGCCTGAACCTGAGCCGCGAGGTGCTCGACGGGATGCTCTGCCACACGGGGGAGCGCAAGCCCATGACCCTGGAGGGAAACATCGTGCGCCTGAGCGACCGGATCGCCTATGTGAATCACGACACCGACGATGCGGTGCGGGCCGGGATCATGCGGGAGGAGGATATCCCCGCCTCCGTGCGGGAGGTCATCGGAGACAGCTTTTCAAAAAGGATCGACACCGTCATCCGGGACGTGGTGGCCTCCTCCGATTCGGAGATCCGCATGAGCCTGCCCGTGGCCTGGGCCATGGATGAATTCCGCAGTTTCATGTTTCAGGCGGTCTACCAGAATCCCAAGGCCAAGAGCGAGGAAAGCAAGGTGGAGGGCATCCTGGCGGCTCTCTATGACTACTATCTGGCGGACGTGAGCCGTCTGCCGGAGGATTACCGGGCGGTGGCCGAGGAGGAGGGCGAAGACCGGGCCGTCTGCGATTATATCGCGGGCATGACGGACCAGTTTGCCGTCCAGCAGTACACGCAGCTGTTCATTCCCGGCGGCTGGACCATCCGGTGAAGCCCGGATGGATTCCCATGAAAGGAGGGGAGCGGATTGCCCATTCCCGAATCGTTTCTGGATGCGCTGACGGAGCGCTGCGACATCACGGACGTGGTCTCCCAGTATGTGCAGCTGACAAAAAAGGGCGGGAACCTTTTCGGCCTCTGCCCCTTCCACAATGAAAAGACCCCCTCCTTCTCCGTGTCCCCGGAAAAGCAGATCTACCACTGCTTCGGCTGCGGCAAGGGCGGCGGCGTGGTGAACTTCATCATGGAGATCGAGAATCTCAGCTTCCCTGAGGCGGTGAAGTTCCTGGCGGACCGGGCGGGCATGACCGTGCCGGAGGACGGGCAGGATCAGGAACTGCCCCGGCTGCGCAAGCGGATGCTGGAGCTGAATAAGGAAGCGGCCCGATGGTTCCATGCCCAGCTGAGCGAGCCTGCGGGGCAAAAGGCGGCGGCCTACCTGCAAAAGCGGCGCATCAGCCGGAAGACCGCGGTGAACTTCGGCCTGGGCTATGCGCCGGACAGCTGGGACAGCCTGCTGAAGGCCATGGGGGAGCTGGGCTTCGATTCGGACGAACTGATCCGCGCCGGGCTGGCTTCCCGGGGAAAAACGGCGGGCAGCGCTTACGACAAATTTCGGGACCGGCTGATCTTTCCCGTTCTGGATGTGCGGGGCGAAGTGCTGGGCTTCTCCGGCCGGGCCCTGGCGGACGGGCAGGAGCCCAAATATCTCAACAGTCCGGAGACCCTGGTTTTCGCCAAACGCCGCATCCTCTACGGCATCCACCGGGCCAAGAACACCAAGCGGGGCAGTATCCTGCTGGTGGAGGGGAACATCGACGTGGTGACCCTGCACCAGGCGGGCTTTGACAATGCGGTAGCCAGCATGGGCACCGCTCTCACCACGGAGCAGACAAGGCTCATCTCCCGCTATGCCAAGGAGATCGTGCTCTGCTACGACAACGACCCCGCCGGGCGCAAGGCAACGGAGCGGGCCCTGGATATCCTCAAGAACAGCGAATTCACCGTGAAGGTGCTGAAGCTGCCGGACCGGATCGTGGACGGGCAGGCGGTGAAGATCGACGCGGACGATTTCATCAAGCTCCATGGACCGGAGGCTTTCGAGCAGCTATTGAAGGGGTCCGGCGGCGGCATGGAATACCGGCTGATGGAGCTGACGACCCGCTATGATCTTGCCGACGACGAACAGCGGGTGGAATATCTCCGGGCCGCCTGCGAGCTGGTCGCCGGCCTCAGCAGCCCCGTGGAGCGGGAGGTATGGGCCCGCCGGGCCGCCGAACCCGCCGGGGTCACCGGGGAAGCGGTGATCCGGGAGGCGGAACGCTTCCGCATGCTGAAGCTCAGCGGAGACAAAAAGCAGTATGAGCGCGCTTCCGCCCGCCCGGCCAGCCAGGCCCAGCCCCAGGAAAAAGCTCTCCGCTACGAGAATATCGTCAGCGCCAGGGCGGAGGAGGGCATATTGCGTCTGCTCCTGCAGGACCCGGCGCTGATCGCCGTCTGTCCTCTGCCGGAGGAGGAATTCTCCTCGCCCTTCCTGCGGGGACTGTATGCCGGCCTGCGGCGGCGGCAGCGGGAGGGCCTCAGCCTCAGTCCCTCGGCGCTCCTCTCATCCCTGCCGGAGGGAGAGGCCGCCCAGCTGACACAGATCCTGCAACAGCCCTTAGCCCCCGGCAGCGCCGCGGACGCTCTGGCGGACTGCGTTCGGGTGGTCCACAGCGAATATGTCAAGCGCAGCGGCGATCTGGCCGCCATCGCGGAGCTGATGAAGAACAAACGAGCTTGAACGCATAGCTTGCACGTATAAAGAAAAGAAGCGCCGGTCACCGGCTGAACCAAAGGGAGGAACCAAGAACCATGTCGGAACTGAAGAAAGAAGCGGAACTGGACGCGAAGGCCCTGGAGGAAGCGGCGGACGCTCTGCTGCTGGAAGCGGAGCAGAAGGAAGCCGAACAAAAGGAGGCAAAGCCCAAGAAGAAAAAGAGCAGTGGCAAGGCGAAGGCAAAGGACGTGCCCGCCGAACCGGAACCCGAAGCCGAGGAAAAGGAAGCTTCCGAGGCCGGAGGGCACAAGAGCCCGGAGCAGCGGATCAAGGAGCTTTTTGAGAAGGGAAAGAAAAACGGCAGCCTCACCATCAAGGAGGTCATGGACCTGATGGATGAGCTGCATTTCGACGGGGAGCAGGCGGACAAGGTCTTTGAGACCATCGACAATCTGGGCATCGAGATGGTGGAGGAGGAATTCAGCACCGCCGCCGCGGAGGTGCCCGGCCCCGACGAGCTGCCGGAGGAGGCGGATTTCGCCGACCTGGACGATATCGAGGAGATCACGGAGGACGAGCTGAATTCCACCGACGCCCTGGCCGAGACCTTCAGCATCGACGACCCGGTGCGCATGTATCTCAAGGAGATCGGCAAGGTGAACCTGCTGACCCCCGAGGAGGAGGTGGAGCTGGCCCGGCGCATGGCGGAAGGGGACAAGGAAGCCGGCAAGCGCATGGCGGAAGCCAACCTGCGCCTGGTGGTGAGTATCGCCAAGCGCTATGTGGGCCGGGGCATGCTGTTCCTGGACCTGATCCAGGAGGGCAACCTGGGCCTCATCAAGGCAGTGGAGAAATTCGACCACACCAAGGGCTATAAATTCTCCACCTACGCCACCTGGTGGATCCGCCAGGCCATCACCCGCTCCATCGCCGACCAGGCCCGGACCATCCGCATCCCCGTGCACATGGTGGAGACCATCAATAAGGTCATCCGTGTCTCCCGGCAGCTGCTGCAGGAGCTGGGCCATGACCCCACCCCCGAGGAGGTGGCGGAGGAGATGGGTATGCCTGCCGACAAGGTGCGGGATATCCTGAAGATCGCCCAGGAGCCCGTCAGCCTGGAGACCCCCATCGGCGAGGAGGAGGACAGCCATCTGGGAGATTTCATCCCCGACGAATATGCCTCCGAGCCCGCGGAGGCCGCCAGCTTCACCTTCCTGCGGGAGCAGCTCATGAGCGTGCTGGACACCCTCACCGAGCGGGAGAAGCGGGTGCTCATGCTCCGTTTCGGCATCGCCGACGGACGGACCAGGACCCTGGAGGAAGTGGGCAAGGAATTCAACGTCACCCGTGAGCGCATCCGTCAGATCGAGGCCAAGGCCCTCAGGAAGCTGCGGCACCCCAGCCGCTCTAAGAAGCTGAAGGACTTCCTGAACTGAGATGATCCGAGGCTACGAGGACTTCCTTCGGGAACTGGGGAGGGCCGGATTTTCCCTGGCCGGCGGCAGCGCCAAGGGCATCTGGAGCGTCGTTCCCTTCAGCTGGGAGGAGCAGCCCTACATAACGGACAGTCCCATCCGCTGGCACACCGAGGACCCGGAAACGGACCCCTGGGAGTGGCGGATGCGGGTTCTGGAGGAAGGGCGGGGCATCGCCTACGCCAAGCTCTTCTTCCGCATCGGGGGCTATATCACCAGGGAGTGGTATCCCTATTTCCTGGCCGTAAGGCGGGGGAGCATGGACTTTGCGGACTGCTACGCGGAGGGTACCCTTTCCTACCAGGCGAAACGCGTCTATGAGGCAGCGAAAAGCGTTCCCAGAGTGCTGGTGCCGGAGCTGAAAAGCATGGCCGCTTTCGGCAGGGAGGAAAACGCCGCCTTTGAGCAGGCGCTGACGGAGCTTCAGATGCGCATGTTCCTCACCATCTGCGGCCAAAAACGCCGCCGGAACAAATACGGGGAGGAATACGGCTGGCACTGCACGGAGCTGACCACCGTGGAGCAGTTCTGGGGCGAAGATTTCGTGCTTGCCGCCGGGGAGCTTGACCCGGCAGAGGCGGAAGAACGCATTGCCCGCCGGGTGCTGGAGCTGAATCCGGCGGCAAAGAAGGGGACGATCCGGAAATTCATCCGAGGCTGAAAGCTCGCGGTTTTATACCCGGAAAGGAAACGGATCATGAAGAAGCTGCTGCTGTTCCTGCTTTGCGTGTCGGTCATCCTGCTTATTCCGTCCTGCGGCGGAAAAAACGACGGCGCCGCGCTTCCTTCTGCGGAACCGAAGGCGACCGCGGCGCCGGTCTCCGAGTCGGCGCCGGAACCCACACCGGAACCGACGCCCGATGCCGCGCCGGAGCCGACCCCCCACCCAACACCGGAGCCGACCCCGGCGCCAACCCCCCGCCCCTCGCCGGAACCGACCCCGGAGCCTGCATCAGAACCGACGCCGGGGCCAACGCCGGGACCAATGGAAGACGGGCCTGACGCTGATCCTTCTCCGGGGGAATCCGAAGCGCGGGATTATGTTCTCAACAAAAACACCATGAAATTCCACGTTCCCTCCTGTAAAAGCGCGAGCCAGATCAAAGAAAAGAATCGGGAGGACTACACCGGCACGCGCGAGGAAATCATCGACATGGGCTACGAGCCGTGCAAAAACTGCAATCCCTAGAAATGAAAAAGAAAGCGCCGTCTCCTTTCAGCCTTGCGACTGGTTGGAGACGGCGCTTTTCTGTTCTTGGTTTGATTTATGCGGTGACGATCTTTTCCGCGTCCTGGAGCTTCAGCAGCTCCACCGCTTCTTCCCGCATCTTGTACTTCAGGATCTTACCCGCCGCGTTCATGGGGAAGGAATCCACGAAGCGGAAGTAGCGGGGGACCTTGTGCTTGGCAATGCGCTCCATGCAGAATTTCCGCAGCGCTTCCTCCGTGAGGCCGGAGCCCTCCCGGGCGATGACGCAGGCCATAGCCTCCTCGCCGTACTGAGCGTCGGGCACGCCGATCACCTGCACGTCCTCCACGTCGGGATGGGTGTAGAGGAAGTCCTCGATCTCCTTGGGGTAGAGGTTTTCGCCGCCCCGGATGATCATGTCCTTCAGCCGCCCCGTCACCTTATAGTTCCCGTCGGGCAGCCGCCGAAGCAGGTCTCCGGAATGAAGCCAGCCGTCCTCGTCAATGGCCTTGGCGGTGGCCTCGGGCATCTTGTAATAGCCCTTCATGATGTTGTAGCCCCTGGCGCAGAATTCCCCGTCCTGATCGTCCCCCAGTTCTTCGCCGGTCTCCGGGTCCACGATCTTGCACTCCACGCCGAAGATGGGGCTGCCCACGGTGTTGACCCGCGTTTCCAGACTGTCGGTGGTGTGGCTCATGGTGGTGGCGGGGGAAGCCTCCGTCTGACCGTAGGTGATGCAGATCTGAGACATGTGCATCTTCTCCACCACTTCCTCCATCACCTTGATGGGACAGGGGGAACCGGCCATGATGCCGGTGCGCATATAGCTGAAATCCGTCTTGGGGAAGTCCTCGTGGTTCAGCATGGCGATGAACATGGTGGGCACCCCGTGGAAGCAGGTCACATGCTCGCTGTTGATGCAGCTGAGGCTGCTTTTGGGGGAGAAGTAGGGCAGGGGATGGAGCGTGGCCCCGTGGGTCATGGAGGCGGTCATGGCCAGCACCATGCCGAAGCAGTGGAACATGGGTACCTGGATCATCATCCGGTCCGCTGTAGACAGATCCATGCAGTCCCCGATGGCCTTGCCGTTGTTCACCACGTTGTAGTGGGTCAGCATGACCCCCTTGGGGAAGCCGGTGGTGCCGGAGGTGTACTGCATGTTGCACACGTCGTGCTTGTCCACGGCGGCGGCGCGCTTGCGCAGCTCCTCCTCGCTGGTCTGGGCGGCGTAAAGCTGGGCCTCCTCCCAGGTGAGGCAGCCCTTCTGCCGATAGCCCACGGTGATGACGTGGCGCAGGAAGGGCAGGCGCTTGGCATGGAGGCTCTTGCCGGCGCCGAGCTCGGCCAGCTCCGGGCAGAGCTCCGCGATGATGCCGGCATAGTTGGAATCCCGGTAGCCGTCGATCATGACCAGGGTGTGGGTGTCCGACTGGCGCAGCAGGTATTCCGCTTCGTGGATCTTGTAGGCGGTGTTCATGGTCACCAGGATCGCGCCGATCTTGGTGGTGGCCCAGAAGGTGAGGTACCAGGCGGGCACGTTGGTGGCCCAGATGGCAACCTTGTCCCCCTTCTTCACCCCCAGGGTGATGAGGGCCCTTGCGAACTGGTCCACGTCGTCCCGGAATTGGGAATAGGTGCGGGTATAATCCAGGGTGGTGAACTTGAACGCATACTGGTCCGGGAATTCCTCCACCATCCGATCCAGCACCTGGGGGAAGGTCTGGTCGATGATGAGTTCCTTTTTCCAGGGGAACTTGCCCGTGTGGGCCGCATTGTCGTAAAGGGTGGCCCTGGTCTTGTAGGGATCGTGGAGACCGGTCATATAGTTGACATAATGCGGAAGGATGACCTCCAAGTCGTCGATCTCCGGCATCCAGGCGGGGTCCCACTCCAGGGAGAGGAAGCCGTCGTAGTTGACGCTGCGCAGGGCGTTCATCATGGTGGCAAGGGGCATATCCCCCTCGCCCACCAGCCGGGGTTCCACATTCCCGTCCACGACGACGCTGTCCCGCACGTGGACGTGGCGCACGTAAGCGCCCAGGTTCTGGATGGTCTGGTCCGGGGTCTCCCCGCAGACCCGGTAGGGGTGCTGAAAATCCCAGAGCACCGCCAGGTAGTCGCTGGCGAAGCCGTTCAGCACGTCCCGCAGCCGGCCGGTGTCGGCGAAGATGCCCACGGTCTCGATGAGCACCGTGACCCCCGCCTGCATGGCCAGCGCCTCCGAGCGGCGCAGGCATTCGATCAGAGCGTCCGTCACCTCGCCGCCGGAGGTGGCGTGGACGCGGATGTTGGGAATCTTGAACTGGCGGGCGGTCTCGATGCAGTCAGCGATCTCCCGGCAGTTGAGCTCCAGCTTTTCCGCGTCGGCGATGTCGCACACCGCGTCGATGCAGGGCAGGCTGAGGCCCGCTTCATAGAGCTCCCGCAGGGTCGCGGCGGCCATGTGGGCATGGAAGGGGCCGCCTCTGGCCGTGAGGGAAGTTCCGTGGATGTTGCGCAGTTCGATGCCCTGGAGCTCCATTTCCTTCGCGGTGCGGACATAGTCCGCCCAGGAATAGCGTTCCCAGCCCTTGATGGAGAAGGAGAGCTTCATTGTACCGCCTCCTCATAGGCGATCTTGTTCAGCGCGCTGACATACGCGTGGATCGCCGCGTCGATGATGTCTGTGGAAATGCCGCTGCCGGAATAGAGCTTCGAGCCGCTGCGCAGCTTGACGAAAGCGGAGCCCATGGCCTCCCGTCCCTCCGTCACGGCCTGGATCTGGAAGTCGTCCAGCTCATAGTGCGTTCCGGCGATCTGCTCAATGGCAAGGAAGCAGGCGTCGATGGGTCCGTCCCCGGCACAGAGGCCCCGGAGCTCCCGCCCGTCCTTTTCCATGGCGATGTGGGCCGTGGCCCGCATCTGGCTGCCGCTGTTGATGACGAAGCCCTTGACCGTGTAGGTGGGAGGCACCTGCAGGGCGACGGAGGCGATGATGGCCTCCAGCTCGCGGGCGGAGAGGTCCTTCTTTTCCGAAGCGGTGCGGAAGGCGTCGTAGACCTTTGCCAGGTCCTCCTCGGAGAGGTCGTAGCCCAGGTGAACGGCGGCCTTGGATACGGCGTCCAGGCCGTCGTGGCTGGAGAGGGTGTAGCCCTCCTCGCCCTTGGCGCGGTTGCTGCCCTCGAAGGGGGAAGAAGCGTCCTGCCTGGCGCGGACGATCCAGCTGACCTGCTTCTGCAGGCGCTGCATCTCCATGGTGTTCACATCGCAGCGGTAGCCCAGCTCGTCCCCCCGGAGGGCCAGGATATGGGCCAGGGCGGGGAGGGAAGGGTAGCTCTCGCCGACCAGCGCCGTTTTCACCTCCCGCGCCCCCGCGCCGACGGCGCTCACGGCGCAGGCCTCCGCCATGCGCAGCTCATTGACGCAGCGGACCGCCAGGGTCACGGTGCCGAGCTCGGGGACGTCCGCGCGCAGGGCATTGAGGAAATCCGCCAGCTCCGCGGGCAGCTTGGTGCCCGCACTGTCGCAGACGGTGACGGTGGTGGCCCCGCAGCGGATGGCAGTGCGGATGGCCTCCCGGAGGAAAGCGGGGTCGGCGCGGGTGGCGTCCCCGGCGCAGAAATCCACGTCGGCGCAGAGGCTGCGGCAGTAGGCCGTCAGCTCCTCCGCCATTGCCAGTACGGCAGCGGGCTTTTTGCGGCAGAGGTATTCCATCTGCACGGTGCTCAGGGGAATCTCCAGGCGCAGCCGGGGCTTGGCCGCTCTGGAGACGGCAGCCCAGGCGTCGTCCGCCTCCTCCTTGGTGAAGCCCACAGGCATGGAGACGCCGCAGTTGCGGACGGTGGTGGAAATGGTCCGCATCAGGAGGGCGTCGGAGGTCCGGTTTTCCAGCGCCGGAAGCTCCAGGATGTCGGGGCGAAGTCGGTCCAGGCTCTTGGCGATCTCCAGCCGCTCCTTAAAGCTGAGGCTGGTGCCGTTCAGAGCCGCGCAGGCCGGCAAGGTCATGTCAGTGATGCGAATCGTTTCCATTTTTTATCAGTCCTTTCATAAAAAGGGAAGAACCGGGGCCTCCGATGTGCCACGGAGGCCCCGGATTCAGCTTCGGTATCAGTCGATCTTGTGGATCCAGCCGCGGGTATCCGCGATCCTTCCCCACTGGATGCCGGTGAGGGTGTCGTAGAGGTGCTGGGTCACGGCGCCGATCTCGTTAGAGTTGATGGTGAAGACCTCGTCGTCCATCATCAGGTGGCCGATGGGGGAGACCACGGCGGCGGTACCGCAGCCCCAGGCCTCCTTCAGCGCGCCGCTGCGGCAGGCCTCCTTGAGCTCCTCCGCGCTGAGCAGGCGCTCATTCACATTGTAGCCCTCGTCCTTCAGCAGCTGGATGCAGCTCTTGCGGGTGACGCCGGGGAGGATGGAGCCGGTGAGGGCGGGGGTCACGATCTCGTCCCCGATCTGGAACATGACGTTCATGGCGCCGACTTCTTCGATGTACTTGCGCTCCACGCCGTCCAGCCACAGGACCTGGGAATAGCCCTTTTCCTCAGCCTTCTTGCCGGCACGGAAGCTGGCGCCGTAGTTGCCGCCGCACTTGGCGTAGCCGGTGCCGCCGCGCACCGCGCGGACGTCCTCCGTCTCGATCATGATGCTGACGGGCTGCAGGCCCTCCTTATAATAGCTGCCCACGGGGCTGGCAATGATGAGGAATTCCGCGGTCTGCACGGTGTGGACGCCCAGGAAGGGGTCGTTGCCGAAGAGGAAGGGCCTCAGATAGAGGCTGGTGCCGGGGGCGGAGGGGACCCAGCTCTCGTCGATGCGCACCAGGGTCTCCAGCGCTTCCATGAACAGCTTTTCGTCGATCTGGGGCAGGCACATGCGGTCGGCGGAGTTGTTCATCCGGCGGATGTTCTCCTCCGGGCGGAAAAGCTGCACGCCCCCGTCCGCGCGGCGGTAGGCCTTCAGACCCTCGAAAATCTCCGCGCCGTAGTGGAACACGGTGGAGGCGGGGTGGAGGCTGAGATTGCCGAAGGGAACGATCCTGGGGTCCTTCCACTGCCCGGCCTCATATTCCATCATGAACATGTGGTCCGAGAAAACCTTGCCGAAGCCCAACTTGTCTGCGCTCACCTTTTCCTTGGGAGCGTCGGTCTTCACGATGCGGATAGCCATGTATCTCTCCCCCTTATCCTTCGTAATGATAGCCCATCTGGAGGGCCTGCTTGTTGAATGCTTTCAGCTCCGCCCGCTTGGCGGAGACGATCTTGTCCAGCACCGCGTCCACGCTGGTGAAATCCACGATGCCGCTCTCCCGGATGAGCTTGCCCACCAGGATCATGTTCGCCAGGGTATCCAGGCCGTTCTCCGCCGCCATGGAGGTGGCGGGGACGTAGAACACATCCACGTCGGTGCGCTTCACCTTCCGCTCGATGAGGGAGGAATCCACGAAGATTTTGCCGCCGGGGACCACCGCATCCTCATACTTGTCCAGAGAGGGGTTGTTCATCACCACCAGCATGTCCGGATAGGTGACGATGGGGCTTCCCACGGGGGTGTCGCTGAGAATGACGCTGCAGTTGGCGGTGCCGCCCCGCATCTCGGGGCCGTAGGAGGGCAGCCAGCTCAGATGCTTGCCGGCGATGAGGCCGTTGTAGGCCAGGAATTTGCCGCTGAACAGGATGCCCTGTCCGCCGAATCCGGCAAAGATGATCTGGGAAGTCACCTTACTCTGCCTCCTTTTCCGCGTATTTGTCCTTGTAGACCCCCAGGGGATAGTAGGGGATCATGTTCTGCTCCAGCCATTCCAGCGCCTTGTCCGGGGTGAAGCCCCAGTTGGTGGGGCAGGTGGAGAGGATCTCGATGAGGCTGAAGCCCTTGCCCTCCATCTGATACTGGAAAGCCTTCTTGATGGCCCGGGCGGCGTTGCGGACATTCTTCACGTCGTTCACGGCCACTCGCTCCAGGTAAGCCGCGCCGTCCACCTCCCGCAGCAGCTCGCAGACCTTCACGGGGTAGCCTACGGTCTTCACATCCCGCCCGTAGGGGGAGGTCTGGGTGACCTGGCCGGGCAGGGAGGTGGGGGCCATCTGGCCGCCGGTCATGCCGTAGATGGCGTTGTTGACGAAGATAACGGTGATGTTTTCGCCTCTGGCGGCGGAGTGAACGGTCTCGGCGGTGCCGATGGCGGCCAGGTCGCCGTCGCCCTGGTAAGTGAAGACGATGTTGTCCGGATAGGCCCGCTTGACGCCGGTGGCGACCGCAGGGGCCCGGCCGTGGGCGGCCTGGATCATATCCACATTGAAATAGTTGTAGGTCAGCACGCTGCATCCCACGGAGGCGATGCCCACGCTGCGCCCTTCGATGCCCAGCTCGTCGATGGCCTGGGCCACCAGCCGGTGGATGATGCCGTGGGTGCAGCCGGGGCAGTAGTGCAGAGGCACGTCCTTCAGGGCGTGGGGACGGTCAAAAACGGTGGTCATTTCGCGGCACCTCCTATTTCGCAAGCTTTGTCGATGGCGGCCATCACGTCGTCGGGGGAGGGGATCACGCCGCCGCAGCGGGTGCAGGAGATCACCGGTTTCAGACAGCGGGTAGCCAGCTCCACATCCTCGATCATCTGGCCCATGTTCATTTCCACGGTGACGAAGGCCTTCACCGTTTGCGCCGCGGCCAGCAGAGGCTTCTTGGGGAAGGGCCAGAGGGTGATGGGCCGGATCATGCCGGCCTTGATGCCCTTGGCTCTGGCCTCGGCAATGGCGTTCTTGGAGACGCGGGCGGTGATGCCGAAGGACACGAGACAGATCTCCGCATCCTCCATCATGTATTCCTCGTACATGACCTCATTCTGCTCTACGATGTCATAGCGCTTGAACCTCGTCAGGTTCCACTGCTCCAGCTCCTCGGGAATGAGGGAGAGGGAGTTGATGATGTTGTTGGGGCGCTTCATCCCGGTGCCGCAGGCAGCCCAGGGCTTCTCGAAGGTGACGATCTCGTCCGCGTCCAGGCTGACGGGCTCCATCATCTGGCCCAGGGTACCGTCGGCCAGAAGCATGGCGGTCATGCGGTATTTGTCCGCCAGCTCGAAGCCCTTGATGGTGAGGGACACCATTTCCTGCACGCTGTCAGGGGCCAGCACGATGGTGCGGTAGTCCCCGTGGGTGCCGCGGGTGGCCTGGAAATAGTCGCTCTGGCTGGGCTGGATGCCGCCCAGGCCGGGGCCGCCGCGCTGCACGTTGACGACGAACGCGGGCAGGTCGCAGCCGGCCAGATAGCTCAGGCCTTCGCCCTTGAGGGAGATGCCGGGGCTGGAGGAGGAGGTCATTGCCCGCTTGCCCGCGGCGGAGACGCCGATCACCATGTTGATGGCGGCCAGCTCGCTCTCGGCCTGGAGGAAAACGCCGTCCATCTTGGGCAGACGCTTGGCCATGTAGGCGGTCAGCTCCGTCTGGGGGGTAATGGGGTAGCCGAAGTAATGGCGGCAGCCGGCCATGAGGGCGGCTTCCGCGATGGCCTCGTTGCCCTTCATCAGAACTTTTTCAGCCATACTCTCTCACTCACCTTTCCACTTTGATGATGCAGTCGGGGCACATGGTGGCGCAGAAAGCGCAGCCGATGCACTTCTCCGGCTCCGCGGCCTCTACCGGGTGATGGCCCTTGGCGTTGATCCGCTCCTGAGCCAGCGCCAGAACCCCCTTGGGGCAGAATTTGACGCAGAGGCCGCAGCCCTTGCACAGGTCCTCCTTGAATGTGAGTTTTGCCAAAAGATTACCTCCCTTTTCTTATTCCGTCGGCCGCTTCTGAAGCTTCATGGGGAACAGGTCGGGGACCTTCCCCTGCAGAGCGGGCAGGATTCGTTCTTCTACGGTGGTCATGCGGATGGGCAGACCGCTCAGGCGGGATACCTCCCCGGCATAGGCAAGGCTGCCCAGGACATCCTCCGCCGTGGTCTCGGCGCCCAGGTTGGAATTGTTGACGATGCCGGTGAAGGGCAGGCGGCAGGCGCTCTCGATCTCCGATACCACCTCCATGACGCTCTGGGCGTCCCTGGTGAGGGGGCGGAAGCGGTTCACTACCAGCAGCATTTCATAGTCGTTTTCTTCCCGGATGGCGGGCACCAGCCGCCCCAGGGCCAGCGCGCCCCGGTCGTCTCCTCCCACGTCCAGGACGCAGGTCCAGCGCTTGTCGTCCGTGATGGCGTAGATATCCTGGGGCAGCGCGGGCAGGTCCACATTGGAGTTGGCGAAGAAGGAGGAGATGACCCGGATGCCCCGGTCTTCCAGCGCTTCGGCGCTGTCCTTGGCCCGATAGTAGGGGTTCACGATGTCCAGGTCCGCCAGCATCACCATATCCCGCTGCTTTTTCAGCGCCAGCGTGTAGTTTACGGCGATGTTGGTCTTGCCGCTGCCGTAGTGACCGGCAAAGAGGGTGATGCGCTTGTGTTCCATATCCGAATCTCCGCGGCTCAGAGCAGATTTCTCTGGATCTTGCCGCTGATGGTCTTGGGCAGGGATTCCTTGAATTCCACGATGCGGGGATATTTATAAGGTGCGGTGTGGGATTTGACGTAGTTCTGGATCTCTTTTTTCAGCTCGTCGGTGCCCACGGTGCCCCTGGTGAGGACGATGCTGGCCTTCACCACCTGGCCCCGGATGGGATCGGGGGCGGCGGACACGCCGCATTCCAGCACGTAGGGCAGCTCCATGATGACGCTTTCGATCTCGAAGGGACCGATCCGGTAGCCGGAGGATTTGATCAGGTCGTCCACCCGGCCCACATACCAGAAGTAGCCGTCCTCATCCTGCCAGGCGGTGTCGCCGGTGTGGTAATAGCCGTCGTGCCAGGCGTCCGCCGTCTTTTCC
>JAEETX010000047.1 GCA_016286665.1 Oscillospiraceae bacterium
CGTGACCTGGACGAGAACTTCACCGTCTTCGATATCGGCAGCCTCTTCGGCATGCCCGGCGCTTTCGGCTATACCTATGCCATGTGGTTCGGCCCGGATGGCAGCTTCAGCTTCGACCGGGACGTGACCTTTACCAAGAGCTATTTCGATTCGTCCTTGGCCGTGCAGGGTACGGACAGCATCCTTGTGAAGGCCGGGGAAGAGATCCGGGTCGCCGACGGGGTCTACAGCGAATACCTGGGCGATACCGTGACCTGGAGCGAATTCTCCCTTACCATGGACGACGGCAATTCCTGGATGATCATCGACAGCGCCGCCCCCGGAAACTATGCCGGCTTCCCCGCCGACACGCCCCTGACGGAGTTCCCCGGCAAGCTGGGGAAGCCCATCAACGTCACGGTGAAGGGCGAAGCTGTCGCCTGGACGGACGCCATCCCCTATATTGACGAAAACAGCCGCACCATGGTACCCCTGCGGGCGGTGGCGACGGCTCTGGGCCTCACCGTGGAATGGGATTCCGCAGCCCGGGAAGCCAGCTTCTCCGACGGGACAAAGACCATCTATTTCCCCATCGGCAGCAGCGAGGCCCGCACCGGCGACGGCGAGCCGGTCGTCATGGACACCGCCGCAGTCATCCAGGGCGGCAGGACCTTCGCCCCCATCCGCTATCTGGCCGAGTTCTTCGGCTACACGGTGAGCTGGGACGGCGCGACAAGGACCGTAATCATCAAATAAAAACCTGCAGACACGGCGGGCGGCATTGCCGCCCGCCGCTGCTGTTACCGCGCTTGACAGCGCTTCTTTCCGGGGTAAAATGGAAGCATACCGTAAGATTGTGAGGGGATCGCGATGATCGAGCAGCTGATCCGTGAAGAACGGAGGACGCCCGTGGCGGGCGTCTGCGATATCCTGGTGGTGGGCGGCGGTCTGGCCGGGGTGAGCGCGGCGGCGGCCGCGGCCCGGCTGGGGAAGCAGGTCATCCTGCTGGAAAAGAGCATCGCCCTGGGGGGCCTGGCCACCCTGGGCCACGTCTGCGTCTATCTGCCCATCTGCGACGGGCAGGGAAACCGGGTCTTCGGCGGCCAGGCGGAGGAATTCCTGCGCATCTGCGCAAAATACAGCTACAACACCATCCCGGAATGCTGGCAGCCGGGGACAAAGCATGTGGAGATGCCCGCGAAGCGCTATTCCTCGGAATTCAATATCCCCGCCTGCATCCTGGCCCTGGACGAGCTGACCGAGGACCTGGGCATCCAGGTCATTTTCGACACGGTCTTCTGCGACGTGATCCTGGAGGGGGACCGCTGCCGGGGCGTGATCGTGGAGAACAAGAGCGGCCGCAGCGCCTATCTGGCGGATTATATCGTGGACGCCTCCGGGGATGCGGACGTATGCTACCGGGCGGGCTGCCGGTGCGAAAGCCTGCCCAATATCGTCTCCCACTGGACCTATGAGATCGACACGGAGCACATCCGGGAAAACCTGGACAGCGGAGAAGCCAGAAAGCTCATCCGCATGCGCTGGTTCGGCCTCCGGCCCGACGCGGACAACTCCAAAACGGAGATCCCCCAGTATTACGGGGACACCGTCGAGGGGGTCAACGGCTATATCCGCACCTCCCGGAAGCTGGCCCTGGACTATCTCAAGAAGAACGACCGCCCCGGCCTCGCCATGCTGACCCTGCCCTTCATGCCCCAGTTCCGCATGACCCGTCGGCTCATCGGCCTGGAGGAATTCCTGCTCCACGGGGAGCATGTCCCCAACTCCGTGGGCGTCGTCTGCCACAGCATGGAGAATCCCGCCGCCCACCATGAATTCCCCTACGGGGCCCTGATCGACAGCCGGGTGGAAAACCTGCTGGTTGCGGGGCGCATGGTCTCCGCCGGGGGCTACGCCTGGGAGATCGCAAGGACCATCCCCTGCTGCGTCTTCACCGGCCAGGCGGCAGGCACCGCGGCGGCTCTGGCCCTGGATCAGGGCAAAAGGCCCCTCCAGGCGCTGGACGTGGCCCCTCTGCAGAAGACCCTGGAGGACACGGGCGTCGAAATCCACATGGAGGAAAAGTTCCTCCACGGCGTCAGCGAAAAGAAATTCAACCACAATCCCAAGGAGAGCGGCATGAGCGGCATCCAGCTGGACACGCTGGCATACTGAGGGAAAAACATAAGCAGCCGCGCCGCACTTTGGGGATCGTTCCCCGAAGGCGGCGCGGTTTTTCTTAATGATATCATACCAAAAGGACGCAGGGCTCCTCATAATCTGACAGAAGTGAATCGTGGGTGAGGAGGACCAGGTTTTCCGTTTTCGCCTGAGCGATCAAAAGCCGGTCGAAAGGGTCTTTGTGCGCGGGTGCTCCTTCGGCACGGTGCAGCGACTCGTAGGCCAAGACATGAGAGATGCGCATTTCCGAAAGCTGCATGCCGGAGCGGAGACACAGCTCAAAAAAAGTCTTTCCGGTAAAGGGGAGCTCCCGGGGATGCGCGGTGTGCTTCATGGCGATTTCCCAGACCGAAACCGGACTGAAAAAAACCGTATTGTTCGGGTCGCTCAATAATGCCCGCGCCTTGGCCGGAAGCCTGTCGTTGTCCAGCAGGGCCCAAATGATGATATGCGTATCAGCCAGCAGCTTCATAGGGACTCGTCCTCAAACATGGCGGCGAGTTCTGCATCCCAGAGGTCAAAATCTGCGGGGTCGGTGATGACGCCCTTGCCCAGCCCGAGCCGTACGGGGGCGCCGATATCGGAGGAAGCCGCAGCCTCGGGCGGCATCCGTTTGAGCAGTTCCACCAAATAGATCACGGTATCGTCGGGCAATTTGCTGATCAGTTGATATGCTTCCTGACGTGCGGTCATGACGCATCACCTCCAGTCTCTTTATTATACACACCCTGCTGCCGGAACACAAGCGGAAAGGGACGGAAACCGGACGCTGGCTGTGGGACGGAAACCGGACGCTGGCCGGCTGTCCGAATCGACCTTACATTGCGCCGGGCACCCGCAAGCAGACCTGCTTCCTGTCCGTCTGTACCCAGGTGAAAGGACGCCCGCCGGCGAACCGGACCCTTTCCATCAAAAGCGCTGTTCCGTGCGGTCCATGACCTCGTTCTGGATGGATTCCGGCAGGCGGACGAAATAGGCGCTGTAGCCCGCCACCCGCACCACCAGGTCGCCGTGCTCTTCGGGATGGCGCTGCGCTTCCTCCATCTCGGCACGGTCCACCACGTTGAACTGGATGTGCTTGCCCCCGTGGGTCAGATAGGTTTGGATCATGCTGCCCAGCTTGCTGAGGTCCTCCTCCGAGCGCAGCATGGCGGGGTGGAGCTTCATGTTCATCAGGGTGCCCTGATAGGGGTCCTGGTCCACCTTCATGGCGCTGCGGAAGACGGCGGTGGGCCCGGCCTTGTCCCGGCCCCGGTCCGGGGAGAGGGAGGCGTCCGCCAGGATGTCGCCCCCCTTGCGCCCGTCGGGGGTGGCCCCCGTCACCGCGCCGCCGGGCTGGTGGGCGGAGATGGAGATGGCGTTGGGGGTCACGTGGCCTCCGTAGGCGGTGGGATTCTCGGCGCAGGCTTCGGCAAAGAGGCGGTAGACCTCCGCCACCATGCGGTCCGGCTCATCCAGGTCGTTGCCGTATTTCGGGGCGCGGATGAAATCCTGCCGCATCTCCTCATAGCCCTCCCAGTCCGCGTCCAGGGCCGCCATCAATTCCTTCATGGTGTATTTCTTTTTGTCGAACACCAGCTCCTTCACTGCGGAAAGGGCGTCGCCGGCGTTGACGCCTCCCACGGCCCCCAGGCAGCTGCAGTTTTCGATGGCGAAGCGCTTGTTCAGCAGGTCCTTGCCGTCCTTCACCCCGCCGGCCATGAGGGCGCTGCGGAAGGGGTCGGGGAACAGCTCACGCTGGGCGATGAGCTCCACATTGTTCCGCTCGGAAGCCATGCTGAGCAGATATTTGAACTGTTTTCGGAAGCCCTCGCAGAATTCTTCAAAGGAGGTCATCTTCGTCACGTCCCCCGTGGGGATGCCCACGGTCTCCCCCGTGTGGCGGCAGTAGCCGTTGTGCATAAAGATATCCAGTGCCTGGGGGATGATGAAGAAGGTCACCACCTGGCTCCTTGAGCGGGCGGGCACGTTGCCGTCCACGCAGCCGGTCATGCAGTAGTCTCTGGCGTCCTCCGGGGCCATGCCGTTATGCACAAAGAAGCGGATATAGCTCTCGTCCCCCACGAAGGCGGGCATGCCGATGCCCGTGCGCACCACCTCCAGGGCTTTTGTCATCAGCCTTTCCGGCGTGCCGGGGTGGACCCGCAGGGTCAGGGTGTGGTGGGGCAGAAGCGTCTCCTTCGCCGCCTCCAGCAGGAGATAGGTGAGGTCGTTGGTCGCGTCCCTGCCCCGGGCGTCCACGCCGCCGATGGTCCAGTTGTACCATTTGGCCATGCCCGCGTTTTTCGCCCGATTGGCCTTGCCGGAGACCCGGTTGATTTTCATCACCTTGCAGCGGAGGATTTCCAGCAGCTCCAGGGCTTCTTCCTCGCGGATCCTTCCCGCGTCCAGATCCTTCCGGTAATAGGGATGCATGTATTGGTCGAAGCGGCCCGCGGAGGTCGTGGGAGAAGGCAGGGCCATGAGGAAGGTGAGCCAGAAGCTCTGCAGGGCTTCCCGGAAGCTCTCCGCCGGGTACTGCGGCACCTTCCGGCAGATCCTCGCCATTTCCCGCAGCTCAAGAGCCCGGCCGGGGTCCGCTTCCTCTCCGGAAAGACGTTCGCACAGATCGGCATAGCGGCCCGCGAAGCGGATCCAGGCTTCGTAGACCAGGATCACCGCTTCCCAGTAGTTTTTCTTTTCGATGGCGTCGCCGGAGGTGTAGCGCAGGTCCTTCAGGCATTGTCTGGCCTCGTCCACGATGCTCTGTGCCCCCCGGCGGAGGATGCGTTCATAGTCCACGCACACCAGGAAGAAGCCGGGGCCCAGCCCGTAGCCGGACATGGCGAAGCCGCCGCCGGAGCCGCCCCGCCGGTCCTTCCAGGGGGGCAGGATCACCCCGGATTTCATGAAGGGCCACATCCGCTCGTCCATGCCCAGGGAGCGGCTCAGGGCATCCACCAGGTTGGAGTTGAGGGCATTGGCGGCAAAGCGGTCGTTGAGGCGGTAAAGCTCCTCCTCGTCCGCGGGGTCGATGGTGTAGATTTCGCTCTTGAGGGATTCCACCTCGTCCCTGGTCCACACCCCGTATTCATACTGCATTTCCAGCCCGAAGGGCTTGCTGGCCCCGGAGCCGCAGAGCAGGTCCTCCGGCTCGATGAAGATGGGCATGTGATCCAGCACATGGGCGTGGAGCTTTGCCCGCCGGAGCAGCATGGGCTCCCCCGCCGTCTCGTCCAGGGACTCGTTGGCCAGCTTGAAGGTTTCGATGCAGAGGGGATACTTATGGACTTTGAGGCTTTCCAGCATCCGACGTACGCGGTCCGTCACGGCGATCCCTCCTCAGCCCTTGCTCTTTTCCAGCAGCTCCCGGAAGTGGAATTCATCGGCGCCCCGGGCCGCCATGGCGGGGCAGAGGCGATTGTGGATGGGGCCGAAGCCGCAGCCCCGGCAGCTCAGGCACTTGTGATAGGGCGCGCCGTAGAGGATGGCCTCCGTAAAGGCCGGGTCCGCCAGCAGGCCGCAGGCCAGGTCCACCGTGTCGATGAGATCGTTGGAAAGCAGATATTCCACCTGCTCCGGCGTACGGATGCCGTTGACCAGGCTGACCGGCACCGGGGGCTTCAAAGCCGCCCGCAGGCGGACGCCCAGGGAGGCGGTCCTGTTGTAGGGCAGGCTCTCGTCGTGCGCCAGGCTGTCCAGCGGGGCGATGCCGCTGGAGACCTGGAGATAGTCGCAGCCCGCCTTCACATACTGATCCGCCGCGATCACCGCGTCCTCCACCGTGGGGTCGCAGCCGGAAACCCGGGCGGAAATGATGAAGTCATCCCCGCAGGAAGCCCGAATGGCCCGGATGACCTCGCAGCCGAACCTCGCCCGGTTTTCCGGCGTGCCGCCGTATTCGTCCTCCCGCTTGTTCAGGGCGGAGGCGAAATCGTTGATGAGGTAGCTGTGGCAGGCGTGGAGCTGCACCCCGTCGTAGCCCGCCTTTTGGGCGCGGACTGCCGCATCGGCAAAGAGGCCGACGATGCGCTGGATGTCCTCCCGGCTCAGCTCCTTGATCTCCTGCTTCCGCCCGAAGCTCTCCCGCACGATGGCGCTGGGGCCGACGGCGCTTCCGCAGGCGGGATGGGTGCCGACGCCGCCGTGGTGGATCTGGGGCACCACCAGGGCGCCGTATGCGTGACAGGCGTCGGTGAGCTTCCGGTGGCCCTCGATCTGCCCGTCCTCCCAAAGGCCCAGCTGGGTGGGGGCCAGCCGCCCCTCCGGGGTGATGCAGGTGGCCTCCACGCAGATGAAGGCGCATTCGTGCTTTGCCCGCTCGGCATAGTGGACGACAAAATCCTCCGTGACACGGCCGTCCTCCCCGGCGATGAATTTCACCGTGGGGGCCATGGTGACCCGGTTCTTTGCCGTCCGCTTCCCGATGACGATGGGGTCCGTCGCTTTTGCCATAGTCTTTTCCTCCCGTCGCTTTTCTTTTTTGTTATTATACCATGCCCGCGGGAAAAAGTATAGCGCATTGACCCCGCCGCAGGCGTCGGGTATAATCATCGGGATGAGGGAAGAAAGGCCGGCCTGTGCGGATCGTCCGGGATATCTGTAAGGAGGACAAAGGATGGAGCAATTGACCTTTCTCAATCTGCGGGAGAGACCGGAGCTGAAGGCGCCCGCCGCCCGGTGGTTCAGCTCAAAATGGCGGGTGCCGGAGAGCGCCTATCTGGAATGCATGGAGGCCTACCTGGCCGGGCGGACGGAATACGGCTGGTATCTCTGCCTGACGGGGGAGCGGATCGCGGGGGGCCTGGGGGTCATCGACAACGATTTCCACGAGCGGAAGGACCTGACGCCCAATATCTGCGCCGTCTGTACGGAGCCGGATTTCCGCCGCCGGGGGATCGCGGGCAGACTGCTGGATATGGCCGTGGCGGAGCTGCGCGCCAGGGGCGTCAGCCCGGTCTATCTCGTCACGGACCATACCGGCTTCTATGAGCGTTACGGTTGGGAATTCCTCTGCCCGGTGCAGTGCGACGGGGAGGAAACCTTGTCCCGCATGTATATCCACCGGTGAGGAGGCGCAGCATGATCCGAAAAGCGGAAGAAGGAGACCTGGCCGCAGCCGCGGCTTTGGCGGCGGCGCTGTGGCCGGAGAATGGGGAAGCGGCGCTGGCGGAGGAATTCCGGGCGCTGCTGGAAAGCGGGAACGGGGCCCTGTTCCTGGCCTCGGAGGCGGGGGAGGATGCAGGCTTTGCCCAGGTGCAGCTGCGGCATGACTATGTGGAGGGCGCGAAGACCAGCCCCGTGGGCTACCTGGAGGGCGTCTATGTCCGGGAGGAAGCCAGGGGCCGGGGCGTGGCCCGCGGGCTTCTGGCCGCCTGTGAAGCCTGGGCGGCGGAAATGGGCTGCCGGGAATTTGCCAGCGACTGCGAGTTGGATAACGCCGCCAGCCTGGCGTTCCACCGAAAGACCGGCTTCAGGGAGGCGAATCGGATCATCTGCTTCGTGAAGCCGCTGGACCCGGAGAGAGGAGAAAAGCATGAGCGCTGATTTGAGAGGCTATACCGTCCTGGTCACCGGCGGCTCCAGCGGCCTGGGCTTCGAAATGTCGAAGGCCCTGCTGCAAAGCGGCGCTACCGTCATTATCGCCGCCAGGGCCGGGGAACGGCTGGAGAGGGCCCGCGCGGCCCTGGCGGCGGCGGGGGACGTCCACGCCGTGGCGATGGATGTGCGGGATGAAACGAGCGTGGCGGCGGCGAAGGAATGGTTTGAACGGAATTTCCGCCGGCTGGACATGCTGGTGAACGACGCGGGCATCGGCTTTAACGCCCCCGGCATGGAGGGTTTGGCCCCGGAGCATGACTTCTGGGACATCCCGGCGGGGGCCGTCCGGGCGGTGCTGGAGACGAATCTCCTGGGCTTTTTCCTGGTCTCCGGGAGCTTCGTGCCCCTGATGCTCCGAAACGGGGGCGGCAGTCTGGTCTACGTCTCCACCAGCGACGCCACCATGACCCGGCCCGGCCAGCTGCCCTACGGCCCCTCCAAGGCGGGGGCGGAGGCCATGGCGGCCATTCTGGCGCAGGAACTGAAGCCCAGGGGCGTCCGGGTGAACGTGATCTGCCCCGGCGGCTTCACGGACACGAACATGGCTCCGCCGGGGCTGACGGAAAGGATGCGCGCCGCGGGGCTGCCGGTGCTGCCCCCCACGGTGCTGAACGAGGTGATCCTGTATCTGGCCTCCAACCCCGCCGCGGACCTGGGCGGGGAAAAGCTGGTGGGGAAGGACTTCGCACAATGGCGCTCGGAGCATGAATAATAGGAATAAAACACGGCGCGGACTTCCTGAAGAAGTCCGCGCCGGATGCTATTCCTTTGCCTTTCTCGGCGGCTTCCAGCCCTTCAGGGCCGCCGCCCCCTCCGGGGTCACCGGCTTCAGCCACTTGCCCCGGAACAGATGCAGCTGCATCAGCACATAGCGGATGGGCTCGTCGATGTAGCAGCAGGCGAAGACCAGCAGGGTGGGCGCGTGCCATCGAAGGCCCGTGAGGCAGACGAAGGGCAGCACCAGGACCCACATGAAGACGATCTCCAGGATCGTGCCGTAGGACGCGTCCCCGGCGGCCCGGAAGGTGTCGTTCTGGGTCCAGTTGCCCATGCGGAGGAAGGCGGCGGCCAGATAGATGCTCACCAGACCGAAGGCGATGCGGAAGCTCTCTCCCTCCATGCCCATGAGACGGAGGATGGGGGTGTGGAGGGCCAGGATCATCAGTCCCACCAGGCCGATGAAGCCCTGGCAGAGGTACACCAGCCGCCAGGCGCGGGTGTAGGCCAGGTCCGGGTTGCCCGCGCCCACCTCTTTGCCCACCAGGATGCTTGCGGCGTTGGAGAAGCCGGCGAAGAAGCCGATGACCAGCCCTTCCAGGGTGCGGAACACGGCGAGGGCGGCGATGGCCTCCTCCGGCTGGCGGCCCAGGACGATGTTGATGATCATGTTGCCCACGCCGATGAGCAGCTCGTTGAGGATGATGGGGAAGCACTTGCGGAAATACTCCTTTACCAGGCGCACGCTCCAGCGAAAATGGCGGCGGAAGGCTGTCAGATAGGGATGCCCGTCCAGCTTCGCCAGGAGCACCACCGCGGCGATGCTCACCCCCTGGGCGATGACGGTGGCCAGGGCTGCGCCCCGCACCCCCATGGCCGGCAGGCCCAGATGGCCGAAGATCAGCACATAGTTGAGGCCCACGTTCACCAGCACCGAGAGGATGGAGCCGTAGAGGGGGATGCGCACCCGCTCCGTGCAGCGCAGCAGGGTCGCCATGGCCATGCTCAGCACCATGAGGGGATAGTTGAAGCCCACGATGCGCAGATAGGTCACGCCCACTTCCTGCAGGGCCGCCTTGTCCGTGTAGAGGCGCATCACCGCCCGGGGGCAGAGGGTGGCAAGTCCGCAGAAGACGATGGCCACGGTCATCATGCAGCTGAGGGTCAGGCCGTAGGCCCGGTTGATGCCGTCGTGGTCCTTGGCCCCCCAGTATTGGGAGATAAAGAGCATGCCCCCGCCGATGAAGCCCCAGTAGCAGCTGAACATCAGGGAGGAGAACTGGGCGCAGAGGCCCACCGCCCCCAGCTGGGTCTGCCCCAGGGAGGCGATCATCATGGTGTCCACCATGCTGCCGGTGGTGGTGAGCAGGTTCTGCAGGGCAACGGGGATGGCGATCACCGCCACCCGGCGCAGAAAATCCCGCCAGTCAAAGCGCTGTGAAAGCATGGGCCGGCTCATTCGGCCTTGGGGGGCGGCATGAAGAAGGCGGGGGCGCCCACGCTGTTGTCCTCCTTGAAGAGGAAGCGGAGGCCGTCCTGGAGATACTTGCCCCAGGAGGTGCCCCAGTGGGATTCCCGGCTGTCGATGAGCATGCACAGCTGCCGGTTATTCAGCTTCAGCTTGTCCTTCATGCGGCGGTAGACGGTGATGGTAGCGCTGAAGATGGTCTGATCCACCCCCTGGTCCCCGCTGTAGAAATAAAAGCGGGCGTTTTCCAGCTTCTTGGGGTCATAATTGTCGATGAGGCTGAGGCAGCTTTCGTCCAGGATGTCCAGCCCGGAGGAAAGGTCCAGGGAGCGGCCGAAGACGTCGGGGTCCTTCATGGTCATGTAAAAGGACTGCAGGCCCCCCATGGAAGCGCCGCCCACGGCGGTGTGGGCCGCGTCCGGCAGGGTGAGGAAGTTAGCGTCGATGATGGGCTTGAGGGTATCCCGCACGAAGTCGGCGTAACAGCCGCCCAGGGGGGTATATTCCGGCTGGCCGGGGCGGCGGGGGATCTGGTGGTTCGGGTTGCGCTTGTAGGGGGGCAGCAGCTCGCTGCCCCGGTCGTCGGAGGAGTCGATGCCTACCACCATGCACTGACATTCCTCCTCCAGCCGGCTGATCTTCTCCTCCGCCTGCCAGGAGCCCATGCCCGCCGGAAAGCCGGGGCCGGGGAAAAGCTGCTGCCCGTCGTGCATGTAGAGGACGGGGAAGCGCCGGACGCCGTCATAGCTCTCCGGGGTCCAGACGCGGATGGTGCGCATACGCTTGTCCGGCATGGTGTCCATGGGGATTTCAAAGGTGACCAGCTTGCCCGTGGTCACGGTTTCCGAACGGTCCTGAAATACGATCGCCATAATGATATCCGCTCCTTTTGTTTTTTTGTTCTTGCTTCTATCATACATCAGAAACGGAAGAATTTGAAGCCCTTCGCAAAGGATAAGCGGAAAGCGGAGCGGCAGCATCGGGAAGCCGAAAGGAGCGGCAAGAAGCTGCGCCTGGCTTTCCCGAGGCAGCGCCACCCGTCATTGACGACGCTGCAGCCGGTGATTCGCTGCCTGCGTCCTTTCATTTGACCTTTCTGTATGAATCTGCTAGATTAATTGTATATAGAGGCCTTGATCATGAAGATCCAATGCTCCGGAGATGCCCTTAAGCTTCTAGAGCGTGTTCACACTACCGGAGATGAGCTGGTTTTGCGTCTGTTTTTCGTCAGGCAAGGCGCATTTCCGCAGAAATACTCTGTGTATTTCAAGGGAATGCAACGCAGCATGGCGGAAAACAGGCCAAAATCCGGTCGTTGAGCGGTAGTGTGAACACGCTCTAGGTAAACTGGACAAAAGACTGTAAAACGAATTCGCGCGGCGGTACGGGGATTAACGCTTGATCCGCCCATAGGGGATATCTAATCCATGCAGGGGTAAAATGACGGAAGAAAGCGGCTGCGTGGACGAGGACAAAATCGATTGGAATGATTTGAGTAAAGCCATCTGATAGCCTGTTGAGAGGAACAGCCTACCATGAAGACCCTGTATGTATCGGACCTGGACGGGACGCTGCTCCGATCCGATCAGAAAACTTCGGAATATACGAACGAGACGATCAACGCGCTTGTGAGGGACGGCATGCTGTTTTCCTACGCGACGGCCCGATCCTGGCACACGGCGCATAAAGTCACGGACGGGCTGACCGCCGCGTTTCCGCTGATCGTATATAACGGCGCTTTTATTCGGGACAACGCGAGCGGGAAGCATCTGCTGGAGATCATGCCGAAAAAAGCGTCAAAAGCAAACGCGATCCTCCGATTGAAAGAACTGCTCGGCTGTGACCGTCTGGTGGTCTTCGGGGACGGAATCAACGATCTGGATATGTTCCGTATTGCCGACGAAGCCTATGCCGTGGAAAATGCCGTTCCGGAATTGAAGGCCGCCGCCACTGCGGTGATCGGTTCCAACGACGATGACGGCGTAGCCAAATGGCTCCGTGCAAACGGCATGATCGCTCCGGCGGACTGATCCGCCGGAGCACATCTGTTTATCCCTCGTGCCCCGGCAGCACCAGTGCCAATCCATACACCGCGCTCGCCACGGTGCCGGAGACGATCACCGGAGAGCGCGATGGTGAACATCTTCACCATGGTCCCCGGGATAAGCCCCTCTGCTTGAGGCAAGCAGAACACAAGGTTTTCATTTAATCGAAGAGGGTAAGCCAAAGGGCGCACTCAACAAGCCCCGACTCAGCGTGGAAAAACGAAAGAAGAACAAGGCTAGACTACGGCAACCAAAGGAGGACGGTATCGCTGCCTTGAGTTCAGTAGATGGTAGATGAGCTTCAAGAGTTTCCGGGCAATCGCAATGATGGATTTCTTTTGTCCGAGCCTGGAGCGCTGGCTCCAGAACCAGTCATGGAACGGTGAGTATGAGATGGGACAGGGGACGATTCTCTGTCCAACTCCCACCGTCCCGCCCGCAGGCGATTGTACCCCTGTTCTCACCGATATCAAAATCAATTTTACATTTAATTATTAACCAAAGAGGGTTTCGTTCCACTATACCAGTGAAATCACCGGTGATGAAGAAGGAAAGGAGGTGTAAATATGGATAAGAAAGAACTTGATGCAAAAGTTGAAGAAATTGCGAAAGCCCTTTTGTCTTACTGCGCCGCCAGAACATCGAACCATTTTGAAGCGGAAGATTTGGCACATGACATCATTTTGGAGATATACAAATCTGCCAATAACATCCGAAATGTCGACGCAGTATATGGTTTTATGTGGGCAGTTGCAGGAAATGTTTATAAACAATGGTGCAAAAACAAGGCAAGAGATAATGGCTGCGAATTAACGGACAATTTGCCGGACATGGCAGATCAATCCGCGGAGGATAACTCTGCGCTGTATCTGCTTCGTCGTGAGTTATCGTTGCTTTCGGATAAGTACCGAAAAGCTGTAGTTTTGTACTACATTGAAAACAATTCCTGTTCTGAAATATCCAATCACCTCTCCATCAGTGAAAGCATGGTAAAATACCTGCTTTTCAAATCAAGAAAAATCCTGAAAGAAGGTATGAGTATGGAACGAAACTACGGTCAACAGAGCTACAACCCGAAAGGTCTTTCTCTCTTGTTCTGGGGCAACGGAGCAAATCGCTATTACCATTTGTGTGACAGTAAAATATCACAGAACATATTATTTGCCTGCTACAACGATAAGCTAAGTGCGGAGCAGATCAGCCTGGAAATCGGCGTGGCTCTCCCCTATATGGAAGACAAGCTGGCGGAGCTTTGCGAATATGAGCTTCTGAAAAGAGACGGCAACAGGTATTACACAAATATTGTGATTTTCACAAGAGACTTTGCCAAAGAGGTAAATATCAAAACAACCAGGCTGAGGGAAACAATTGCGGATATGCTAATAACAGCGATTGCTGAACATGAGGAAGAAGTCCGCAAGATAGAGTTTTCCGGTGCTGATATGGGAAACAACGCTTTTTCCTGGCAAATGGTGAGCTTTATCCTGTATTTTGCAGTAATCGTAATTCTTCAGAACAAGATTCAAGTAGTCTATCCTAAAGACAAATTTGGCACGGAATTCTTTATCTGGGGTGCCGAGCACGGAGATAAAAACTCCTTGGAATCAGAATTCGGTTTTGGCATCTCCAATGTAGTAAACAGCATTGGCGATTATGTGCAATTTATGGATTTCCCGATTAACGGGGAAATGGTGCATCATTACTTTTTTAACAGGCAGAACGAAACAAATGTGTTTTTGGATGTTGCTAAAGGAAGTACCGAACACTTTAGCGATAACGACAAGGCATTAGCGGCCGATATGGTCCGAAAAGGATATATCATTTCAAACGATAATGGGCCTCTTGTAAATGCCCCGGTTTTCACAAGAGAACAACACAATGCTCTTATAGAAATTTTCGATGAAGCTGCTACCCAAATCGCAAATGAAGCTGAAGCCATAATGGAGACAGTAACCAAGATTCTGAAAAATCACGTTCCCGTACATTTGAAGAAGCTTGCGAAAGATATGGCGTACCTTCGTCTGTTTGAGGATGCAATCTCTGCACCGGTTGCAGTTCTGTATGATCGTAAATACTTGTTGCCGTATAACGGAGATGGTATTCTCCCTACAACCTATGTTATTCTAAAAGGTGTCAAGGGGGACGGTTCTCGCTGACACATTTCCTCAAACCCCATCGGAGGCGGCATTTCAGCCGCCTCCGAAGTTTTATCCCCCGTACCCCAGCAGCACCAGCACCAAACCGTACACCGCGCTCGCCACGGTGCCGGAGACGATCACCGGAGAGCGCGATGGTGAACATCCTCACCATGGTCCCCGTGATAAGCCCCTCTGCTTGCGTCAAGACAAAACACAAATCCGCAAGACCAGGCATTCTATTTGACGGAAGTTACTATGCTTGGTATAATATCAATGATAAAACGAAGGAAGGAGGACTCCCAATGCCGACAGTCGAGCAGATCGCAGACTGTGTACGCATCGTTTCCCGTGAATATGCACTGCGCAGGGTAGACTTATTCGGCTCCTACGCCAACGGAACGAATACACAGCAAAGTGACGTGGATCTTCTGGTGGAGTTCCTTCAGCCGCAGGTTTCCCTGCTTACGTTAAGCGCCTTGAAGCTCCGTATGGAAGAACTTCTGGGTCTGGATGTGGACATTGTCCACGGCCCGCTGCCTGATAGCAGCCTGCTGGAAGTGGACAGGAGGATACCGCTGTATGGAGCGTAGAGATCAGATCATTTTAAAAAAGGTGCTGAGTGAAATCACCATTGCGCAGGAAATGGTCGGAGATCAAACCCTGGAGCAGTTTCTGAAGAATGAAATGCTGATGAGGGCCATTGGGATGACGGTCATCAACATTGGTGAGCTTGTCAAGAATCTTTCGGAAAACTGCCGCAAAGCTTACCCGCTTATTCCCTGGAAAGCCGTGGCGGGCTTTCGGGATATTGCGGCGCACAAGTATCAGACACTGCGTATGGAAGACGTCTATGAAACCGTTCAAACGGATTTCCCTCTGCTGAAAGCCCAGCTCGAAGAAATCATGAGAGAAGAAGCAGACTGAAGAGACGGAAAAAGCGTCACGACAGAGGGCGTTGCGTCTGTGCGGCAATTCGTGAACCGGCAGCAAACCCAATCCATGAAGAAGCCCTTTTTGACTCTTTCCTCAACTTCTAATCGGAGGCGGCCACATGGCCGCCTCCGAAACAACTTATCCCCCGTACCCCGACAGCACCAGCATGAGCCAGTACACCGCGCTGGCTGCGGTGCCGGAGACGATCACCGGAGAGCGCGATGGTGAATATCCTCACCATGGTCCCCGTAACGAACCCCTCGCTTTTGAATTCCAGCGCTTCGCCAGAAAGGGTGCGCAGCCCGGCCCGGAGGGCCTGGGCTGCGCAGTTCCGTTCATTCCCCGGCATGGCCGCCGCATGGAAATCGGCGATCGTCGCCGGGCGTGCTTATCTGCCGTATTTCGTCAGGGCCGCGCCGCGGACGGGCTTGGTCATCCAGGGCTTCTGGCCGTGGACGCCCTCCGCGATGCCGGCGGTGGAGCCGGTGGAAGTGAAATAAAGCTGGGTCTGGCCGGAGCCGGAGCCGGCGACGAAGACCATGAGGTGCTCCGGCCTGCTGAAGGGCTCCCGGTGCAGGCCGGGCTTCACGTCCTCCGGACGCATGGACGTCTGCCCCAGCAGGTTTTCCAGCCGCAGCTCCTCCCGGAGCTTTTCCCGCTCCTCCTCGGTCATGCGGTCATAGTCCAGCACGTTCCGGTCGTAGAGATACTGAATGAGGCTCTGCTTGGTGAAGCCCCGGTCCGCCAGCTGCCGGGCCAGGGTGGGGTGCATCACCAGCATGTGGCGGACGCCGCCGGCGAAGGGGGGCAGGCCGGAGGAAAAGGCGCCGCCCTTGCGGCTGAACATCCTTGTAAGGGCCGCCAGCTTCGCGTCGAAATCCGGATAACCCATGATCTCGGCGGGGCCGCCGTAGTCCCCCAGGAACTCGCAGGCGGTGACGACGCTCTCCTCCGGGCCGAAGCCGTTCTGCTCCGCCCAGGATTCCCAGGGGCTGTCCTCTTGGTTCTCCGCCACGAAGATGTTGGCGTAGGCCGCCGGACGGCCCGCGCCGCCGGGAGAGGCGTAGACGGTCATATCCCGCCAGCCGATGGTGATCATGCACATCAGCACCGCCCGGCCGATGGCGCTGTTGGCCCTTGTGCCGGGGGCGAGATAGCCCACCTTGTTGTTGATGCCCAGCTCCTTCACGATGGGGCCGGAAAGGAAGATGGCGGGAAGGATCTCGTTGACGATGTGGAACTGGTTGAAGCCGGGGTCCGTGAGGACGTCCATGATGGCGATGATGACGGGCAGCCATTCCGGCTTCGCCCCGGCCATGACGGAGGCGATGGCGATCTTTTCCACGGTGGCGACGCCCCGCTTCGGCTCCACCAGGCCGATGACCCTGTCCCGGGGATAGGTGGTGCCGGTGAGCATCCAATCCACGGCCTCCTTCGTGGGCGGGGCCAGGGCCAGCCCGTCCCCCAGGTGGCCGTCCATGCAGTATTCCATGAACTTCTCATAGGCTTCGCTGTAGCTCACCCCCGTGAAGGTCTTGGGGCTTTCGTCCACGGTGAGGTCGAAGGAGCGCTTCTCCTCCTCCGTCAGGGGCTTCAGCAGCCCTTCGATGATGTCGTCGATGCAGCCGTCCACCACTTTTTCCATGAGGGCGGGGTTGTCCTTGGCGGCATTGTAGTCCGTGGAGGGCACGGTGACGAGACGCACCCGGGGCATGCCGTAGAGGTCCTGCCCGGCCTCCTTGGCCCTGCGCAGCACATCCACGCAAATGCTCACGCCGGGCCTGCCCGCCCGCTCCATGCACACCCCGGCGTCATGCCGCCCCTGGGTGTGGGAGTCCTTGACGCCCTCCAGCCAGGCGTCGCATTTGGCCGCCACCTCCAGGGCTTTTTCCGGCGGGTCGATGGGAGTGCCGAAGGAATTCATGCGAAGGATGTTCACCTTGGGCCAGCGCTCCCGCAGCCTGCGCTCCACCACTTCGAAAAAGGGCTCGCTTGAGGAGCGGAACACCGGGATGTTGATGCCCATGAGGGCGATCGTCTTGCCGTTGAGGTCCGTGAGGCGGGGGGCGAAAAGCCCTTCCCGTTTCGGGTTATCCAATCTCGCTCTGGGTTCCAGAATCTCCAGGGAAACCTGCTGCGCCATGAGGGTACCCTCCTTTTTTGAAATGCCTGCTGCGGCAGGCGATCTTTGTTGATCCATTGTACCACGGGCGGGAAACGCCCGCAAGCGTTGACCTTCCCCGCACTTTTGGGTATAATCGTCAAAAAGGAAGCTTTCGGAAAGGAGATACGCAATGATCGAACGAGAACTCTGCGCGAAGGTGCTGGAGGCCGCTGTTTCAACCGGTGCGGACTATGCCGAGCTCTTTGCGGAGAACAGCAAAAACCACACCGTCAACATGGTGTCCGGCAAGGTGGACGCCATCAACGACGCCGTGGTGTCCGGCGCTGCGGTGCGGGTCTACAAGGGCCTGAGCAGCGTCATGGCCACCACGGTGGACCGGTCCGAGGAGGGGCTGATCCGCTGCGCGAAGAAAGCGGCTGCGGCTCTGGGGAACGGGAAAGCGGCCCTGAGCGTCGTCCTGCGGGACCGGATGTATGCCAATATCCATCCGGTGCTGGTCGTTCCCTCCTCCGTGCCCAACGCCGAAAAGGTGGATATCCTGCGCCGGGCCTGCGAAGCCGCCGCAGGCTATGACAGGCGCATCCGGCAGGTCACGGGCACCTTCCTGGATGTGGACCAGAATATCCTCATCGCCAGCACGGACGGCGTTTATGCTTCGGACCGGCGGGTGCGGACGCGGCTCAGCGTCACCGCTCTGGCGGAGGCGAAGGACGGCGGCACCCAGACCGGCTCCTGCTCTCCCGGACGGCGCATGGGCATGGAGCTCTTTGAAAAGGAAGTGGATCCGGAGGCCACGGGCCGGGAAGCGGCCCGGCAGGCGGTGGTGATGGCCGAGGCCGGCTATTGCCCCGCGGGAGTGATGCCCGTGGCCATCGGCAACGGCTTCGGCGGCGTCATCTTCCACGAGGCCTGCGGCCACAGCCTGGAGGCCTCCAGCGTGGCCTTCGGCCTCAGCCAGTTCACCGGGAAGCTGGGGGAGAAGATCGCCGGGGAAAAGGTCACCGCCTATGACGACGGCACCATCCCCAATGCCTGGGGCTCCCTGAACTTCGACGACGAGGGTACCCCCACCCGACGCAGCATGCTCATCGAAAAGGGCGTCCTCAAGAGCTATATGATCGACAAATTCAACGCCCGGCGCATGGGGCTTCCCCCCACCGGCTCCTCCCGGCGGGAGAGCTTTGACTACACCCCCACCTCCCGCATGACCAACACCTTCATCGGCGAAGGGCCGGACGAGAATGAAGACATCATCGCCTCCATCGACGAGGGTCTTTACGCGGCGGCCATGGGGGGCGGCAGCGTGAACCCCACCACCGGCGAATTCAACTTCGCCGTGCGGGAGGGTTATCTGGTGCGCAAGGGAAAAATCTGCGAGCCGGTGCGGGGCGCGTCCCTGGTGGGCAAGGGCTCCGAGGTCATCATGAACATCGACATGGTGGGCAAAGACCTCCTGCTGGCGGAGGGCATGTGCGGCGCCTCCAGCGGCTCCATCCCCACCTGCGTGGGACAGCCCATGATCCGGGTCAGCAGCATCACCGTGGGAGGAAGATAAGGATGGAATTTACCGAATTCAAAGTACTGGCAGCCGCCGAGGCCCAAAAGGCCGGGCTGACGGATTATGAGCTTTACTATGTTTCTGAGGAGAGCACGGAAATCTCCATGTTCAACGGGGAGACCGACAGCTTCACCGCCTCGCTCACCGGCGGCGTGGCCTTCCGCTGCATCGTCGGGGGACGCATGGGCGCGGCCTGCACCCAGGAGCTGAGCGCAGCCGAGGCGGCGGCTCTGGTCCGCCGGGCCGCGGACAATGCCCGGACCCTGGAAAAGGAGGAGGAAGCCTTCTTCGCGGCGGGGGGCGCGGCCTACGGGGAAGCCCGCAGGGCGGAGATGCCCGTTCTGAGCCCGGAGGCGCTGACAAAAACGGCCGCCGCGGTCAGCGAAGCCCTGAAAACCTGCCACGAGAAGATCACGGAACGCTGCTCCGCGGAAGTGATGACCCAGCAGCTGCGCACCAGCCTGGTGAATTCCCGCGGGGTGGACCTGAGTTGGGAGGCCTCCGTGGACGGCGTCTATCTGAGCGCCGTGGTGGCCGACGGGGAGGAGACCAACGACGATTACGACATCAAGGTGGGAGACCCCGCCGAAATGGATTTCCGGGCCATGGCGTCCAAAGCGGCGTCCAAGGCGGCGGCCATGCTGGGCGCGGGCGTCGCCCCCACGGGAAGCTGGCCGGTGATCTTCTCCGGCGAAGCCATGTGCAGCCTTCTTTCCACCTTTGCCTCGGCCTTCAGCGCGGAAAACGCCCGGAAGGGCCTCTCCGCCCTGAAGGGGAAGGAGGGGGAGACCGTGGCGTCCGAGCTGGTGACGGTCGTCGACGATCCCTTTTATCCCGAAAATCCCTTCCAGCGGAGCTTTGACGGGGAGGGCAGCCCGGCCTTCCGGAAGGAAGTGATCTCCGGCGGCGTGCTCCGGACCCTGCTATACGACCTCTCCGCCGCCCACGCCGCAGGGAAGCAGACCACCGGCAACGCTTCCCGCCTCAGCTACGATTCCCCCGTTTCCATCCAGCCCTATACCTTCCTTCTGGCTCCCGGAGAGCTGACGGAGGATGCGCTGCTGGAAGAATGCGGAAACGGGGTGTGGATCGACTTCCTGGGGGGCCTCCATGCCGGGGCCAACCCCATCAGCGGGGATTTCTCCCTCCAGAGCGCCGGGTTTATGGTGGAGAAGGGGAAGAAGACCCGCCCTGTCCGCTCCTTCACGGTCTCCGGCAATTTCTTCCAGCTGCTGAAAAGCATCGTCGCCCTCTCCGACAAGGCGGTGCTGCCCCGGGCGAGCGGCTTCACGGCCTTCGCTTCCCCGGCGGTGATGGTGAAGGAGCTGACGGTTTCCGGAAAGTAAACGAGGGGCCCGCTGCAGCATGCAGCGGGCCCTGCCTGCAGGAGGCGCAGGATATGTTTGTTAACGCCTATTTTATCAACGGAACGGCCTGTGCGGGGAAATCCACCCTGGCGGCCCTGCTGGCGGAAAAACACGGCGGCATCCTCTGCGGGGAGAACTACCATGAGGCGAAGCTGCCGGAGCTGGATAAGAAACGATTCCCCAACCTCTGCTACACCCGCGACCTCGCAGACTGGCATGACTTCATCCGGCGGACGCCGGAGGAATATGCGGCCTGGGTCCGGGGCGTCACCCTGGAATGCGAGAAGGTGGAGCTGGAGATATTGAGGGAACTGGACGGGCAGGGACGGAAGCTTTTCGTGGATACCAACATCTCGGTGGAAACGCTCCGCCGTGTGGCAAAGCCCGGACACGTGCTCATCATGCTGGCGGATCCGGAAATCTCCGTGCGCCGCTTCTTCGACCGGCCGGACCCGGAAAAGCAGTTCCTCTACCGGCTGATGCTGGAGGAGCCGGACCCGTCGGCGGCGCTGGCGAATTTCCGGGA
The DNA here is from genome assembly GCA_016286665.1 of Oscillospiraceae bacterium. GTDB lineage: Bacteria > Bacillota > Clostridia > Oscillospirales > Oscillospiraceae > UBA1774. Next base: position 20,618 of record JAEETX010000047.1, read on the forward strand.
ATGCCTGCGGAGGGTCAATTCCCGGGAGGCTTACGACGCGTTCCTCAGCTCTGGGTTCCCGGTGCTGAAACGGGAGGAAAGCCGCTCGAAGGAGGAGACCCTGGCCATGGCGGAAACGATCTTCGGCCTGACGGAGGCCAGAGAGGTGAGGATATGAGTCTGTTTCGACGGTCAAAGGACCGGGTGAAGCTGACCCCCGGGGAGCGGAAGCTGCGTCAGCGCATCCCCTTCGACCCGGCGAAGCAGGTGGCCGTCATCCGCTCCTCCGTGTGCACGGGGGAAAAGGCGGCCGGCTTCCGGGACACGGAGGGAAAGCACTTCACGGAGGTCATGCTGATCCGCTCCAGGGAGGACGAGGAGCGCTTCAAGGCGATCTACGGACTGGATTCGGTGAAGACCGAATACTGATACTGATCTCCCATTAAAATACGACAGTCCTTGCGGCTTGATTTGCGCCATCCTTCGTTGTCGTCCTTGGCGGGTGACAGCCCGCCTGCGTCCTTCGTCTCGGCTGACACAAATCATTCTCGCAATTCCTTGTCTAGTTTCAATGGAAGATCAGCATGAGGAACATATCCCCGCCGCCGGGAAACGCCCGGCGGCGGGGAGGGAGAAAGGAGAAAGCGATGAAAGCACTGGACCCCAGAGGCCTGTTCAACGTCATCCAGCGGGCGCCCCTGTCCCTGCGGCCGGACACCCTGTCAGGGAAGACGCTCTACATCATCAATTCCTGGCCGGGGGA
>JAEETX010000130.1 GCA_016286665.1 Oscillospiraceae bacterium
AGGCCCGCCCGCGGGAGGTCCGCCGGCACCCATGGGAGGCATGCCCGCGGGAGGTCCGCCGGCGCCCATGGGAGGCATGCCTGCGGGAGGTCCGCCGGCGCCCATGGGAGGCATGCCTGCGGGAGGCCCGCCGGCGCCCATGGGAGGTCCGCCTGCGGGAGGTCCGAAGGGATTGCCCATCTGCAGATGCACGGGTCCGTTGCCCTCGGTCATCTGGATATACCACTCGCGGATGGCGGTGGAGTTGATATCGGTCTCACGGCCGTTCTTCAGGAAGTTTTCGGAGATATGCTCGCCCTTGGCGTTGTACATGAAGTTCTCGCCAAAGACGACTTCGTTGTGGCTCTTGACCTTCACCAGCTGGGCAAAGTTGCCGAACTCGGCGTTGCGCAGCTCAGCGCCGGCCTTGTAAGCCGCCTTGATGCCGTCGCCGCGGCCGTTAGACCACATGGAACCCATGCGGTAGTTCTGGCTGCCGGTGGCGAGGACGACCTTCTTTGCCCGGATGGCGCTGATCTGACCGTCGAGCACGCTGAACACCGTAGCGCCGGCAATGCGGTTTCCGTCGGTGAGCAGGTCGGCCATGACGGTCTTGTCCATGAAACGGACGCCCAGCTTTTCCGCGGTGCGGCGCACCTTGAGGGTAATGTCCAGGTCCACCCGGATCATGGCGGTCCAGGGGCCGGTGGGCATGACCATGAACTTTCCGTCCACCTTGGGCAGGTTCGCGCCCCACTCCAAAAGCTTATCCAGCATATAGGTGTTCATGGAGACGTATTTCTCCATGAGCTCCTGATCGGTGAACCAGGCGCCGATGGTCTCGGTATGGAAAGCCACGAAATCCTTGGGATTGATCTTGTCCAGGTCAAAATACTGGAGCACGCCGCCGCCGCGGTTGGCCTTGCCGGCGTATCCGGCGAAGTTCTTCTCCACCACCAGCACGTCGGCGTTGGGGTTGCGTTCCTTGATGGCAGTGGCGCAGCTGAGGCCGCCGATGCCGCCGCCGATGATCAGGACGTCACAGTTCAGTTTGTTCCATTCACTCATTTTCTTCACCTCACCTGTAAGCGTCAAAGTGCTGGAGCAGATGCTCGCTTGCGTAGTCGGGGACTACCTTGATGGCGTCCTTCCGGCATACGCTTTGACAGTAGAAGCAGTGCTCGCAATCCTCAACGTAGCGGAACACGGGCTTTTTGGCCTCCGCGTCCCAGCGGATCACGTCCACGAAGCAGGATTTGTAGCACTGCTGGCAGCCCACGCACTTCTCCGGCGTGAACTCGATGCGGTGTTTGGTATGGATCATGCTTTTCCCACCTTTACTGATATTTAATAGCTTCCTGTAAGTTGACATCTTCCTGATCCTTATTCTATCGGAAGACGGAAGCAAATTCAAATAAAACTATTACAATATGCTTATAACAAAAATTATATACGCATTAAGAAAAAGGAAAACCGGGGATTCACAGCATGCCGCTCTCCCGCAGGGTGAAGCGACTGCGCGCATAGCGGATCAGCCCCTCCCTCTGCATCTTGCTCAGCTCGTTGCACATGGTGCTGCGGTCTACCCCCAGGTAGTCCGCCAGCTGCTGCCGGTTGAAGGGGATGGTGAAGGAATAGCCGCCCTCTTTCTTGGCGCAGTCGGAAAAGTAGCTCAGCAGCCGCCCCCGGATGGACTTGGAGGTGGTGTGCAGGATCCGCTCGCTGAGCTGCAGGCTCTTGGCAGCGCAGACGGTGAGCAGGTTGCGGATGAGCCGGGCGTGGAAGACGCAGGCGTTGGAGCAGGTGGTGAGGATCTTTCCCACGTTGAGAAAAAGCACGGTGGTGTCCTCCGCCGCCGTGACCTGGATCAGGGTAGTCTCCCCGGGGATGCAGGCATAGGTCTCCGCAAAGACCGCGCCGGGGGCGACGTTGCTCAGCACGCTGTTGGCCCCCCACAGGTCGCTGTGCTGGATGATGGCCCTGCCGGAGAGCACCACGCCCACGGCGTCCGTTTCCTGCCCCTCGGCCAGGATGATCTCGCCCTTGCGGTAGGCACGCTCCCGCGCCCCCAGGCAGCAGAGCATTTCCTTCAGGTCGCTGTCCCCGATGCCCCGGAACAGCTGGGTGGATTTCAGGTCGATCCCCATGAAAACATCCCTTTCGTTGTTATGACAACGGAAATTCACCTGGGATTATAGTATAAACAGGACAAGAGGTCAAGAAAGGGAAGGGAGAGATCATCATGCTGCGAAAGATCATCCATATCGACGAAGAGAAATGCACCGGCTGCGGGAAGTGCGCGGCGGCCTGCCACGAGGGGGCCATCGGCATGGTGGACGGAAAGGCGAAGCTCCTGCGGGAGGACTACTGCGACGGCTTGGGGGACTGCCTCCCCGCCTGCCCGGCGGACGCCATCCATTTTGAGGAGCGGGAAGCGCCCGCCTACGACGCAAAGGCGGTGGAAGAAAGCAAGAAGGCCCGGCGGACCGAGGGGCAGGGCTGCCCCGGCCGGCAGGCCCGCACCTTGACGGCGAAAGAGGCCGATCCCGTCCCCGACGCCACGGCAAAGCCCGTGTCCCGCCTCCGGCAGTGGCCCTGTCAGCTGAAGCTGGTTCCGGTGAATGCCCCGTTTTTTGCCGACGCGAAGCTGCTGATCGCCGCTGACTGCACCGCCTACGCCTATGCGGGCACCCACGAGGAATTCATGAAGGGGCGCGTCACCCTCATCGGCTGCCCTAAGCTGGACAGCGTGGATTACAGCGAAAAGCTGGCGGAGATATTCCGCCGCAATGAGATCCGCAGCGTCACGGTGCTGCGTATGGAGGTGCCCTGCTGCGGCGGTCTGGAATTCGCGGTGAAGAAAGCCCTGCAGGACAGCGGAAAAAAGATCCCCTGGCGGGTGGTCACCGTCAGCTGCGGCGGCGAACTGCTGGAGGACTGAGAATGGACGGGAAGGACGCCCTGACCGGGGCGCTGATCGGCCTGAGCAGAGCTACCTGCGGCGACACAAAGCCGGACGAAAGGACCTGGCGGCTCCTGAGGGAAGGGCTGCTGGCTCTCGCCGGGAACCGTACGGAAGAAGAACTGGCGGAACTCACCGGGCGTGTCCGGGAGGAGAAGAAACGACTGGTGCCCCGGTGCAGCGAATGCGCCTCCCCCTGCGGGCGGAACGCGGACTATGATATGGCTCTTCTGGCGTCCGCCCCGGCAGAGGTCAGGGAGCTGAAAATCGCCATCCTCGCCGCGGCCCGGGCCCTGGCGGCGAAGACGGGAAGCGGGGGAGAGGAAGAAGGCCGTTTCCTGGCAAAGGCCCTTTTCGCCCTGGGAGAAGAATGGGAGGGCGAAATGCTGAGGCCGGTTTTGACGGAAGCGAGAGCAGGATTGCAAGCTATCTGAATACAAAAAAACAGGCAGAAGGCGCCGTCTCCTATCGAGACTGCGCCTTCTTGATTTCGATCTGCGGGGCAACGGCCCCGCTCCTTATCCTCCTGAGGCTTCCGCAGCCTCCGCGGCCGCTGAAGCCGCCAGCAGTGCCTTGCGCCGCCGTTCGTTGGAGACATAGTCCAGAACGAGGGCCACGGCCAGCACGAAACCGGAGGCGAACACGGTCCAGTAGGTGGGGATGTCCATGACGATGAGCATGTTCTTGAACATATTCAGCAGCAGGACGCCGATCAGGCCGCCCACCAGGTTGCCGGAGCCGCCGGTGAAGGCGATGCCCCCCAGGATGGCGGCGGAGATGACCTGCATGTCCGGTCCGGCGTCGATGATGGCGTTGGGGCTGGCCAGCTTGTTCTGGGCGGACCACAGCAGGCCGCCGATGCAGGCCAGGGCGCTGTTGAGCAGGAACATGATGAGGCGCACCCGGTCGGGGTTGAGGCCGCTGAGACGGGCCGCCTGCTGGTTGCCGCCCACCATGAAGATGCTCCGCCCGAAGCGGGTGTAGCTGAGCATGAACTGGAAGCAGGCCAGCACCACCAGGGCGAAGAGGAAGCTCACAGGCAGGAAGCCGAAAAGGTTGGTCTTCCCGATGGCGTTGAAGGAGGCTTTTGCGATCTGGATGTTGTCGCCCTTGGTCATGACGCTGCAAAGGCCCCGGTAGATGGAGGACATGCCGATGGTGGCGATGAAGGCGGGGAAGCGCAGCTTGTTGACCAGCAGGGCGTTCACAAGGCCGAAGCAGAGAGCCACGCAGAGGGTGATAAGCAGGGCGATGCCCCAGGGCATGGCAGTTTGCTTGCACAGCCAGGCGAAAACCATGGTGCTCAGGGCCGCCTGACCGCCCACGGAAAGGTCGATGTTGCCGCTGATGAGGATGCAGCCCAGGCCGCAGAGCAGGATGATCTGGATGACCATGCTGTAGAGCACCTGAATGATGTTGCCCCGGGAGAGGAACCCGTCCGTGAACATGGCGGAGACGGGGGCACCCTGGAGGACGCCGCTGGAGATGACCATGGTGACCAGGGTCATGACCAGGAGGATGATGATCAGGGGAAAGGATTTGCTCCTGAGGAACGTAGTCAGAAGAGAATTCTTTTTCATAGCAACCCCTCCCTTCTCAGTGCGCCAGGGCTTTCTGCTGACGCTGC
>JAEETX010000131.1 GCA_016286665.1 Oscillospiraceae bacterium
TGGGCGACGGCAAGCTGGAGATCGTCCAGGAGGGCGATATCCGCAAGTTCGTCAAGAAGGTGAAGCAGATCACCTTCGCCGGCCAGTATGCCGAAAAGGGCCAGACCGTCCTTTACATCACCGAGCGGGCCGTGTTCCAGCTCATCGACGGTAAGGTCACCCTCATCGAGATCGCGCCGGGCATCGACCTGGAGAAGGATATCCTCGCCAACATGGACTTCAAGCCGGAGATCAGCCCCAACCTGAAGACCATGGATGAGACCATCTTCTGCGAGACCTGGGGCAACCTGGCCACCACCTTCGAGAAGTAAAAGCGAAAAACAAAACAGGGACGCTGCTTTAAATCATTTTTAGCAGCGTCCCTGTTCTTATATCGGGCTTTATGCTGAACCTGCGCGGCGTCCGGTAATGCGCCGGTTACGCTCTCCGACAGCGCGCATCAGTGCGGCATACTGTTCCGGTGTTTCGACGGGATCAATCGGGGGATTATCCGCATCATAGACCTCGGGCAATTCCCGCGCAGCCTCGATCATGGCGATCTCTTCTTCGGTCAGCCGCCTGTCGCGTTCCAGGATATATCGGATATCCTTTCCCATTCTTTTCCCTCCAATCCTCAATATCTGCCGATGATATTGTTGTTGTATGCGTTGCGTTCCAACCTCGTTGCCAGTCGTGCGGAGATGATACGGATGTCCGTATTCCCTGTAATGCCGTTCTCACGGTCGCAGTAGACGACGGTCAGCACGTCATGGACCAGACCGATCGTGCGATAGCGGGCTTCCTCCTCGCTGTGATCGGGATCAGGGTATTCCAGCCGCAGATCGTCATGGAAAACCAAAGCCGCGGTCTTGAAGTCTACACCGTGCTTCTTGACGTTGCTCCGGTTCTTTTCCTCGTCCCAGACAAAGCTGAAAGGCTCATGGAAATAGAATTGATCGGGCATCCGGCTCACCTCGTCCTGATTATAGTATAACCGAAAAGAAGGTTATGAGCAAGAGCTTTCATGGAGACAGTCTTTTCAGCAGCTTGAAATACTTTCCGTCCGCGTCCTCGCCCACGAACAGGAGTTCCCGGAAGCCTGCCTGCCAATACAGCCGCAGGGCGGGGTAGTTGTCCATGTCCACGCCGATGGAGATTTCGGAATACCCCATTTCCGCCGCACGGGAGACCACATGCTTCACCAGGGCTTTCCCGACGCCCTGCCGCCGGTTTTCCCTTCGGACGATCAGGCGGGAAACATAGATGCGGCGCCCCGGAACGGTGTAATCCGGGTCGTCTTTTTCTTTGACCAACGAGATTTCACCGAGAAACCGTCCGTCTTGCTCATAGACCCATGTCAGCCGGTTCCCGCTTTGCAGCTCGGAAAGAAACCGCGTCGCCATTTCCGCGTGCTTTTCCAGGTCCCAGATATCGCTGCATTTTTGAAACTCTTCCGGTTTCAGTTGACGGATGCTTCCGTTCAATTGCAATCACCCTTTTGGTGTTCAGTTTTTCATCCGCCGTAAACCCCATGGGGACCCGATGGAGCAGTCCGGCTGTATTGTGTAGGAATATCAGCGATAATGCGCGAGCATTTGCTGACAGTCGCCTCTGAAATGAATGCTGTTGCCATTTTTGCTTTCTCCTATGACCTCTAGTCCCAGATGCCGCAGGATTTCCTGAGATTTCTTGTTATGCTTGTTGGCAAATGCTTCTACCCATCGGATATGATGGGGAATGTGCTGTGCAAGATACCGATAAAGGTCTCGAAACGCGCCGGAACCCCAGTATGCCTGCATGATTTGGATTTCTTCCATTTTGAAAACCTGATCGTCGATAAAGTACTGAAAATAACCAATGATAGAATCGGTTTGCTTAATTAGAAGGATTTGACGTTCTTGACATTCTAACAAAGGATGGATTGCTGCGATCCAAATCTGATAATCCTGTTCAGGGGTGTTTCCCGTAGGAGCGATTTTGGTCATATTGACGGAAAGTATTTGAAATAAGCGCGGAAGAATATGAGCGCTGTTGGCTTTTTCCATAAGAATGATATCAAACACGAGCGCCTGTCTCCTCTAAACAATTCAAATGCGTTGAGTGTAATGGACGCTTTCTCTCGTCCCCCGTATCCCCCGCGAGGGGTTCTAAGGGGGCGGAGCCCCATTAGCCGTCGGGGAGGGGACCGGGGGACCGCCTCGGAATAGGTCCCCCGGCGCGTCTTTGCCTACTTTCGCCGCGCAGCGAAAGTAGGTCGCGCCGCAGCGCGAAACGCTCCCGTCCTGCTCCTGTCCCCGCCGCGGCGGACAAAGCTCCGAGCGTTCTGCGGATTCGCCGCTTGCGTCTGCGATTCGTTTCCCTGTCCCGTCGCCTCCGGCGGGTAACTTTCTTTGCTCGCACAAAGAAAGTCACCAAAGAAATGCGCTTAAGGGGACCTGTGCAGGGGCGGTCCCCTTAAGAATCCCTCCCCGCCTGCCAAGGGGGCTCCGCCCCCATTGGATCCCCCAACGGGGGTTTACAGGGGACGGGGGTTTATGGAGAGCAGAGAACGGAAGCATCTGCTATCGTCTTGTCTTCGTCACCACCGACGCAAGATACTCCACGTTTTCCTCAATGGGCAGCGTCCCGTCAACGCGGATCACCGGACGATCGACGGTTGCGAGCCACTTTTCGACGTAGTCCTCCGGCCTGCTCTCCACCAGCGCGAACCAGGCGTTTTCCTTTTCGTCCAGATCGCCGCCCGCAAGTATCCTGTCGCCAAACTTCTGCAAAGATCGCTCCCGTACCCGCGCGAGCCGGGTTTCTTTGGGCACGTCCACGACGGCGATGCAGTCCAGAAGGGAAAGCAGCTTTTCACCGTAATCGCCCTTTACAGCGGCAAAGATGAAACGGCGGTCATTCTCTATCCGTTTTTCCAGAAGCCGGATGACTTCCTCTTTCCCTCTGGGGTTGGCATAGATGTATCGATCATCCGTTTTTGGAAAATACAAATCCTCATTATCAATGAATTGCCAGGAAAGCCGCTCCGCCAGCCGCTTTCCCAAAGTGCTTTTTCCGGCTCCGTTGAGTCCGCAGATCAGAATCCCCATCGCTGCCTCCGCTCGGCCTCACCGGGACACATACGGGTCGCCTTTGACGGTGAAGCGCCAAAGATACTCCCTGGCTTCGCCGGCATAGTCGATGCCGATGCGCTTCGTGCGCTCGATCTGCGCTTCCGGGATGTCCTCTCCACCCAGAATGACGAAGTCCCCGGCGGTCATGTCCCTCGTGTTCAGCTCCCGCCCGATATCCAAAGCCCGGCAGAGCTTCCCCGGCCCCCGGCAGAGTTCCTTCACCGGCTTGCCGCCCCGCCTCAGGGCCATGGTCTCCAGCCCTGCGCTGGGCCGCAGGGCGCGGATGAGCACGCACTGGGGCTGACCCGGAAGCCCCGTTACCACATTGAGGCAGCAGTACATCCCGTAGATGAGATAAACATAGGCGTGTCCCGCTTCCCCGAACAGCGGCTCGGTGCGCTTTGTGCGCTTCCCGCCGAAGGCATGGCAGGCCCGGTCTCCGGGGCCGACATAGGCCTCCGTCTCCACGATGACGCCGCCGGTATCGCCGTGGACCAGCGTTTTCCCCAGCAGCGCGGGGGCCACCGTCAGCGCGTCCCGGGCGAAAAAGGCCCGGGACAAAAACAGTTCATTCATCTTTCTTTCTCTTCGCCTTTTTCCGCTGCCGCAGGATCAAAATCAGCGCTGCAGTGACGATCACCACGACGGCTATCGGCAGCGCGATGGGCCAGAGATTTTCCAAAACGACAAGGACGGGTTCGGCGATCGCGTCATAAAGCTTCGGGCCGCTAAGCATGCGCCTGCTCCCTTCAGCGTTTTTCCTGCTTCTTCCGGCGCTTCCGCAGCGCCAGGATCAGCACCGCGGCCGCGATCACCACCACCGCGATCAGCGCAGGGATGGGCCAGACGGCCTCAGTGATGATCTCCATGGGTTCATAGGCAATGTCATAAAGCTTCATTTCTCTGCCGGCCCTTCCTTTTTGCCTTTCCCGGCGCCCTTGCGGCGTCTGCGCAGCAGCAGCAGGATCACCCCGGCGACGATCAGTACCGCGGCGATCAGGATCAGCGCGATCATTCCGTATTTATAGGCCACCGGAACCGGGTCGACGAAGACAGCGTCATAGAGCTTCATCGCTGTTCCTCCCACAGGACGAGCGGGGGTCCGGCTCTGCCGGACCCCCGAAGTGCGTTCTTACCGTTTGCCGAAGGCGGGACCTTCCGGCTTCTTGAAGAGATTGGCCTGCTTTTTCGTGACTTCCTCCAGGCTCCAGCCGTCGCCGTCGGCGAACATGGCGCCCTCCACGGCGGGCAGAGCGTAGCGGCCGATGAACTTGCCCATGGTCATGAAGACCTGGCCGGTGACGTCCTTGGCGTCCTCGCCGCAGAGCCAGACGATGAAGTTGGCGAAGGTCTCGGGGGCGGCGGTGCCGTCATAGCTGATGG
>JAEETX010000048.1 GCA_016286665.1 Oscillospiraceae bacterium
TCTTATTCATGGCGAATAGGGTGGCACCTGCCTTTCGGTTTTGTCTCGTCAACTCAACCTTAATACAGGCCACTTCTATTCGCCACTCTTTTTTCACTTACTGTCACACATCATCGTAACACCTACAAAAACCGCGATCACGCGCTTCGCGGGGAAAAGACCTTGACTTTTCCCTTTTAATTCTCTAAAATCCTCTTATTCCATCGAACAGGGGGTTTGTTTCGTGAAATCTTATATCCCCGAGGGCTATCAGAGCCTGCTTTCCATCTATGACACCCAGAAGGCAATTTCCTTGCTCAAGCGCCTTTTTGAGGACCGACTGGGGGCGCTGCTGAACCTCTACCGTGTCTCCGCCCCCCTCTTCGTGGCGGAGGATTCCGGTCTGAACGACAACCTCAACGGGGTGGAACGCCCCGTCTCCTTCGATATCCTCCGCTCCGACACCCGGGCGGAGGTGGTGCAGAGCCTGGCCAAGTGGAAGCGCCTGGCCCTCAAGCGCTATGACTTCCACCCCGGCAAGGGCCTTTACACGGACATGAACGCCATCCGCCGGGATGAGGACGAGCTGGACAACCTCCACAGCGTCTATGTGGACCAGTGGGACTGGGAAAAGGTGATCCTGCCCCAGGACCGGAACGTGGAATACCTGAAGGCCACGGTGCGGGATATCGTCAGGGCCATCTGCGACACACAGGACACCATGCAGGCCATTTATCCCCAGCTGGGGGTGCTGGGCAAGCTCAGCCGGGAGGTCACCTTCGTCACCGCCCAGGAGCTGGAGGACCGCTGGCCGGAGCTCAGCCCCAAGGAGCGGGAGAACGCCTGCCTCCGGGAATGCGGCACCGCCTTCATCCAGGGCATCGGCGGCGCGCTGAAATCCGGGCAGAAGCACGACGGCCGGGCCCCGGACTATGACGACTGGGACCTCAACGGGGATATCCTGGTGTGGAGCGAGCTGCTGGGCCGGGCCATGGAGCTGAGCAGCATGGGCATCCGGGTGGACCCGGCTTCCCTGGACCGTCAGCTGCGCCTCGCCCACTGCGAGGAGCGGCGGGCGCTGCCCTATCACAAGATGCTCCTGGCCGGCGAGCTGCCCCTCACCATCGGCGGCGGCATCGGCCAGAGCCGGCTGAGCATGCTCCTGCTGGGCAAGGCCCACATCGGCGAAGTGCAGGCCTCCATCTGGGATGAGGAGACGGTGGAGATCTGCAAACAGGCGGGGGTCATGCTGCTCTAGTCCTTATTCGCCGGAATCCGGCGCAGCACCGCAAGCGGTACTGCTTGAATATTCCGGCGAAACGTCCTTTCCAAAACGCAGCGCTCGGCTGCGTTTTGGGTTTGCGATATGGTATTTCTGATTCCGAAAAATCAATCGCCCGCGGCCGGATAGCCGCGGGCGATCTGCGTTTTCCGGATGTTTATTTGCTCCACGCCTTGTGGGTGACGGCGGCCAAAGCCGCGCCAACCAGGGGCCCCACGATGAAGACCCACAGGGCGGCCAGGGGCGCGCCGTTGCCGGCGATGGCGGCCACGATGGCGGGCCCGATGGACCGGGCGGGGTTCACGCTGGTGCCCGTGAGGCCGATGCCCAGGATGTGCACCAGCACCAGGCTGAGGCCTATGATGAGGCCGCCGAAGGAGCCGTGGCCCGCCTTCTTATCGGTGACGCCCAGAATGACCAGCACGAAGATATAGGTCAGCACGATTTCCACGATGAGGCCGGCCAGGGCATTGCCCCCCACGCCCGCCAGACCGTTGGAGCCGAAGCCGCCGGTCATGTCCGTGACGCCGCCCAGGGAGAAGATGAGGGCCAGGAGGCCGCTGCCGATCAGCGCGCCCACGATCTGGGAGACCACATAGCCCACGAAGTCCTTGCCGCTCATGCCCCCGGTGAGGAGCACGCCCAGGGACACCGCCGGGTTGATGTGGCAGCCGGAGACGTTGCCCACGCAGTAGGCCATGCCCACGATCACGAGGCCGAATGCCAGGGCCGTCAGCAGATAGCCGCTGCCGGAGGCGGCGTCGCAGCCCACCAGCATGGCGGTGCCGCAGCCCAGCAGCACCAGAGTCGCCGTGCCGATGCATTCCGCGATGTACTTTTTCACGATGAAAACCCCTTTCCTGTATGAAGATATGCTCCGGGTTCCCCGGAAAGAATGCGATATCAGCCGCCGCTTTCTGCCTCCGGGGCGGCGCGGATGGCCCAGAGATTGCTGATCTCTCCGGAAATCTGTTCATAGGTCCAGCGGACGCTGCTGCGGGCCTTGCTGAAGGGGTCCAGCACGATGAAGCCGTCGTCGTCATAGCCGCAGAGCACGATGAAATGGCCGAAAACGGTGAACTTCCCGTCGTCCATGATGAGGACGATCCACTTTCCCTCGTCCAGGGCGTTGATCATGCCCTGCTTCCACAATCCCAGCTCCTTCCCCTCCAGGCCCCAATGGGCAGCGCCCGTGGTGAACAGCGCCCAGGCGGTGCCGGCGCCGTAGACATAGTAATTATGGTCCAGGGCCCACTGGGCCACCCGGTCCGGCGTGGCTTCGGGGTTCGCGGTGAAATGGAGGGCGCAGATGCTCAGGCAGGTGGGGCCGCAGCCCGTGGCGGCCAGAATGTTGCTGCCATAGGGATAGTAGCCCCAGCGAGGGTCATACTGCATCAGCAGCGGCACTTCGCCCCGCAGCTCCTCCTCCGTGAATTCCCCGAATTCCACGTTTTCCTTGGGGTAATCCAGCAGGAGCTCCAGCAGCTCCGGGTTGTTGGCCGCGTCGATCAGCAGATGGTCCGAGAACCGGTCCGCCCCGTCCCGCAGCTCCAGGAAGCGGCTGTCCCACCGGCTGAATTCCTCCAGGCGGGCCAGGGCCTCCTCCCTGCTCCACCGCCGGGGCGGCTCCAGCGCCGCCGCCGCCAAAGCGGCCACGGCCTCCGGGTCCGGCGTGGGGCTGGGCTCCGGCGTAGGCTCCGGGGTGGGCGTCGGTTCGGGGGTGGGTTCCGGGGTGGGCGCCGGCGTCGGCGGCGGCGTGGGCTGCTGCGTGAGCGCGGTCGTGGGCTTCGGCGTCACCTCCGGCACGGTGACGTCCATCCGGTGGAGGATATACCAGCCGCCGGTCAATATGATGAGGATCAGCAGGATAAGGGCAAGTCCGGCCAGGAGGCCCCGGCCCCCGCCCTTTTTCCGGCTGCTGCGGTATTGCGTCGTTCGTTCCATGTTCTTCCTCCTTTGGCACAGCTTCAGCATAGCAAATCACGGAGAAAAAAACAAGGGAGCGTGCGCGTTTGTCTGTGATTTACTTTTTTCCTTTGTTTTGCTACAATGGTTTTCGGTTATCCCCCGTCGAAGCGCGCATACTCATGGGAGAATCGGTTCGGATCGGAGGTCGGATATGCTCCGAAGCTGCTTTCTTCTGACGATGACCGCGCTCGCCCTCCTCTTTTCCCCCGGCGCGCGGGAGGAGGCCGTCATCCTGCCCATTTTGATGTATCACGACGTCGGCGACGCAGCGCCGGGCAAGGACCGGGTGACCCCGGAGGAGCTGCGCTCCGACCTTCTCTGGCTGCGGGAGGCGGGCTATGATCCTGTCACCATGGGGCAGGTGATCGCCTTTGTGGACGAAGGCGCGCCCCTGCCGGACAGGCCCGTCGTCCTCAGCTTCGACGACGGATATTACAGTGCTTTCGACCGGGTGCTGCCCCTGCTGCGGGAGGCGGGCGCGCCCATGGTGCTCTCCGTCATCGCGGGCTCTGCCGACGAATTTTCCGCCTACGGACCGGGAAATGCCCGCTTCGCCCACTTGGCATGGCCCCAGCTCCGCGAACTGGCCGGCAGCGGCCTTGCGGAGCTTCAGAACCACAGCTACGATCTGCACCGCCCCCGGGGGGGCGGCTGGGGCTGCGACCGCCTCCCGGGCGAGAGCCGGGGCGCTTACGCCCGGCGGCTGGCCTCCGACGTACTGCGCGCCCAGGAGCGCATCTGGACGGAAACGGGGCGGCAATGCGCCGTTTTCACCTATCCCTACGGCCGCTACAGCGAGGAAAGCGAGGAGATCCTGCAAGAGCTGGGCTTTCGCGCCACCCTGACCTGCGACTTCGGGGTGAACCTTCTCACGGGGGACCCGGACTGTCTCTTCGGCCTCAAGCGCATCTGCCGCAGTCACGGTGCGGACCTGGCCGCCCTTCTGGAGGAAGCCCGGACAAGTTTGAAATGGAGATGAGCTTCATGCCCTTTGACCGTATGCTCCAATACTGCGCCGGTCTGCGCGACCACAATGACCGCACGTGGTTCCATGCCAACCACCGCCAATATGAGGAAGCCCGGAAGGACTTCCTCCGCCTGCTGGACCAGCTGCGCTATGTCGTCGCCGAGGCTTCCCCGGAGATCGGCGGGGACATCCTGTATATGGACGCGAAGGACTGGGTCTACCGCATCGCCAGGGACATGCGCTACTATAAGAACGTGCCCCCCTACAATCCCTCCTTCCGGGCCTACATATCCGCGGACCGGAAAAGCTGGCTGCCCATCGGCTATTTCCTCTGCGTGGAGCCGGGGGCGACGATCTTCGGCACCGGCCTGTTTCTGGAGGAGACGGCGAAGGTGAACCGGGTGCGGGACTATATCGCCGCCAACCAGGCGGAGTGGGAGGCCATCCTGGAGGAGGGACGGCTGACTCTGGAGGGGGACCGGCTCAAGACCCTGCCCAGGGGCTACGCCCCGGACCACCCGGCGGCGAAATGGCTTCGCTACAAAAACTGGCTGGTCACCGAGCATTTCCCCGACGGGGAGCTGGGCTCCTTCGACGACTTTGCGCACAGGGTCGCTGCGCTGCTGCCCCGGCTGGAGCCCTTTCGGAAATTCCTGCTGGCCGCCGCCCTTAGCGCCGAAGCGCCGAAGCCCATCCTGCCCGCCGGGGAAAAGGACTGGGGCTGGTAGCTTCTCCACCTCCATGGGGGAGGCTGTTCAAGCAGGAATAACCCCGCGGTATCTGCGCTCGGCAGATACCGCGGGGTGGTTTTATCCATTCTTTACGGCGATGAGGTATTCCTCCGACAGGCTGCAGGGTTCCTCCCGGTCGCTGAAGGTGAGGGCCCATCCCAGGTCGGTCTCCTTCCAGTAAAGGGACCGGTCGCCGTCGCTTTGGCTCTCCCCTTCCGCCCGCCAGACAAGCGTCTGCTCCAGCAGGGGCGAGTCGTCATAGGCGTAGACCCTCGCGAAGAAGTAGCCGCCGGGAAAGGTCGTTTTCCATCCTTCCGCCGTGCGCTCCACCGCAAGGTCGCGCTGCGCGTCCAGCTCCAGGGTTTCCGCGGTGATCTCCCCCGTCTCGGGATCGGCCTTTTCGCTGCGCTCGGTCACCGCCGCCCAAACGCGGAAGTCCGGCAGGTCCAGGAAGCCCCAGCGCTCATAGCGTACTTTTCCGGCGTTCATGGAGAGGGACTCGCTTCCGTTATCCAGGCAGACGCTGCCCTCCAGACCGTATTCGTCCAGCACGCGGCGGATGTCAGCCAGGGTAAAGCCGGCAAGGGAAACCTCGTCCGGCACGCTGTAGCAGAGGCTGACATGCAGGGCCGGGCGTTCGTTCGGGGCATGCAGGAATTCCTCCAGCGTCTTGCCTGAAAGGACGAATCCCGCGGGAAGCAGCATGAGCGGTCTGTCCCGCACACCGATGTCGAAGTACACTCCGCCGGACTCGCTCTCATAGCGGTAATCCCCGCTGTGAAACCCCAGCGCTTCCGCCGCGCATTCACTGCACAGCTTCTCCAGCTCCTCCATGGTTTCCCGGCTCTGTTCCAGCCAGACTTCGCCGCTGGAGGTATTCAGCCAATATGCCTGCTCCTGCCCGTCTTTTCGGAAGGTCCCGGAAACCAGCTCCGTCAGCTTATAAGGCGCGAGGCCGGGGTTGTGGAAAATATAGGGCTCGGCGCTGAGGAGTTCTGCGCCGGGAAGCTCCCGCTCCAGCCACTCCTGCATCATCTTCCGCCCCTTTTCCCCTGCGGCGGCTTTTTCATCTTCCGTGTACTGATTTCCCGTGCAGCCCAGGAAGGCCGCGGCGAAAAGCAGCGCCGCCAGCCACAGGGCGATGGTGCGCCCCGCCCGTTTTCCCGGGCGAACAATACGGCGGTCGTCGCCCATCTCTGTCAGCCCCCTTCCCCGTTATCCCCGGTGTAGGGATTCACATGGACCATGCAGTGGCGGATGCCCGGCTCGCAGGCTTCCACCGCGTCATGCACCCGCTCGGCGATATCGTGGGCGTCCCGAAGGCTCAGGTTCCCGTCCGCCGCGATCTCCATATCCACATACACGCCGGAGCCGACCCGCCGGGAGCGCAGCTCATCCACCCGGCGGACGCCCCCCTGTGAGAGAGCCGCCGTGCGGAAGCGCCCCTCCAGCTCCGGCTCGCAGGCTTTGTCCACCGTCTGGTTCACGGCTTCCATGAAGATGTTCACCGCCACCCGCAGGATGAGGATGCTGATGACGACGCCCGCCACCGCATCCAGGATGGGGACCCCCAGCCGCGCCCCCAGGATGCCCGCGAAGACGCCCAGGGCGGCGAACACGTCGCTGCGGTGGTCCCAGGCGCTGGCTTTCAGGGCCAGACTGTCCAGCTTCTTCGCC
This sequence comes from Oscillospiraceae bacterium, assembly GCA_016286665.1. GTDB lineage: Bacteria > Bacillota > Clostridia > Oscillospirales > Oscillospiraceae > UBA1774. The sequence continues at coordinate 6,605 of JAEETX010000048.1, forward strand.
GCCCGGATGGTGTACCAGTACAGAAGCTCCTTGGCCGCGCAAACCACCGCCGCGGCAGCCAAAGCCGGGACGCCGGGCGTCTCCAGCCCCTCGCCGCCGGAGATGATGGCCTTCACCCCGTTCCAGCCGATGCCCAGGCCGGTGGCAAAAACCAGGAAGGCCAGGAGCAGCGAGGCCACGCACTCGAAGCGGGCGTGCCCGTAGGGATGGTCGTCGTCCGCCTGCTTGTTGCCGATGCGGACGCCGATCATGGCGATCAGGGTGTTCAGCACGTCGGAGGCGGAGTTCACCGCGTCGGAGATGAGGCCGCTGGAATGGGCCAGAAATCCGACGGCCAGCTTCAGGATGCAGAGGCCGGCGTTGGCCCCCAGGCCCACCAGGGTCACCCTCTGGGCCGCTTTCGCGTTGTCCACGGTCCCACTCCTTTCCCATACGTCTACGTGTACGCGTACTTCAGTTAGTCAAAAGAAACCCCCCGTAAATCAGGAAAGACGGCTTGCTTTCGCAAGTCGTCTTTACCTGGCACGCCTGACGCGACTCGAACGCACGACCTTCTGCTCCGGAGGCAGACGCTCTATCCAACTGAGCTACAGGCGCACATTCCCGGGGTTCCTTAGTGCCCGGTCATTATAGCACTCGCTTTCCGCTTTGTAAAGCCTTTTTCTCATTTCCTGCAAAACTATCATTTTTGATAACTTTTCAGCCGCAAAAACACCGGGTTTCGGCAAATTTCAACGGGGTTTTCCGAACTATTTCGTCAATTTTCGCTTGCAAATCCCCCCGGTGCGTACTACAATGTAGCAGAGCCTGCGCGCCGGGCCGGAGGAGAGGCAGAAATGGTAAATATAGTATTGGTGGAACCGGAGATACCACAAAATACGGGAAATATCGCGCGGACCTGCGCCATCACCGGGGCGAGGCTGCACCTGGTCCGCCCCCTGGGCTTCGACATTTCCGAAAAGGCCGTGAAGCGGGCCGGGCTGGATTACTGGCACCTGCTGGACCTGCGGGTCTATGAGAATATCGGGGATTTCCTCCGGCGGGAGGGGGACAAGCCCCTCTGGCTGGCCACCACCAAGGGGGCCGTGCGCTACACGGACGTGTCCTTCGAGGCGGAATGCTGGCTCCTTTTCGGCAGGGAGAGCGCGGGGCTGCCCGCCTGGCTGCGGGAGAAATACCCCGACCGCTGCATCCGCATCCCCATGATCCCGGGGGCCCGAAGCATGAACCTGGGCAACAGCGTGGCGCTTCTGTGCTATGAAGCGCTGCGGCAGCAGGGCTTCCCCGGTCTCGTCTGAAAGCCGTTCCATTCATCACAGGAACCCCAAATCAAGGAGGTCAATCCATGAACTACGTCAAGAAAAGCGTCGCCGACGCGCCCCTCAGGGGCAAAAAGGTGCTGCTGCGCTGCGACTTCAACGTGCCCCTGAAAAACGGCGTCATCGGGGACGATACCCGCATCCGCGCCGCCCTGGAGACCATCCGCTTCATCCTCCGGGAGGGCGGAAGCGTGATCGCCTGCTCCCACCTGGGCCGCCCCAAGGGCCAGGTCGTGCCGGAAATGTCCCTGAAGCCCGTGGCCGAACGCCTGGGCGAGCTGCTGGGGCTGCCGGTGCAGATGGCCCCCGACTGTGTGGGGGCCGGGACCGAGGCCATGGCGAAGGCCCTGCAGCCGGGCCAGGTCCTGCTGCTGGAAAACCTCCGCTTCCACAAGGAGGAGGAGAAGAACGATCCCGACTTTGCCAAGGCCCTGGCTTCCCTGGCGGACCTCTATGTGTCCGACGCCTTCGGCACCGTGCACCGGGCCCACGCCTCCACCGCTGGGGTGGCGGACTACCTGCCCGCCTACTGCGGCTTCCTCATCGCCGCGGAGCTGAAGGCCCTGGGCGGCGCGGTGGAAGACCCCGTGCGGCCGCTGGTGGCCGTGCTGGGCGGAGCCAAAGTGGCGGACAAGCTGGCGGTCATCGACCACCTGCTGGACAAGGCGGACACCCTGCTCATCGGCGGCGGCATGTCCTACACCTTCACAAAGGCCCTGGGCGGGCAGATCGGCAGCAGCCTGCTGGACGAGGAAAAGCTGGATTACGTGCGGAAGATGATGGACAAGGCAAAAGCAAAGGGCGTGAAGCTGCTGCTGCCTGTCGACAGCCTGATCTCCACCGCCATTTCCGGCGGTGAGGAGCCCCGCGTCGTTCCCGACGGGCAGATCCCCGACGGCTGGATGGGCCTGGACATCGGCCCCGAAACCCGGAAGCTTTTCGCTTCTGAGATCGAGAAAGCCGGCACCGTCATCTGGAACGGGCCCATGGGCGTCTTCGAGGAGCCGGCGTTCGCCGGGGGCACCATGGCGGTGGCGGCGGCTATGGCGGCCTGCAAGGGCACCACCGTCATCGGCGGGGGCGACAGCGTTTCCGCCGTGCAGAAGGCCGGACTGGCGGACAAGATCAGCCACATTTCCACCGGCGGCGGGGCCAGCCTGGAATTCCTGGAAGGAAAGGAGCTGCCCGGCATCGCCTGCCTGCCGGACGCCTGAGGAAACGCCATGAATCCGAAATACCGCAAAACCGTCATCGCGGGCAACTGGAAAATGAATCTGCTGCCCTCCGGGCTGAAGGACTATGCCGGGGAGCTGAAGCTCCGGCTGCCCAAGGACCGCGCCTGCGAGGTGGTGCTCTGCGTCCCGGCCATTATGGCCGCCCCCCTGCTGCGCCTCCTGCGGGGCAGCCGGGTCAGTCTGGGAGTGCAGGACGTGTCCGCCGAGGCCTCCGGGGCCTATACCGGGGAAATCTCCGCCGCCCAGCTCAGGGACGCCGGCGTGAAATACGTCATCGTGGGCCACAGCGAGCGCCGGGCCTATCACGGCGAGACGGACGAGCTCATCGGCCGGAAGCTGCAGCGGGTGCTGGCTTCGGGCATGACCCCCATCCTCTGCGTGGGGGAGACCCTGCCCCAGCGGGACGCGGGAGCGGAGACCGAAGTGGTCCGCACCCAGCTGAAGCTGGCCCTGGCGGGGCTGGACGCCGCCGCCATGCGGAAGACCGTCGTCGCCTATGAGCCCGTGTGGGCCATCGGCACGGGGCGGACCGCCTCCCCCGCCCAGGCCCAGGAGATGTGCCGGGAGATCCGCGCCGCCATCCGGGAGAAATTCGACGCCCGGACCGCGCGGGCTGTGACGGTGCAGTACGGAGGCAGCATGAATCCCTCCAATGCCGCCGAGCTCCTCGCCCAGCCGGACGTGGACGGCGGCCTCATCGGCGGGGCCAGCCTGGACCCCGTAAAATTCTGTCAGATCGTGGAAGCGGCAAAGCTATGAAAACACCGGTAACTTTGATCATCATGGACGGCTTCGGCCTCAGCCCGGAAAAGGCGGGCAACGCCATTCTCGCTGCCGGGACCCCCAATTTCGACCGCCTCTGGGCGGAAAACCCCCACTGCCAACTGGCCGCCTCCGGCCCCGACGTGGGCCTGCCCCCCGACACCATGGGCAACAGCGAGGTGGGCCACACCAATATCGGCGCGGGCCGGGTGGTGTACCAGAGCCTGCTGCGCATCTCCAACAGCATTGCCGACGGCAGCTTTTTCGTCAATCCCGTCCTGGCCTCCGCCGCCGTGCGCTGCGCTCAGGCGGAGGTCTCGGCCCACATCTTCGTGCTCCTCAGCGACATCGGCGTCCACAGCGACGTTCATCACGTCTGGGCCCTGCTGCGGCTGCTGAAGGACAAGGGCGTGAAAAAGGCCTGGCTCCACTGCTTCATGGACGGGCGGGACGCTTCCCCCCAGTCCGGAAAGGGCTATGTGGAGGAGGCGGTGCGCCGGTGCCGGGAGATCGGCCTGGGGCAGGTGGCCTCCCTCTGCGGCCGCTTCTACGCCATGGACCGGGACAAGCGCTGGGAGCGGGTGCAAAGGGCCTATGAAAACCTGGTGGCAGGCACGGGGAAGCCCTGCGGCGACCCGGTGCGGGCCATGGAGGAATCCTACGCCGCGGGCGTCACGGATGAATTCGTGGAGCCGGTGCTCTGCTGCCCCGAGGGCCTGGTTCGTGAGGGAGACAGCATCTTCTTCATGAACTTCCGGCCCGACAGGGCCAGAGAGCTCACCCGCGCCTTCTGCGACCCGGATTTCGACGGCTTCCGGCGCGTCAGCGGGTATTTCCCCGTGGATTTCGTCTGCCTGGCCCAATACGACGCGGACCTGCCCAACGTGCGCGTGGCCTTCCCGCCGGAGGAACCGGCAAACACCCTGGGAGAATATCTGAGCCGCCTGGGGATGACCCAGCTGCGCATCGCCGAAACGGAGAAATACGCCCACGTCACCTTCTTCTTCAACGGCGGCAGCGAGGTGACTCTGCCGGGGGAGGACCGGGTGCTGATCCCCTCCCCCAAGGAATATCCCACCTATGACCTGATCCCCCAGATGCGGGCCTATGAGGTCTGCGAGGAGGTGTGCAAACGCATCCGCAGCGGGGCCTATGACCTGGTGGTGGTGAACTACGCCAACTGCGACATGGTAGGCCACACCTGCGTTTGGGACGCCATCCTGGAGGCGGTGCGGGTGACGGACAAGTGCGTCATGGAAACGGTGCGGGCCACGGCGGAGGCCGGGGGCATCAGCATCGTCACCGCCGACCACGGCAACGCCGAGGTGGTCTGGAACCCCGACGGCACCCCCCACACCGGCCACACCACCAACCCGGTGCCCTTCCTCATCCGGGGCGCGGACGTGAAGCTGCACGACGGGCGGCTGGCGGACATCGCCCCCACCGTTCTGAGCCTCATGGGCCTGGAGCAGCCCGCCGAAATGACGGGCGTGAGTCTGATCGAAAAATAAAATACCGCGGAAATATGATGATAAGGAGAATTCGGACATGAGCAAATATCTGGAGATCGTGGACGTTCTGGGACGGGAGATCCTGGACAGCCGGGGCAACCCCACCGTGGAGGTGGAGGTCTGGCTGGACGACGGGACCATGGGCCGGGCGGCGGTGCCCTCCGGCGCTTCCACCGGCGTCTATGAGGCCTGCGAGCTGCGGGACGGGGACAAGAGCCGCTATATGGGCAAGGGCGTGGAGACCGCCGTGGCCGCCGTCAACGGGGAGATCGCGGAGGCCGTCATCGGCCTGAACGCCATGGACCAGGTTTCCATCGACAACCTGCTCAGGGAGCTGGACGGCACCCCCAACAAGACCCGCCTGGGGGCCAACGCCCTCCTGGGCGTGTCCCTTGCCTGCGCCAAGGCCGCCGCCAACGCCTTGGGTCTCCCCCTCTACCGTTATATCGGCGGCGCCAACGCCAAGACCCTGCCCGTGCCCATGATGAACGTACTCAACGGCGGCGCCCACGCCACCGGCTCCAATGTGGACATCCAGGAATTCATGATCATGCCCGTGGGGGCCAAGAGCTGGAAGGAAGCCCTCAGGATGTGCGCCGAGGTATTCCACACCCTCAAGAAGGTGGTCCCCGCCTCCGGCGTAGGGGACGAGGGCGGCTATGCCCCCAACCTGGACAGCGACGAGGACGCCTTGAAGGCCCTGGTGACCGCCATCGAGAAGGCGGGCTACAAGCCCGGCGAGGATTTCATGCTGGCCATCGACGGCGCGGTGTCCGACTGGTATGACAAGGCGGACGGCTGCTATCACCTGCCCAAGCGGGGCATCACCATGACCCCGCAGCAGATGGTGGAGATGTATGCCGGTTTTGTGGAGAAATACCCCATCATCTCCATCGAGGACGGCATGGCCGAGGACGACTGGGACGGCTGGAAGATGCTCACCGACAGGCTGGGCGGCAAGGTGCAGCTGGTGGGCGACGACCTCTTCGTCACCAACGTCAGCCGCATCCGCAAGGGCATCGAGCTGGGGGTGTGCAACAGCGTGCTCATCAAGCTCAATCAGATCGGCACCCTCACCGAGACCCTGGACGCCATCCAGCTGGCCAACCGCGCGGGCTACACCGCCGTGGTGAGCCACCGCTCCGGCGAGACGGAGGACACCACCATCGCCGACCTGGTGGTGGGCCTCAACGCCGGCCAGATCAAGACCGGCGCGCCCAGCCGCACGGACCGGGTCGCCAAGTATAACCAGCTGCTGCGCATCGAGGAGGAGCTGGACGACGCGGCCCAGTACCTGGGGAGAAAGGCGTTCTTCAACCTTTGAAAATTCAAATCGGACCCGCTTCGCTGGGCTCCGATTTGAGAGAGATTACGCTGCGCTCCCCGCACTGCGTCCTTATTCGCCGGAATCCGGCGCAGCACCGCGAGCGGTACTGCTTGAATACTCCGGCGAAACGTCCTTCTCAAAATGGAAGCGGCGCTTCCATTTTGAAGAGGAAGAGCAGCGAAATGAACGAGCTTTGACCCTCTGGGTCGAAGCGAATGATATGGAGCTTGCGATGACGAGCGGGCGCGAACTCTGCGAGGCTTCGGCCTCATTTCGGCTTGTCTGAATAAATCCCCCGGCGGGGGGAATAATCCCCAATGAGAGAGCTCCGCGGAGAACTTCTCCGCGGAGTCTCTTACATCTTTGGGGGTGAAACACTTGAACGAAAAGGAACCGAGGGAACCCATCCTTCTGCGCATCCTGCGCTTTATCGGAGAGCGCAGCTTCTATTTCATTCTTCTCCTCTGCGTGCTGGTCATCGGGGTCACGGCCTGGCTTTTTTCCGCCGCCATGGACAGCACGAAGCCCGTAGAGCCCAGTTTGCAGAACCGGCCGGCGGAGCCCCGGCGCACGGCGGACCCCGGCGTGATCTACACCTGGATGCCGGAGGTCGTGCCGCCCCGGCAGGAGGAGCCGGAAACCACGCCGCCGCCCACGGAGGAGCCCGGGGAGAGCCTGGAAGCAGCCCAGCTGCCGCCGGAGGAAGCGGCGGAGGTCATCGCCACCGCCTTCGGCTGGCCCGTCAAGGGGGATATCTGCGCGGCCTACAGCGTGGACGCTCTGCAGTATGACCGCACCATGCTGGACTGGCGCACCCACAGCGGCATCGACATTGAGGCAGACCTGGGCCAGAAGGTGCTGGCCGCCGCCGACGGCACCGTGGAGCGGGTCTACACCGACGAGATGTACGGCGTCACTGTGGTGCTCTACCACGGGGCCGGACTGCGCAGCATCTACTGCAACCTGGCGGGCACGCCCACGGTGCAGGCCGGGGATACGGTGAGCCTGGGGCAGGTGATCGGCGCGGTGGGCAGCACCGCTGACGCGGAGATCGGCGACGTGAACCACCTCCATTTCGCCATGACCCTGGACGAAGTCCGGGTGGACCCCCTGAGCTTCCTTCCGGAACGGTGATGCCCGGAAACCGACGCGCCGGAGCGGCGTTTGCCGCTCCGGCGCTTTTTTTCGGGATATACTCAACCATCGGTTGATCGACACGCTGCATGGCTCTTTCGTAGAATCAACGCGAAAGCTTCATGATTTTATAATCAGTGGGGAACATCGGTCGGTTTTCCGCGTCTATATGATCAACGAATGCTTTGAAAGGAGGGACCGACATGAAAAAGCCTCTGCTTCTTTTCGCCGCTCTGCTCCTCCTCTGCGCCCTTGCGGGCTGCGGGAAGACGAAGAACACGGCGGAGAAGCCCTGCGTCCTCGTTGGGGGCACGCTCTATTACATGGGCGGGGAAAGGGCCGCGGACGCCTTGCCGGAGGGCTACATATCGGCGGGAAAGCTGGAAGGGGTCAGGGACTTTCCCCGGGAGGAAATGACCGGCCTCGTCCCCGACGGCAGCGAGGTCTTTGTCAGCGAAGAACGGCCGGAGGCGGTCTATGTTTCCATGAGCGGCAGCTACGCCTGCTTCACGGCGGAAAAGCTGCAATATGCCTGGCTGAGGGTGGACGACATTCTCTATCTCCGGGAGGAGGATTACCGGAAAGCCTATGGGGAGCCTCCTCAAGAGGGAGGCTATGACGGCAGCCTTCCGGCGGGGGCGGAATTCCGGGGGAATCTCCGCAGCTTTGTTCCGGACGCGTTCCCGTCCAAGGATTTCGAGACGAATGTCAAAGCCTTTGTCGGCTATGGGGTCTATGCCCTTCCCGGCGAAGCGGAAGAAGTCTATATCCGCAGGGATAAGGACGCTTCCGGCGCCATCCGTTTCCTCCGGGAACCCGCCGCGGACGCCTGCTCCGGCGAAACCTGGCGGAATTTCGGGATGTCCTCCGCCGGGTCGCCTGAATAGCGGCCGGCACGGATGAAGCGCGATCCCGATCAAAGCGCCCGCCTTTGGGGCGAGCTCCGCAAAGAAGGGAAAAGAGGTGCGAGTCTGGCGGCTCACACTTCTTTTCCTACTGCGGCTCTTTTCGACAAAGACAAACCGGAATTTGTTGCTTAATTTGTTGCTTAATCTTTCATAGCAAATCAAGAAGTTCAGCAAGCGTTGATACTGTATATTCTGCCACTTCATCGTCTGACTGAGGTTCATGATAAGCACCAAGCCCACGCTTCAATCGGACCGTATGAATTCCAAGACGATTTGCAGGAGCTATATCATTGTCCATACGATCACCAACCATGGCTGCGTCTTGTGGCCTGCAATCCGCTTGCTTTAAAGCCCATTCAAAAATCGCCTGATCAGGTTTTGCCATACCGAGTTCTGCGGACGCAGCAATCACTTCAAAATAATGATGTAGATCCCAGTTTTTCAGACGCTGCTCTGTGCCGTAGTTCTGATTGGCAATCAAACCGAGTCTATACCCACGTCGCTTTAGCATTGTCAAAGTTGGCACAGCATCAGGATATGGAACCTCATCCTCGCTATGCCACGGCATCTTGATCAGAGCAAAGTATTCTATTGCAGAGAGGTCTCCGTTTCGTCCTTTTCGGATCATCTCAAGACGTTTTTCACGATATGCTTCCTCTGTGACATCCGTGCCCGAAATCATCTCTCTAATCCTTCGGTTGTCTGCCGCTGTTTCGTCAATTAACGTTGAGCCGAGGTCAAAGAAAACCCATTTTACTTTCAACTGCATCCCGATCACCTTCACAAATCCCGATTTGTAGAGCCAATTATACTGTTGTTCCTCAGCGCAGTCAATCCATGCCGAAAGCGTATGACTCACTATGACGCTTTGGCTTGCGTCAGAGCGTCATAGTGGATCGCCATTCGTCCTGAGAGGACTTCCTTACGCAGTCTCTCCCATGGGCGGGTGCTTTTTGTCGTTCTCCCGCTTGTATTTTCCCCGCCCCTCAGGTAGAATGAGGGATATTACGAAACCGGGAGGCGGGGACGCATGGAACAGAAACGAGGGCGCAGTCAACTGCTCCCCCTCTTCCTCACCTTTTTGAAGATCGGCGCGTTCACCTTCGGCGGCGGCTACGCCATGATCCCCCTGATCCAGCGGGAGACGGTGGAGGGGCGCAAATGGATCAGCGACGAGGACGTGCTGGAGATCATCGCCATCGCCGAGAGCACCCCCGGCCCCATCGCCATCAACTCCGCCACCTTCGTGGGTTCCCGCGTGGCCGGCGTCGCCGGGGCTGCCTGCGCCACCCTGGGCGTCATCCTCCCCTCCTTCGTCATCATCCTCATCGTCGCCGGGCTCCTGGACGCTTTCCAGCACCTGCGGGCGGTGCAGTACGCTTTCTTCGGCATTCGGGCCGGGGTGCTGGCCCTGATCCTCAAGGCCTTCTGGAACATGTACAAGAAGTGCCCCAAGGGCGCCGTGTCCTACGGCATCGCCGCCGGGGCTTTCCTTCTGGCGGCCGTCCTCAAGGTAAACGTGCTGATCGTGATCCTCTGCTGCGCTCTGGCGGGGCTCGTCAGCTCTCTCATCCGGGCGGGGAGGGCGAAGAAATGATCTGTCTGGACCTGTTTTGGACCTTCTTCAAGATCGGCCTCTTTACCTTCGGCGGGGGGTATGCCATGCTGCCCCTGATCCAGGCGGAGGTGGCCGCCCACGGCTGGCTGAGCACGGAAACCCTGCTGAACTTCGTGGCCGTCAGCGAATCCACCCCCGGCCCCTTTGCCGTGAACATCGCCACCTACATCGGTTCCCGGCTGGCGGGCATCCCCGGCGCAGCCTGCGCCACCCTGGGGGTGGCCCTCCCCAGCTTCATCATCATCCTCATCGTGGCCCGCTGCTACGAGCGCTTCCGCTCAAGCAAGGTCGTCTCCGGCGTCATGACGGGCCTCAAGCCCGCCGTCATCGGCCTCATCGGCAGCGCCATCCTCACCATGGGCGCCGCCGTCCTGTTCCCCGGCGGAGTGACCGCGGCGGTCTTTTCCACGCTGTCCTTCTGGGTTTCCGTGGGCATTTTCGCCCTCACGGCGGTGCTGGCTTTCAAAAAAGTACATCCTATCGCGCTGATTTGCCTTTCGGCGGCGCTGGGCGTCGCCGCGGGCTATCTGCTTCTGTAGAGGGGGGCGGGCGTATGGTGATCGCAGAGCTTTTCTCCACGGAGGTTTCGGAAAACGTGCTGGCCGCCCTCTGTCTCCAGCCGGAAAAGCTCATCTTCCTGGGCTCCCGCAGCGTCATGACCGACGGGCGCATCGCCGCGGTCCGGGCCTTTTTCCGGGGGCGGAAGACCTCTCCCCAGCTCACCTTCCTGCGGGTGGGGGACCGGGACTATGCCGGGGCCGGGGCCGCCATCCGGGATATCCTCGCCAAATACCCGGACTGCCGCTTTGAGATGACCGGCGGCAGCGACCTGCTGCTGGCGGCTCTGGGCGCTGCCGCGGCATCGCAGCCCTTGACCCTGTTCGAGCTGGATGTGCGAAAGCAGTCCCTGAGCCTGCTGAAGGGCAGCGCAAGGGAGCTGAAGCCCGGGCTGTTCCGTCCCCTCCGGGGCGTCTCCGTGGCGGAATATCTCCGCCTCTGGGGCGGGGAGCTGGCGGAGAGCAGCTATACCATGGCCCTCCGGCTGCCGGAAACGCTGGAAAAGGACGTGGAGGAGCTGTGGCGGGTCTATATCCAGGCCCCCCAGATCTGGACAAAGCAGTGCACCATTCTGGCCAACCTCTGCGCCCGCAGCCGCAGCGGCGGTCTCACCGTTTCGGCTTCCTGCGCGGAAAAATGCGCCCGCAGCCACATCGACCGGCTGCTGAAGGCCAAGCTGATCTCCGGCTACAGGGAAAACGGCAGCACCGTCACCCTCACCTTCCGGGACGCGCATGTGAAGCGGACCCTGACCCGGGCCGGGGACCTGCTGGAGCTGCAGGTCTTCCTGGCCGCGCGGGGAGAGCCGGGCTTCTTCACCGACGCCGTCATGGGCGCGAAGATCCACTGGAAGGGCGGCGAGGAGAAGGGCGGCACCATGAACGAGATCGACGGGCTGCTGATGCACGGGGCCGTGCCCCTCTTTGTCTCCTGCAAGATCGGCTCCGTGCCCAAGGAGGCCCTCTATGAGGTGGACAGCGTGGCCGCCCGCTTCGGCGGGACCTACGCGGTGCGGGCCCTGGTGTGCAGCCGCCTTCACGGTTCCGAATCCGCCCGGCGGGCCATCCGCCAGCGGGCCAGGGACATGGGCATCCTCCTGATCGAGGGGGTGGAAAGGCTCAGCCGCGGCGAGCTGGGGCGGAAGCTGGGCCAGGCGGCCCTGGACGGACCGGGCGGGAGCCTGGGCGCGCTGTAGGGCGGCGCTCCCAAGCGCATTCTATACCGCAGGTTTATTTACAAAAGGCGGACGATGTGATATAGTGCCCGCAAAAAAAGGGCGTTCGCCCGGAAAGGAAAGAGACATGCGCAGCTTTTGCTTTGCCCGTTCACAAAAAGAACATCTGGAACGGCCTGTATCCGGCACGGATTGCCCGGATACGCTTTTCGCGCGCGCATATAAGGCAACGCTGCATGGCTGCATGATCTCATGACCCCGCCGGGATCGGAGCAGATAAACCGAGGCCGCTTGTCTTGTATGAGACAGGCGGCCTTATCCTATACCATTGAGGTGACAGCGATGCTGGAGATCAGAGGAAAAGTGAATACCGCGATCTGCTATGCCAAGGTCATCGAAGACGAAGCCGTCGAGCAGATCCGAAAGATGTGCGACTATCCCATGAGCGAGGGCAGCCGGATCCGCATCATGCCCGACGTGCATGCCGGCAAGGGCTGCACCATCGGCACCACCATGACGATCACGGACAGGGCCGTGCCCAACGTGGTTGGCGTGGATATCGGCTGCGGGATGTACACCGTGCGCCTGGCCCAGCGGGAGATCGACCTGGAAAAGCTGGACGAGGCTGCCCATGGTATTCCCTCCGGCAAGCGCGTCTGGGAGGGACGGCAGGAGCGCTTTGACCTGACGGAGCTGCGCTGCTTCCGCGCCCTGAAGGATACCCGCTATCTGGAACGCAGCCTCGGCACCCTGGGCGGCGGCAACCATTTCATCGAGATCGACGCCGCGGCGGACGGCACCCGGTTTCTGGTGATCCACTCCGGCTCCCGCAATCTCGGCAAGCAGGTGGCGGAACACTACCAGCACCTCGCCGTCGACCTGAACAAGGGCAAGGAGGAATACTTCGCCAAACGCGACGCGCTGATCGCAGCGTACAAGGCCGCAGGCCGCAGGGCCGAAATCCAGCAAGCGCTGAAAGAGCTGCACTGGTCGAGCCGCGAGACCACGATCCCCGAAGACCTGTGCTTCGTCTACGGCCCGTATCTGGAGGACTATCTCTTCGACGTGGAGGTCTGCCAGCGCTTTGCGCGGCGCAGCCGTGAGAAAATGGCGGAGATCCTGACTTCCCGCTGCGGTCTGACCGCTCTGGACGCTTTCCACACCGTCCACAACTATATTGACACGGAGGAAAGGATCCTCCGCAAGGGCGCCATCGCCGCCCACAAGGGCGAAAAGGTGCTGATCCCCATCAACATGCGGGACGGCAGCGTGCTCGCCATCGGCAAGGGCAATCCGGAATGGAACTTCTCCGCCCCCCACGGCGCGGGCCGCATCATGTCCAGATCGGCGGCAAGGGCCGGCCTGGACCTGGCGGAATTCCGCCGGGAGATGGCGGGCGTCTACACCACCTCGGTCAGCGATGCGACCATCGACGAAGCGCCCATGGCGTACAAGTCTCTGGAGGACATCATCGACGTCATCACGGAGAGCGTCGACGTCATCGAAGTTTTGAAGCCCATCTACAATTTCAAGGCCAGCTGAGCCGGCTCCGAACCGGCGCAGCGCCGGAACAGGAGCGAAAAGAAAATGAATCGCATACCGGTCATCGACATGACCGCCACCGGAAGGAATATCGGCCGGCTCCGCAGGGAGGCCGGCATGACGGTCCGCCAGCTGCAGACCGTCTTCGGCTTCAGCACCCCCCAGGCCATCTACAAGTGGCAGCGCGGCGACGCCATGCCCACCCTGGACAACATCGTGGCGCTGGCCGCCGTGTTCGGCGTGACGGTGGAGGACATCCTCGTTTTCCGGGACGGCGTTCCGGCCCGCGGGATCGCATAGGGTAGTAAGGCTATGCGGATTCAAAAATCCATTCTATACTATGCGCGTGTGGGGAGCCGAAAACCGCGACAAATCGGTATTTGCAGAAAGGGAAAAATGATCATTCGAGACTTTGAACCGAAACATACAAAGGAAGCAGCGGAAATTGCCCTTGGCGCATATAATTATGAGAGAGCATTTACGCAGGAACTTCCGGAAATATCAAGCATTCCAATACTGAAACAATTATCCGGAAATGGCTTCGGTGTTGCAGCATTTGAAGGCGGAAAAATGGTCGGATTTCTTTGCAGTGTGGAACCATTTGAGAATGTTTTTCGTTCCACTGATGTGAGAGGAGTTTTTTCGCCCATGGGTGCGAATGGCGCAGTTATGGAAAATCACGGCAGGATTTATGCGGCATTGTATCAGGCTGCTGCAAAAAAGTGGGTAAAAGCCGGAGCGGTGTCACATGCAATTTGTTTATATGAACATGATGAGGAAGCAAAACGGCAGCTCTTTCGGTATGGATTTGGCATGAGGTGCGTAGATGCCATTCGTCCGATGGAAACAATTGATTGCGTTGTATGCGG
>JAEETX010000132.1 GCA_016286665.1 Oscillospiraceae bacterium
CCGGTCCCTGCCGTCGCCGACGACGCCGCCGGGTGCGCTGCCCTGGTCGAGGCCGCTGCCGCTGGTGAGACCGCTTCCCCGGTCCGGCTCGCTGCCCGCGCCGGGAGGGTCAGGGGTCACGGCGGGGACCTCCGGGCTCGCCGGAGCGGGGGAGGAGGTCACGTTGCTGGTGACCCTGGGCGGGTCCGTGACAATGATCTTTTCCCCGTCCATGGTACAGCCGCCCAGCAGCAGCGCCATCGTCAGCATCGCCGCTGTGGGCAGAATGATCCTTTTCATTCTGATTCGTCCTTTCATGAAGGTTTCGCGGTTAGTATGCATGGACTGCGCCGTTTCATGAAAGGTAAAAGCTGCAAAAGTGCAGTCAAAGCCTCGCAGAGTTCGCAGCTCGCAAGCCGTGAAAAAAACAGACAATGATTGCCCGGAATTCACTTCCGGGCAATCATACCTATGCTTCTCCTCTCAAAATGGAAGCTCTGCTTCCATTTTGAAAAGGACGTTTCGCCGGAATCCTGCGGGCATTCGCATAAGTGCGGATGCCCGCCATTCCGGCGAATAAGGACGTCAGTCGGTATATTCGCTGTGGATGAGGGCGCTGAGCTTCATTTCCCCCTCGTAGTCCTCGAAAACCATGCGCAGGATGCGCCAGTCGGTGGCCTCCTGGGAGCTGGGCGGGAAATACAGGTCCACGAACTGCCCGTCGGGGAAAGCGGAGGTCACGTTTTCCAGGGCGTTTCCGGAACGGAGTATGGTATCGAAGCCCATGACCGGCGCGCGGGCATAGTCCCGGTCATAGACATAGCGGGAGAAATAGGCGCCGGCGGTCATCTGGATGGGCTCGTCGCCGCCGTATTTCACACCCCAGATATAGACGCTGGTATCCCGCGCCACAAAAGCTACCCGCTGCGGGGTGAAGCACTGATTGGAGCCCAGGTTGACGGTGGAATAGGGGGCGAAGACCAGCCCGTAGACCGGGTGGACATATTCGCTGAGGCCCTGGAAATCCGCGGCGGCGATACGGTCGGCCACGGCGGAGGCCAGCTTGGCAAGCTCTTCATTTTTCAGCCCGGCGCTTTCGACGGTGACCGTCTCCGGCGCATTGCGGCGGCTCAGGCTGCCCCCCGAAAGGAAACTGACCAGCAGGCAGCCGCCCACGCCCAGGAGGATGCCCAGCAGCAGGCAGCCCAGATTGAGCAGTTGTTTTTTCATATGGGAACCTCGTTGAAGATCGTCATGCGCCGCCCTGAACGGTGCGCAGAGGTATCATACCCCGTCGCGCGCAGGAATGCAACAACAAAATTGTTACCAGCTTATCACGGGGCTGGAAAATGGTGGGAATCAGCCCAGATAGACGCGGGGGATGCGGGGGCTGACGGCGCAGCAGAGCTCGTAGGTGATGGTGCCGGTCTTCTCCGCCAGCTCGTCCACAGGGACCAGACCGCCGAAGACGGTGGCGACGGAGCCCACCTGCGCCTCCGGCAGGTCGGTGACGTCCAGCATGCACAGGTCCATGCAGATGCGCCCCACCTGCTTCACCCGCACGCCGCAGAGCTCCACCTCCAGCTGATTGGAGAGGCCCCGGCGCAGCCCGTCGGCATAGCCCAGGGGGAGCACGGCCAGGCGCATGTCCCTGGGGCAGGTAAAGCTGCGCCCGTAGCCGATGGTATCCCCGGCCTTGTGGGTCGTGACGGCGGCCACCCGGCTTTTCAGGGCCATGACGGGCCGGAGATCGATCCCTTCCGTCACGCTGTCGGGGAAAAGACCGTAAAGGGCGATGCCGGGCCGGGACATATGGCAGGCGTAGTCCAGGGGCGTGTGGATCACCGCGCCGGAATTGGCGCAGTGGATCAGGCGAAAGGCCTTGCCGGTCTTTGCCTCCGCCGCCGCGATGGCCGCCCGGAAGCGTCCGTACTGCTCCGCCGTATAGGGGTCGCCCGGCACGTCCGCCATGGCGAAATGGGTGAAGACCCCCTCAAAATCCAGACCCGGCAGGGCCATGGCGGCGCAGAGCTCCGCCACGCCGTCCTCCCCCGCGGGGAAGCCGGTGCGGCCCATGCCCGTTTCCAGCTTGGCGTGGACCTTCAGGGTCTGCCCCGGCCGGAGAGAAGCGCTGAGGGCCTCGGCCTGGGGGAGGCTGCTCACGGCCTGGGTCACCTCCAGCACCGCCAGCTCGGCGGCGCAGTCCGGGCTGCCGGGACCCAGGATCAGGATGGGCAGGCGGATGCCCCCGGCGCGGAGCTGGGCCGCTTCGTCGGGGGTGGCCACGGCAAGATAGCCGCAGCCCAGGGCCTGGAGCCGCCGCGCCACGGGCAGCGCCCCGTGGCCGTAGGAATTCGCCTTCACCACGCCCAGGCAGATGCTCCCCTCCGGCAGCCTGGCCTTCAGGGTGCGGTAGTTGTGCTCGATGTTGTCCAGCCGAATCTCCGCCCAGCTGCGCTTCATGGGGTCGGAAGCGCCGTCGAAGGCGCTGCCCGGCAGCGGCTCATAGGGGACCTTTTTCGCCAGGTCCCGGTTGGTATAACCCTTTTCCTCCGTCACCTCCCGGAGGACGTCGAGCCAGTCCGGCAGGGTAACGGCTTCCGCTTCGTCCCCCAGCTCCACCTCCAGCAGCGCCCGGTCCGTCCAGAAGGGGAAGCGGTCCACCTCCAGGATGTGTCCCTCGAAGGGGATGCACCAGCGGGTTTTCCGGATGACGCTGAGGGTCGGATCGGCGCGGCGCAGCAGCGCATCATAGGCGTCTGGGCCGATCTCCTCCTCCCGTTCCTCCCGCGTCAGAGCGCTGCGGCGCTTTTTCACCGTGTGGGTGTACTGCGCTTCTCCGCCGGGGCTGCGGCGGGCGCGGACGCGCTCGGTCGTGCCGGCTTCGGCGGTGAGGTAGGTCTGCTCGATCCAGTCCCGGCGGACGGCCAGGCTGTCCAGCAGTCCCTCGTCCGGCATGCGGATCAGATATTTGCGCTCGATTTCCAGCGGAATGGGATTTTCCATCTTGCACCTCCCGTGCTGAACTGATATAATAATAAAACTTGTGATCTCATTGTGAAACGGAGAAAACTATGGCACGATCCCGGGAAATCATCAATGATATGACGGTGGGCAGCGTCCCCCGCAAGCTGCTGACCTTTGCCCTGCCCTTCATGCTCTCCACCCTGCTGCAGACCGCCTACGGCATGGTGGATATGATGGTGGTGGGCCGGGTCGTCGGTTCCTCCGGCCTCAGCGCCGTCAGCCTGTCCACCAGGGTCATGTGGATGACCACGGCCCTCTGCATGGGCTTCACCAATGCGGGGCAGATCCTCATCGCCCAGCTGATCGGGGCGGGGAAGCGGGAGGACCTGCAGAAGACCATCGGCACCCTGATCCTGACGGTGTTCTGCGCCGCGGCGTTCGTCACGGCCTTCGGCCTCAGCCTGACCAATGTCATCCTGCGGCTGCTCCAGACCCCGCCGGAGTCCTTCCGCGGCGCCAGCCAATATCTGCACATCGCCTTTGCGGGCACGGTCTTCACCTTCGGCTACAACCTGGTCTCCGCCATGTTCCGGGGCATGGGGGACAGCAAGCATCCCCTGATGTTCGTGGCCATCGCGGCCTCGGTGAACCTGGTGCTGGATATCCTGGCCGTGGCGGTGCTGCACATGGGCGTGGCCGGTGCGGCCCTGGCGACGGTCGCCGGCCAGGGAGTGAGCCTGGCGATCTCCGCGGTCTACCTCTACCGCCGCCGGGACAAGTTCGGCTTCGACTTTCAGCGGGAGAGCTTCCGCTTTGACCGGGAATGCCTGAGAAAGCTGGTGCGCCTGGGCGTCCCCTTCGCCATGCAGAACGCGGCCATTTCCATCTCCATGCTCTTTGTCACCAGCTTCGTCAATTCCTACGGTGTGGTGGCCTCCGCCACCTTCGGCACCGGCACGAGGATCGAGGAATTCCCCTGGATCATCATGAACGGCATCATGGCTGCCTCCGCCACCATGGTGGGGCAGAACATGGGGGCCGGCAAGCAGGACCGCATGCGCCAGGTGGTCACCGTGGGGGTCATCGTCGTGGGCATTACCGCCGCCGTGGTGGTGGCCCTGTTCCTGCTGTTCCCCCGGCAGATCTATTCCCTCTTTACCTCGGACGAGGCGGTGCTGGAGCTCTGCCCGAAATTCATGCTGGCCCTGGCCTGCTCCGTCCCCGCCACCTCCCTCATGTGCCCCTATCAGGCCTTCATCGAGGGCATCGGCAACGCCCGCCTGACCCTGATCATCGCCCTGCTGGACGGGTTCGTCAGCCGCATCGCCATCAGCCTCATCCTGGCCTACGGCTTCGGCCTGGGCCTCATGGGCTGGTTCTTCGGCTACGGCATGGCCGCCTACGTGAACACCACCATCAGTATGATCTATTACTACGGCGGCTTCTGGA